>JBGMRN010000012.1:3004-32331 GCA_048061535.1 Thermoanaerobaculales bacterium | reverse complement strand
AGAACCGGGCACCGATCCAGAAGTCAACCTGCGTATCCCGAAGAACATCCTTGAGGTCCCAGATCTTGACCCAGTCAAAATGCATCGGAAGGCCGAGGAGGTTGATATCGAGCCCGAAACCGTAGGATGAGACACCATCGACCAGCCGACCGTCCTCGATAAAGGTGAACCCTGACTCGCCAAACATGTTCCACTTGACCCCATCCTTCTCCCACCAAGCGGCGCCGATGTCGAAGAAGAGGCGTCCTCTGATTCCGCTCAAGCGGAGAAAGGCGAGATCCATTCGGTCAACCAACGGGAAGCGCCACTCGAGGTTGACAAAGGTGGTCCGGTTGCCCGAAAGGGACCTGGTCGGATATCCGCGCAGGGTGTCGAGGCCGCCGAAAGAGTAGATCCACGGCTGGTTGCCGTTGGCGTAACCCGCCCAGAAGCGAAACGCGAGCTCGTTGCGCTGGGATAGCGGGACGTACGCTCGGGCGTCGATCTCCACGTTGCTGGTCAGGGTTCCACCACCGTCGAGGTCGTAGCCGTAGTAGTAGCGAGTCTCCCAGCGCGCGCCCTTGTGGGGGCCCCACCTCCTCCACATGGTCGTGTCCCCCGCAAGCCCGAGCCCAACATATGGACTCTGGTTTTTTACCTGGGTGAACACGAGCTCACCACTGCCTGGATCGATGAAGGGCTGGGCGTACTGGCGGTCGAGGAGCCCCCCCCTCACAGAGGCCCGGTAGTACGTCGAAAAGGGGTACTGGGCCGTGAACTCGGCGGCCGTAAATCGGTAGGTCTGCTGCTTCGAGGTCACGTTCCCACGGATGGGGTCGAACCCGGTGATGTAATAGGTCCGGTAATCGTAGATCGTAACGCCCCACTGAAGTCGGGGTTCGAGGTTGAAGTAGGCGATCTGAAAGTTCGAAAAGGTGTCGATCGTATTGAGCAAGAGGCTGATGCGGCGGTCGCCGTACTGGTCGGATAAAGTGACATAGGCCTGGCCGAGGACCTGGTTGGTGGTGTCGACGCCGACGAAGGCGCCGGCATCCTCGAGAAAGAACTTGCGGCGCTTGACCTTCTGGCCCTTCTCCGGATCCACGGCGATGCTCACCGCAGGTACGAAGGGTTTAAGATGAACTTCCTGAGCCGGAGGTTCGGAGATCCCGACATCTTCGCCCTGGTTGGCATCGGCTGAATAAAGGCCCCAGATACCGCTCGAGTAGGCCTGGAAACCAACCCGTTCCCCTTCGAGGGTTTTGGCCGCCACCGGGTTGATCGCGCCACCGACAAGATGGGTAAGACGAGTCAAATGCCGGGTGTCGAGGTCGAGACGGTAGATGTCGAAGATCCCGTCCTGTCGATCCGAAGAGAAGTACAAGCGTTCGCCGTCGGGCGAGAATGCGGCCCCGTCGTCCTCACCGGGACCGAAGGTGAGTTGTTCGCGGCGGCTGGGATCGTCCAGGTAGAGGCGGACGAGCTTACCGTTTTCATCCTCCTTCGATGTGTAGACGACCTGTGAGCCGTCGGGAGAAAACGTCGGCGCCGCGTCGTAACGGGCGTCGTCGGTCAGGTTCGAAATGGCACCGGTCTCGAGATCGAGGAGATAGATGTCGAACTGCCCCTCCTTCACGGCATGGAAGGCCACGGTCCGGCCATCCGGGGAATATGCCGGCTGGGCCGCCTGATCCACCGGAAGGTCGATATTGTACCGGCGGTCGATTCCGCCGTGGAGGACGTCGAGCAAGAGCAGCGACCGGGTACGCTCGGTTCGCGCGAACACTGCCACGTGGTTGCCGTCCGGGGAGAAAGCGAGGTCGCGGCCCTCAGCCGGGCCGACCGTCAGCCCCTGTGCCACAAGGTATTGGTACTTGGTCGTGTTCCCCTTGGTGAGGTTCTTGTAAAGCCGCCTATCCGGGACACCGAAGAGGGCGACGTCGACATCGCCCTTGTAGGTCGTGAATGCCGCCACCAGGTCACCCGAAGGCGAGATCGCGGGTGAGGTCTGGTGCGAGTCGAGGAATCCCTGGATGCGGAACCTGCGCCCGAACTCCCTGGGAACGCCGCGATCCCCGTGGATCTGGTACTTCCGACGCAGCCAGGTGCGGAAGGCGGCGTCAAACTCTTCGATGTCCATGTTGAGGGTCTTGCCGACCGGCCGCCCGACCTGGCCCCCAAAGTTCCCGCGGAACGAAAAGACGAAGTCGCGGACAACATCGTCGCCCCATTCCTCTTCAATATACTCGAAGATCTTGTGGCCGAAACGATAGGCGAGAAAGCCGCGTGGAGGCGCGCTCACCGATGGGACCTTGTCAGACATCGCCGCGTCACGCATGTACATCTCGTCCCGGGTACTCTCGTCGTCCCCGAAGTACGACGCCATACCCTCCATGAACCACAGCGGCGGCCGTGCATAGATGGCCCGTCCTCGCCTGCCTCCGAAAAATATCTCATACTGGAAGATGTGAGTCAGCTCGTGTTGAAGGAGACCCTGCAGCTCGCGGTCGGGTAGGTCGATGGGGAGGACCATGCGGTTGCGCACCGGAGTCGCGAAGGCGCCGACCCCCTCGGGGATGAAGCCGACCATGATGTTGGTTTGCTCGAACTCGGCGTGCGTCGCATAGCAGATGATCGGGATCGGTTTAAGAACCTGGTAGTTGAGCTTGTGGGCGATTTCGTCGTATGCGCTCTCGGCGTAGGAGGCGATCTTCTCGAGCGAAGGCTCGACCCGGTCGTAGTACGAGATTTTGAAATGCGGGGTCTCGAAGACCTTCCACTCGAATTTGTCCCACCGAACCTTGTTCTTGCCACCGACAAAAGGGTTGTATGGATTCAACTGAGCGGCCGCGGGAACAGCCACGAAAAGAGCCAGAACCAGCACTCTCGCCCATGATTTCATCTATACCTCCGTGACGTGCAACGGCGCATCCAAGACCAACCCAGGAAAACCGGCATCCATACAACGAAAGATTTCGATCCCACGCATTCTTTCAATCGGTGTACAGCGTACGTTTGACCTGAATCGCGCGCGGCACGAAGATCCCGACGAGCCGGTTTTGGAGAGTGTACAGGTCGGTAAACATGTCCGTGTACTCCTCGAGCTTGCGTTCGTTCCGAGGGTTGAAATCAGTGATCTGCTCCTCGTGCATCACCGAGCCGTCGGCGGCATCCACAACCACCAGCAGGATGTCGTAGCTGAAACCGGTCTCTTCCACCAAGACCTGCCGAAAGTAAGTCTTGCCGTCCTGGGGGGACACGTACTCCTCCGTCGTGTAGCCCGCTCGGTCGAGGACCTTGACGTCGATGGAAGCGGCCACCACCAGATCCGCGCCGGTGTCCTTGCCGATCTTGCGCCAGAACTCCGGCCGTTCCAGAAGGGTTCCGAGCTTTTCCCCCGGGGGCCGAGGTTTTTCGGGCTCGGGAACGAGATGGAGCGCGGCGTCCCGACGCAGGATTTTGCGCAGGTAGATCTCGAACTCGCGGGCCGCCGTGAGATCCACAGCTTCGGTCTCCTCGCCGCTGCGAGGCTCAATCATGATCGGTCCGACAAAAATCGTCTCGGTCCCGTCGATGTCGAGCTCGGGCGGCAAGTGCAGCGTCATCCGGATCTCGCGGGTGCCGGCGCCGCACAACGCCGGCACAACCGCAACGAGAAGCATCAACTCACCGATTCGCTTACGCATCGTCCGCCCCCTCCGCGACAGTCTCCTCATCGCCGGCTTCCGGATCGTCGGGCTCCTCCGGTTCGGCCACGAAGCTCTCGTAAAACTCCTTGAACCGCGTGTAATTCCGGTGCAAAGCCCTGTCTTTGGGAGCGATGGCGAGACCCGTCTGGTAGGTGAGAAGCGCCTCTTCGAAAAGACCATTGGCCTCCTGGGCCACTGCGATATTGTTTAGAATACGCGGCTGGTCCGGCGTCAGCTCATTGGCGTGCTCGAACCGCTGCAGGGCCAGCTGCCAGTATCCGCGCCGCGCAGCCTTGAAGCCCCACTCCATATCATGGCGAGCCTCCTTGGATCTACTGTCACCTCCAACTGCGGTTCCCACCCCGATAGCCACGACCATCGCCAGCAGCACGCCGGTCCTCGCCCAAAAACATGAAATACGCACCGTCACAACCTCCGCCCGTTCATCGATCCACGGTCATCCCTGAATCTACCCGCTCCCGGCAGGATAGTAGCCGGTTATGGTCCGCACCTTGACGCCCTTGCGTGCAACCTCGACCTTGATCTTACGCAGCTTGTCCGAGGGTCGCTCGGAGTTCGATGTAAAGGCAAGCAGATACTGGGTTCTCAACTCGCGATCGATTTGAGAGTAGATTCTACCCAGCCCGGACTTCTCAGTTACAAAGAACGCCTTGCCTCCAGTCACGCTCGCCAGCTTGTTCAGCTGCCACCTCGTGGTGATCTTCGATGCCGGGAGATCGACTCCGATGGCGAAAATCGTGACCCCCATGCGCCGGGCGTAACCGAGCGCATCGCTGAACTCGTTCTTCGACGCGGTGTCGTCACCATCGGAGAGAACAACCATCGCCCGCCTGCCGGAAACTCCCGAAAACTGGAAGAGACCCACGATGATGGCATCATAAAACGCAGTCGCCCGATCGGCGTAAAGCGCAAGGAGCGCGTTTTCGATGATCTCGAAGTTGGCCGTAAAACCCGCGAGCATGTCCGGTCGGTCGGAGAAGGTTTCGATAAAGGCCCGGTCTCGAGGACGCAGGAGATTTCGCAAAAAGCCCATCACCACCCTCTGAACGGTCGGCAGGGTGGTGGCCATCGAACCGGAGGTGTCGATCACGATCCCCAGCCTCACGGGCATGTCACGGTGCATCGAAAAATGGGAAATCGTCTGCTCGACGCCGTCCTCCAAGATTTTGAAGTCCTCCAGGGCCAGGTCCTCCACAGGACTTCCGCTCTTGTCGAGGACCGTCACCGGCAGCTCGACAACAGTCACCTGAACCACGCTCCCGAACTGGGGAGAGTTGACGAACCGCAGATCCTCGGCCTGGGCATCGTTGGTCAGGATGGCCAGCGCTCTGAGGTAACCGAACTGCTCGCTGGTGTCGAGCTGCACCATCGCCTCGAACGGCGGTTCATGGAGCGTCTCCAGGAGCTGGTCGTTCCAGTACAGCTCGATTCGATCCAACTCGCCGTCGCTGGGAATGTTCACCTCCACCGCCACCCGGACACTGCTACCCGGCACGTTTGCCGGCGACATCGGTTCGAGCCGAACGAAGAACCTCTCACGCCCGACGTTGAGGGTGTAACCGTCACGGGCGATCTCGTTTCCGGATGCATCGTAGGCGATAGCGGTCACCGCGGTCAGTCGAGGCAGGGGACCGAGATTGAGATCGACGTCGAACGGCGGACGATTCTTGGTCAGGATCGATTCGTTGTCGAGCAAGAAGGTCACGCGAGCGACCTCTTCGCGGGTCACCGCCTCGAAGCGGCGCAATCCACTGACCGCATCGCCCTGCGGACCCACGAGCCGGATCAGAGGTTGCTCTTCCGGATCCTCCTCCGCCAGCACTTCGTCTTCGACGGCGGCCACCAGCGTGCCCGCGAGGGCATCGATGAGGAGCTCCTCATCTTCGTCCTCCTCTTCGACGGGTTCGGCCGTGAAGTCATACTCCAGGACGCCGGCACGGTTCGAATGAACATCCTCGACCTTGAGCCGCAAATGGTAGGCCCCCGGCCTGATCAGCCTGTCAAGGAGCAGTCCGAGGCGGTCCTCGGCCTGGGGAACCGAAAAGAGATAGCGGAACCGGTCCACCATGATTTCGTTGCGCGTGATCTCGCCGATGACATCCAGCTGAACAACATCGATATCCCCGACCTCAGTGGTTCCGAGTTCGGCGCTGTCGACGTCGATGGCAAAGCCCACTTCAACCAGCCCGCCGCGCCCGCCCTTCGAGTGGCCGCTCACCGAAAAACCGAGCGGTTCGGCATCGTCGTCGAGCAAGGCCGAAAACGCCATGAACCTCACCGCAGTCGACTCCGGGCCGGCGCGTTCGCCCGTGAGGATGTGGTTCATGGCCTTCAAGGTCTTGGGATCGTTACTCCAAGCCCTGGCGGCGGCAAGCAGACGCATCGTGACATCGCCGTTCGGGCACCTGAACGCGGGGCTGTCGAGGCGGCCACCGGGCCTTATGCTTCGACTGAGCTGGCTCTGGGCGCCGAAAACGTACAGAACTCCCATGCCATCGAGTGTGGTCCACATCCTCCATCGATCCAGGCCATCACGCCGGAAGAAGAGTACGACGACATCCTCCCCCAACCCCTCGATATACGGCCAGCCCCAGAACACCATGGGCTGGAAAATCGCGTCGCAATTCACCATGTGCTGAAAAGCCGGAGGCCCGTGAATCAGCAGGATCCGCGCCCGGTCCTCGATGGTGTTTCCGAACTCGGTTCGAGCGATCAACAAGCGTTCCTCATAGATGCCCCGAAACGCAGTTCCGATGCCACTCTGCCTCCCCCAGAGAACCCAGAGCCGCTCAACGAATGCTTTGCGCTGCGCTTCGGTTTCCAGGGCAACGAAGGCCCGCCGCTGCTCGGGCGTAATCAAGGGGTAGACCTCTTCCTCGAGCCACACATACCAGTGAGGAGGGAGTTCCTTGACCTTTTGCTTGGTTTTCTGCTTGGTGCTCTGCTTGGCGCTCTTCTCGCCGCCGACGGCGGCAGCAGGCCCGCCCAGAACCGCCGCACCCACGACCAATATGAGGATCGCCGAGCTGAACCCCATGACCTGTCGTATCCGCCCGCTTTTCATCTCAAATTCCACCTCACAAGACTAGCGTTTCTCATGTCTGCAGCACTCCCACCTTGAACTCCTCGATCTTATGTTGGTGGGCCGCCGCTTCGAGACTCCGGGCGAGCACCGCGCGGGTGCTTCTGGGATCGATGATCTCATCCACCCATAGCCGTGCGGCGGCGTATCGGGGATTCGAAGCAGCTTTGTAACGCCCCTGGATCTCACGCAGCGACTGCGCTCGTTCCTCTTCGGAGACATCCTCGCCTCGGTTCTTGAGCTGAATCGCGAGCAAGGTCTCCGACGCCTGCTGCCCACCCATCACCGCGATCGAGGCCGACGGCCATGCGTAGAAGAAACGCGCCCCGTACGCACGCCCACACATGGCGTAGTTCCCCGCGCCAAACGAGTTGCCGACAAATACCGTAATTTTCGGCACGACTGTGTTGGAGACCACATTGACCATCTTGGCGCCGTCCTTGATGATGCCCTCCCGCTCCGACGTGGAGCCGACCATGAAACCGGTGACATCCTGCAAGAAGATAATGGGAATCCCCTTCTGGTTCATCAGCTCCACGAAACGGGCGCCCTTGTCGGCGGAGTCCGCGTAGATCACGCCTCCGATCTGCATCTCCATGTTCGCGTCCGTCAGGCCACGTCGCCGATGGGTGACGCTTCGCTGATTGGCGACGATGCCCACCGCCCAGCCGTCGATTCGGCCGGTTCCACAGACCAAAGTTTGCCCGTACGTGGCCTTGTACTCGGCAAACTCCGAGCCGTCGAGGAGAGCTCCCAGAAGAGCGTAGGTATCGTACGGCCGAGTTCGGTCCACCGGCAGCAACCCCAGGAGGTCTTCCGGATCGCCGAGCGGCGCCCGGGACTCGATGCGGTCAAACGGAGCGAGGCGGGGACGGGCGAGCTCGCCGATCCGGGTACGGATATGCTCTATCGCCGCCAAATCGTCCGGGAAACGATCGTCCACAACTCCCGAAATGTCCACCTGAACCTGGGCGCCGCCCAGCGCCTGGTTGTCGATCCTCTCGCCGATGGCGGCCTGCACGAGGTGCGCGCCGGCGAGGAAGATGGTTCCGGTTCCTTCCACGATCACCGCCTCGTCGGACATGATGGGCAGGTATGCGCCTCCTGCCACGCACGAGCCGAGAATCGCCGAGATCTGGTAGATGCCCTCCGCGGACAACCGAGCATTGTTGAAGAAAACCCGGCCAAAATGATCGCGGTCCGGAAAGATCTCGTCTTGCATCGGCAGAAATACGCCCGCAGAGTCCACCAGATAGATCACCGGCAGTCGATTCTCCAGGGCGATCTCTTGAGCCCTGAGGATCTTCTTGCACGTGAGGGGAAACCACGCTCCCGCCTTGACAGTGGCGTCATTGGCCACGATCACGCACTCGCGCCCCATGACCCGGCCGAGACCCACCACCACGCCGGCGGCGGGCGCACCCCCCCATTCCTCGTAAATCTCCCAGGCGGTGAAAATTCCCAACTCGAGCAACTCGGTGCCATCGTCGATCAATGCCGCAACCCTTTCGCGGGCCAGCAGCTTCCCCTGGGCCCTCTGTCGTTCGACAGCTTTTTCGCCGCCCCCAGCGACGAGCTCCCGGCGCTGAGCCTCGAGGATCCGAAGCTCATTGAGCCAGTGGTCACGGTTGGTTTCGAAGGCAACGTCTCGGCGCACTCTGACATTGAGGACCTTGGGCATGTCTCGTCTCCTTGCGTCCGCCATTGTAGCCTCGCCCCAATCCGCATATCCCCCCTCCCCTCTGCTCCTCTTCTCCTATTTCCCCTCTTCTCTCTGCTAAACTCACCGTCCCGATCGGAGAGGTGATGGCGAGGGTCAAGGTACGCCGAACAAACCGCGAGGAGCTGCCGGGGATCGCGGTGTTGCGCGATGCCGCCGCCGCCGACATCCCCGCCTTCCCCTCCAGCCACGGGATCCTCGACCTCGAAATGGATGTCGACCCCGACCTCAACCACCTCATCACCCATGACCCTGACGGGTTCTTCACGGCCGTCGAAAAGGACGAGACCCTGGGTTTCGCCGCAACCCATGTTCGGTCCCTCCAGTGCGTACTCTCCGAGTTCTGGGTTCTTCCTCAGCACCGGGGTCGGGGCGCAGGCGAGTCACTCTTGTCCCGGGTCCTCACCTACGGCGAACGCTCCGGAGCGCGGGAGTTTCTGGCCATGGTCCCTGCCGAGGCCAACGTGCAGGCGCTGCTGCTTCGACACGGATTCACGCCCATCGCGCCGGTGTTCCTCTTCGCGCTTTCGCCGGCGGTGGCCGATGAACTGGCTTCCGCTCTCACCCGCCTCTATCCGGGTCAGGATGTCACCTCTGACCTTCTCATTCGCCGCGGCCAGGCTGATCTCGATCGGCTCGACCGTGTCAACCGCAATATCACGCGCGAGGTTGATCACATCTATTGGCTCAAGGAGAGGGGCTTACGCGCGGCCTTCGTCCAGCAGGGATCGCGCAACGCAGCCTATGCCTATGGCGGCGCCGGCCAGATCGGACCGGTGGCGGGAAGCACCCAGAACGCTGCGCTGGCGGCCCTCGGTTGGGCCATCCGGTTTGCCCTTGACGCCCGAGCTGGAGAAGACATCGAGTTGCGTGTGCCGGCGCCGTTCACCTCCGCAATCGAGGCTCTCGACGACTCGGGCGCCCGTCTTCGGTCCACCCTGATGCTCTACGGGAAGGGTCTGGCGTTGTCCTTCGATCGCTACCTCCCCGGCCCCGTCAGTCTTCCATGACCCGGGGGGCTGAGCGGGGTGGGCTTCATCGCGTCCGGTACTCCGAGGAGCTCAACTCCCAACAACTCGAAGTCGTAATGCACCCCGGAGGTCCGATGCTCGTTCTTGCCGGCGCCGGCACCGGCAAAACACGCACATTGGTGTACCGTACGAGCCGTCTGATCGAGGACGGCGTGCCGCCCGGGCGGATCCTGCTGCTCACATTTACCAACAAAGCCGCACGAGAGATGATGGGACGGGTCGATCAGCTCGTGGAGCGAGGCACGACCCGCGTTACGGGAGGGACCTTTCACTCCGCAGGTCATCGAATTCTCAGACGCTACGCGGAGCTCCTGGGCTATAGCCAACGTTTCTCGATCCTCGACCGCGAGGATGCTTCCGAGCTCATGGGCAGCGCCCTGGCCGATGCCATCCCCGAAGTACCTGGCCGTCGCATGCCCAAGTCACGGATGCTGGTCGATCTTTACAGCTTCGTGATCAACACAGGCCGCGACCTCGAGTCCGTTCTCTCTGTACGTGCACCGCAGTTCGCCGATCAGGCGGAGCTGATCGCCGCGGTCTTCAAGCGATACCTCGAACGCAAGCGGCGGGCCGATCTCATGGACTTCGACGATCTGCTCCTGAACTGGCTGCTCCTGCTGACCCGATTCCCCCGTGCCCGACAGGAGCTGCGCGAACGCTTCAGTCACATCCTGGTCGACGAGTACCAGGACACCAACCGGCTGCAGGCGGATATCATCGACGCGATGTTGGGGCCCCAACGCAACGTGATGGTCGTCGGCGACGACGCCCAATCCATCTATGCCTTTCGCGGTGCGGACTTCGAGAACATCATCGGCTTCCCGGAACGGCACCCGGACTGCACCGTCCTCCGGTTGGAAACCAACTACCGGTCAACACCTCCGATCCTCACCCTCGCCAATGCCTCCATCACCCACAACCAGCGCCAGTTTGAAAAGGTGTTGCGACCGGTGCGAAAAGGCGGCGAGCCTCCGCTCGAAGTCGCGGCGCCGACTCCGGAGATCCAGGCCTCCCACATCGCCGACCACATTCTGGAGCTCCGAGAGGAGGGTTTCGACCTCGAGGACCTCGCCGTGCTTTACCGGAATCACGCACACTCCCTCGACCTCCAGGTGGAGCTGACCCGTCGCAACATCCCGTTCAGGGTCCGCTCGGGGCTGCGCTTCTTCGAGCACCGCCATGTCAAGGACGTCCTCGCCCACCTTCGCTTTGTCGACAATCCTCGGGACGAAGTCGCCTTTGCACGCATCGTCAAGCTGCGCGACGGGTTCGGCCAACGTCTCGCGGCCCGGCTTTGGGAGCGCCTTTCGGGCGCGGACCCGCTCCACCGCCTGCATGGTATCGACCCGGGCGTTCTGCGCCTGCCACGTGCAGCCCGTGCGGGTCTCACGGAGCTTCAGGAGTTGACGGGGCAGCTCTCCACCTCCGAATTCCTCGGGCAACCCGGAGAGGCCATTCGCAAGGTGATGGAGGACTTCTACCGCGACTGGGCTCGAGCCCATCTCGAGAACGCGGGCGCTCGGCTCGAGGATCTCGAACAGCTCGCCCTCTTTGCCGACCCGTATCCGGACATCAACTCCTTCCTGTCCGAAGTGACCCTGCTCAACGACCTGTCAGGCGAGGAGGCCGCCTCCGGCCCACCCGACGAGCTGGTGACCCTGTCCACGGTTCACCAGGCCAAGGGCCTCGAGTGGCGGGCGGTCTTCCTGATGTGGTTGGCCGAAGGGAGGTTCCCGAGCTTTCGCGCCGACGACGAAGAGGAGGAGCGCCGGCTCTTCTACGTCGCGGTCACCCGCGCCCGCGAACGGCTCTTCCTCATCCGCCCCATGGTAGCCCGCGACCGCTATCGGATCGACGTCCTCCTCGATCCGTCCCGCTTCCTCCTCGAGCTTCCCGGAGAGGTGCGCGAGTACCTCACCCTCGCCGAGGAGAACCCACCGGACGGCCTCGACGCTCTTCCGGCAGGCGGTCGGTACCGGCTACCCGAGTTTCTTCCCGATCCGAACGGGAACGACGACGAGGTGAACTGACCACGACGAATTCTCAATTCTTGATTCTTGATTCTCAATTCTGAAGTCTGCCCCGCGCTTGGGCGCGATGAAAGAAGACCGTCTCGGATATCGGAAACGCGGGGATGTCGTCAGGACTTGACAAGGTTGGAGAACTCGACATGGACGCCGTCCGGACGGAGGTCGAGAAACCGACTGGGCGCGAGGCGTCGCCAGCCGCAGCCGGAGGCTGATGAGACCTGCGGGCTCGCCCGCACTGCTCACCAGATTCCGTCGCGAGGCGTGCAAGGCGCGGTGCGTGTCTGCACTCTCGCTGTTTTGGGGGCGAGGTCGAACTTGCGGTACATCGAACGAGCAAATCGATAAAGCGCCGATGCGCGCAGTGCTTCGTGCCCCGCAGTAGAAAGATAGTGAGGAGTATGGGCTGGACCAGACGTCTGCTATAGTCCGCCACCACGGAGTGGTGGCCTGAGATGACAGAAGGCGAGGAAGAACCCGGAACCGAGACCTACCTCGGTTGGTTAACCGTGGTGCTCGGTTTTTCGCTGGCCCTGTATCGGCCCTGGGTATCCCTTGCCTCCGCCTTGATCATGCTGCTGTGGCTCTTTGGGCCAGGCATTTCACGACGATTCTCGGTTCTGAGGGGCCACCGGCTGACGCTTGCCGTATTGGTATTCCTGGGGCTCAACCTGCTATCGCTCCTGTGGTCATCCGACCCCGGCGCCGGCCTCCGCTATTTGACGAAATACCGATACCTCCTGCTCATCCCGATCATCGCGAGCTCGGTCGGCCCGGTGTTCCGCCGCCGGGCGGAGACCGCCTTCATACTCGGCGCCACAATTTCGGTGGCCCTCTCCTACGGCGTGTTGACCGGATTCCTCCAATTCCGCGACGCACACCCCGGCAACCCCTCACCCACCATGTCGCACCTCGACTTCAGCATGGTGCTGGCTCTGGCTTCCCTCTTGATTCTGAACCGGGCGGCTGTTGCGCCCGGGACGCTTCGCCGGCGCCAAGCCTGCACTTCCTCACGATTTTCGCTATTCGAGGCGTTTCCGGCCGGGAGTCTCGCGTGGCTCGCGTGTTTTCTCTTTGTCGCCAGCGGGCTGTTGATCAATATCGGACGCAGCGGGCAACTCGCCTTCGCCGGGGCGCTTGCAGTATTCGCGATTCGCCTGGCAGGCCAACGATCGAGGATCGCCGCCGTTGGGGCCGTTGCCGCCGTCGGACTTGTGGTGGTGTCCTCCTACGCAACGGTCCCGAGGTTTCACCAACGAGTTGACGCGGCGCATCATGAGTTGCGCGACGCCCTTGAAAACCACCAGTACGACAGCAATCTCGGCGAACGCGTCGCGGCAATGATCGTCTCGAAAGATATATTCCGCACCCATCCGCTATTGGGCGCCGGTGTCGGCGGTGCCATGCCCGCCTTCCGAAACCTGCTGGACACCAGATTCCCCGACCTCAAACTGGCCGTCTACTGGTACCCCCACCTCCACAACCAATACTTGCAGGTGGTCACACAACTCGGTCTCGCGGGTCTGGTGGCCCTCGCGTGGATTTTTTGGGAGCTGATACGAGACCCCTACCCGAACCGGGCGACTCAGAGCACCGCGGTCATCCTCGCGTGCGTCTACATTCTGGGTTTTCTCGGCGATCCCTACCTTCACAAACAGATTCCGCTGGTCGCCTTCGCCATATTTGCCGGATTGGTCTCCGCAAGGCTGCCACGAGGCCCGGCCGCGAACTCTCTCACGCCTGCAGATCACGAATGAAATTACGATGTGAGGCGACCGATCACTGACCACCGCCGTCCTGCCGGCCCGGTTTGTCCTTCTCCTCCCCGCTGATCTCCCTGAGTCCCTCCCAGGTGGACTCGTTGTCGTCGAACTCGGGGAGAACGGGCGAGATCCCTCTGGCATCGTTGGTCTGCCAACCCCACAGAATCGCGAATTTCATGTACGTGCTGTACGACTGCAGAAGGCAAAAAACCACACCTCGAGATCCGTCGAGAATCCCCAACTGCAGAATGTAGGTGCGGAAGAACCGCCAGACCGGACGCACGAATACGTCGAGAGCACTGGTCCGAACTCCGTCCCGCCAGCATTGGGCTGCCCCCCAATATCCGTATTTCGCGAGACGGAATGCGTAACCGTCAAAGCTGAGATCCACCATGTGGTGCTCGATAGAGTTCTTGAGGATCGGCGCTTCACCGCTCGTGTGGAGCAGGGAGTGTACCCGTCGGTTCTCGTAGTAGGCGGTTCCACAGCGAAAAAGCCTGGCGACACGGTCATGCTGCCACCCGGAATACCTGATCCGCTTCCCGAGAAGATAGACATCGCGGTTCATGGTGTACGCGTCGTACTTCGGCCCGTCCGCCAACAACGCCTCGATCTCCTGCCGAAGCTCAGGTGTGCATCGTTCGTCAGCATCGAGCAATAAGACCCACTCGTGGTTGACGTGTTGCAGAGCCCAGTTTTTCTGCGCTCCGGCACCGAAGTATGGGCGCTGGAAAAACCTGACCTTTTCGTAGCTTCGGGCAATCTCAGGGGTGCGATCGGACGAGAACGAATCGACGTGGATGATCTCGTCACACCACATGAGGGAATCGAGGCAGGCACCGATGTTGTGCTCTTCGTTGAACGAGGTGACGACACCGGTCACCCTCGGCCGTCGCGGCTGGTCTCCAGTCCGGGGTTTCTCCGATCCGCGTTCCATTCCACCTCACCGCCCGGCCGGGTTAGTCGGGCCGGCCAAACGACCGACTCAGCTCTCCGATTCGGGCGCGTGCGAGTTCCCGTCCGGAAACTCCGGAGGGGACAGCGCAGTTCTCGAAGCGGAAACGAGCGATTTCTCTGCAAGATCAAGGAAAACAAGGATTTCCGCAGAGCCGTATTCTTGTACGTCGCACAAGGAAATTCGCTGTTTAACGCTGAGATTGCAAAAAAAGCGCCGCTTCCGGACGAGAAACAGGCTAGCACAGTTGACAGCCTGCAGCGCGAAATCGCTGTATGATGGTTCTATGGCTGACGTTGAACGGCATGTGCTGGTGGTGGGCGCCGACAAGGCCGGCGTCGAGCGCGTCGCGCCCATGCTTCGCCGAGCGGAGTTCAATGTTCATACCGCGAATCCGTCCCGGTTTCTGCTCGATCTGGTTCTCGGCACCTCGTTCGAGCTGCTGATCGTGGGCTTCCCCCTTCCAGAACTCTCGATCGACGATCTGATCGAAGCCGTCCGCAGCGAGGGATCGGCCTGCCGTGATGCCGGGCTTCTGCTGCTCGCCGAGTCCGAATTTCTGGACGACGCTCAGGCCCTCGTCGATCTCGGTGTGAACCGGGCCATCAGCGCCGATTGGGTCGACGCCAGACTTTGGCAGGCGATCGGAGACCTGCTCCATATCGCGCCTCGCGTTTTCATGCGGGTGCTCGTTCACGCCGAGATCGATGTCTCCCCCACCCGCGAACGAACGATCTTCCAGACTGTCAATGTGTCCGCATCGGGGCTGCTCCTTCAGGGCATCGACGAGGTCTCCCTCGGCGGTGTTTTCGGCTTTCTCTTCCGCCTTCCGGGGGGAGGACTCATCGAGGGCACCGCCGAGGTGGTCCGTCGGTCAAATCCGATGCGGGAGGGCATCCAGGGGATCGGCACACGATTCATCGATTTCAAGGATGAGGGCGAGACCCGACTCAACACCTATATCGATCTTCAGTCCGACAGCGGAAAAAGGATGGACTCCTGCTGAAGAATCCGTTTGCGGACTCGAGATCGGGCTCGCTCAGGATCACCTCGCGAAGCCGGCGAACCCCGGCCCCGAGCTCGGCCACTGGTCGATCGGCACGATTTCGAGCACCGCGTCCGGAACGGGGACGCTTCGCGCTTTCGGCCGGGCGGCGCAGGCGGCCAGAGTCACCGCCAGCACGATCGCAAGCGCCGCCGTCAGCGCACCAGGACCAGCGACAACCATGGCCAGTAGGTGATGATGAGCACCGCCACCAGGAGAATCGCCAAGAAGGGCAGAGCCGAGCGGTAGAGGAGCATAATCGGCTTCTCAAATCTGAAGCTCGCGATGAAGAGGTTCATTCCCACCGGTGGCGTGCAGTATCCGATCTGCATATTGGCGAGGAATATCATACCCAGGTGAATCGGGTCGATCCCGAAACCGGCGGCGATCGGCAGAATCAACGGTACGACAATCACCAGCGCAGAAAAGATGTCGAGCATCATTCCGAGGGCGAGCAGGAAGAGGTTGAGAAGAACCAGGAAACCGAGCTTTGACGAGATGTGGGCGGTGACCAGACCGAAGAGCTTCTCCGGCACCTGAGCGTCGATCATGAAGTTGGTCGAGGCCAGGGACGCGCCGAGGATGATGAGGATGCCACCGACCAGCAGCATCGACTCGCGCATGACCTCGGGCAGACGGCGCAGGGAGATCTCGCGGTAGATGACCACCTCCACAACCAAAACGTAGATGACGGTGACCGCGGCCGCCTCGGAAACCGCAAAGAAGCCGCTGTAAATTCCGCCGAGAACGAGTACCGGCAGCGGCAGCTCCCAGATCGCTGCGCGCAGTGCCGCGGCCGCCTCGCGGCGGTCGAACCGCGGCCGTGTCTGGGCAACCTGTAACCTTCGACCTTCGCGGATGCTCCACGCCGAAAGCAACACCAGCATCAAGGTACCCGGAAGGATTCCGGCCAAGAAGAGATCATCGACCGGCTGCTCGGCGACGATACCGTACAGGATCAACGGCAATGACGGGGCAAAGAGCAGTCCCAGACTGCCGGAGGTTGTGATCAACCCGAGGTTGAACTGCTCTCGGTAACCCGCCTCGGCGAGGGCAGGATAGAGAAGCGCCCCCATGGCGATAATGGTCACGCCCGAGGCGCCCGTAAATGCAGTAAACAGGGCACACACCGCCAGCGCCACCACCGCCAAACCGCCCGGCATCCAACCCAGCAGGGCGTTCGTAACCCTCACCAGACGACGCGGGGCCCGGCTCTCACCGAGAAGATAGCCTGCGAACGTGAACAGCGGGATGGCGATCAGCACCGGGATCTCGGAGACCCTGTAAATCTCCATCGGCACGATCATCGAGTCGACGCCGACCCGCTGAAACCCGATAAGCGCACCCGCCGCGATGATCGCGAACAAGGGCGCACCCATGATCGCCAGCAGGACGAGGACGATCCCAATGATGATCACGACCGAACCTCTCCCACCGCCGCCGCCCGGCCGTGGCGCAAGGCAAACAACAGGTAGCGCAACGCGATCACACCGAAGGCCACCGGCAAGACCATCTCGCAGGCCCAGACCGGCACCGCGCTCAGTACCATCGACCCGGCTGCCCGGTCGTCGAGCACCAAGCGGGCGGCGTGCCACGCAACCGTTCCAGCCACTGCCGCGGAGAATAGATCCGTGACGACTCTCAAGGCAGCCCTCCAACGAGAGGGCAGGAAATGTGACAGGGCGTCGATCGAGATCTGCCGATCGCTGCGGGTCGCTACCATTGCCCCGATCATTGCCACCCACAGAACAGCGATGCGCAGCAAGGGGTCGGCCCACAGGAAACTGGTGTCAAAGATGTTCCGAAGCACGATCTGGGCGCCGGCGACGACGATCATCGCTGCCAGCAGGACGACCAACAGCCCATCCTCGAGCAGGTGGATCGCCCGCAGCAGCCGATCTACAACCCTCGGGGCATCGGCTGCCATCTCTCAGTACTCCCCACCGCCAATGCGCCCACATTTCGGTCGCTGCCGGATACCACCCTCCGGCACTCGGTTCCTTCGAAGTTCAACAAGGCGATATCTTTTAGCCCGCATTTCTCACCATCTTTCTACTGTGGGGCACAATACCCAGCGCGCCGTCGGTCTCGATACGTGACCATACCTACACCGGGGAGATCTCAGTCGGTCTCCGTCGCCGAGGGGGCCTCCCGGAAGGCCGTCAGGAGCCCTTCGATCTCAGCCACGAGCTGGGCATCGTAGTGCTGCCGTGCGATCAACCGGTCGGTGGCCTCGGCCGCAACCTCTCGCCACCTCAGCCTCGTCTCGTCCTCAGGGAGGACGAATGTCACTCCCTGTTTGACGAGCGCGTTGCGGGCGTTCTGGTTGTCGAGTCGGGTTCTCCCGTCCAACTCCTCAGTGACTCGCCGAAGCACTTCGCTGACGATTTCGCGGTCACCGGCATTCAGCCGGCTGAAGGCCTTTTCGCTCACCACGACTGCGCCATAGATATAGGTGATCGGCAGATCGGTGATGTAGGTCGCCTTGGTAAACCACTGCAGCGCCACCGCCCCGACCGGCGGAGCGGCGACGGTGTCGATGAGACCCGTCTGCAGACCCGTCAGAACGTCCGACACCGGCAGCGGTACCGGCGACAATCCGGCCGCGTCCATGATCGCCTTCGAGACCGGGTCTCCCTCCGGCATCCATGCCTTGCGTCCCCGGAGGTCGGAAAAGCTGCGGGTGGGTTTGGTGGACATCAGGTAGGTGAACCCGGTCTCCATGAATCCGAACACGACGTATCCCTCACCCGCGAGCTGCCCGATCAGCTTGCGGTCCATACGCTCGCGGACGAAGTCCACCTCGGCGTACGACCGGAACATGAGCGGAAGATTGTAGATTTCGAAGTCGGGTGCGACTTTGGCAAGGCTGCCGGCAAGGAGGACGCCCCCATGCAGCTGACCGATTCGCATCTTTCGCAGCACCATCTGGTCTCCTCCCATGGTGCCACCAGGGTAGAAGCGAAAGCTCACCCGTCCGTCGGTTCGTTCGTTGATTTCGGCTGCACCCTTGCGCGCCTCCTGGATCCACGCGGAGCCGTCCGGCGCCATCGACGCGATCTTGAACCGCACATTCTGCGCGCCCACCGTGGACGCCGCGACCAGAATCCATATGAAAACCATTGTCGATCGAATCATCCCCATGTCTTCAGTCTCCAAAATAGTCGTCGGAGGACGCCAATAACTCTCTCGCCTCCTCCTGGGCGATCGTGTTGGCGAGAGTCAGGCCGGGGGCCACCGGGTCGGCCTCGATCACCTCGCGACACAACCGATCGTGGAACTCCTGATCGAATACCAAACGGGCGTATCTCTTTGCAAGAAGAACCTTTGCGGCCAGGCTGCGTCCCTTCGAGAGCTCGAAGGCGCGTTCAAAGTGATCTCTTCCCACTTCCGGCTTACCGCCCATGGCTTCGGGCAGAATGGTCGCGAGGATGCCCAGATACAGGTAGGCCGCACCGTCCCGGTAGGATGGATCGAGCGCCACCACGCGCCGCATCATCGCCTCCACCCGCGCCTTGTCGGCAATCGCCTCCCAGTCGCCGCTGCTGGTCTGGATCCAGGTAACCCACGCGGCGCCGGCGCCGAACAGAACCGGGATCTGTTTCACGCCCATGCCACTGACGGTTTCCTCGAACTCGGCGAAAGGCCGAGCCCAGGTCCCACACGCTCTCTTATCATCGCGGCACAACGCCCGCCATCCGTAATCCCTCCCCTTCTCGGCGAGCCGGACGGCCCGTTCGGGATCATCGACGAAGACGCTCGCATAAACCGAGTAGAGGCCGGCGCCCGCGAGGAGAAGCTCCTCATTGTCGGGGCTGTCGCCAATCAGCCCGTCGATCATCAACAGATAGGCGGGCGCCCCCTGGCGCACCGTCTCCGGATCGTTCTGATTGAGGACCGCCGTCGTCAGGCTATCGGCAAAGCTGCCGGTCGCCGAGGAGATCATCGAGGAGCACGCAGACGTCGCAACCAAGACGACCAGGACTGCGGAAAACGTCCTCAAACAGCGGCTCAAAGCGATGGCCCTCACCCTTCTCCCGCCTCTCACCGGGTTGCCAAGCAGGCACCCGTTACTTTGAACCGAATCCGCCACGCAGCGGGCCGTCGCCTCCCGCGGAGCGGTGCACGGCATATGAAGAACTACTTGGGCCCACGTTGGTGATGACCGTCCGTCCACCCGGACCCTTCAACATGCGCACAGGAATCACTCGGTATGATCCGGCGAGCCGGTAGGGCTTACCGGTGTACAAGGCCAGGACCTGAGCCACATAGGACTGGGTCTCCGGAAAGGGAGGAATGCCGCGGTGTCGGGCCACCGCCCCCTCTCCCGCGTTGTAGGCGGCGAGGGCAAGCTGGAGGTTTCCGGAGTACCGGTCCACCAAGCGAGAGAACTCCCGGACCCCGCCGCGCACGTTGTCCTCAGGGTCGAAAGGATCATCCACCTCCAGACGGCGCGCGGTATCCGGCATCAACTGCATCAGTCCCATCGCCCCTCGGCGGCTCACAGCTTTCGGGTCATAACCGGATTCCACGCGTACCAGCGCATCGACCAGTTTCGGGTCGACGCCATGCTCCCGGCTGACGTCGGTCACAATCCGGCGCAGGTCGGGATCGCCGGGCGTTCCCGACCGACCGGCCGTCTCGCCGGAGACACCTCCAGCGACCGCCCCGGTTGCTGAAGCCAACAGCGCCACACACGAGAGGACGATGCACGCCTTGTTCACGTTACTATTATGACAGAATCCCACTGAGGGGAGGAAGTCGCGCCGATGTCGGACAGCCTGTTCACCGAAATCATGCGGATGGCCGGTCTGCCCGAGGCCGCCATCGCATCGTTTCATTTTCACCTCGATCGGCTTCGTGCCGGGGAGACCGGAACCCTCCCTGAGGCCGAAATCGAAGAGCTGGCAGGTCTGCCAGACCTCGAAGAGCTCGGTGACAGTTCATCTTCAGACGCAGGGGTCCTCAACCGGGTCGCGGTGATCAAGCTCAACGGAGGCATGGGCACCAGCATGGGGTTGGAAGGCGCCAAATCCCTGCTCCCGGTTCGGGATGGACTGACGTTTCTCGATCTGATCGCCCGCCAGATCCTCGCCTTCCGCGAGAAAACCGGCACCCGCATCCCGCTTCTGCTGATGGATAGTTTCCGAACGACGAAGGACTCGGAGCGCGCTCTCGCCCATTCTCCCGAACTGGCCCTCGAACACCTTCCCCTGAGCTTTCTGCAGCACCGGGTGCCCAAGGTGCTCGAGACATCGAGGACGCCCGCCGTCCAACAAGGTCAGGACTCCGAGCACGGGTGGTGCCCTCCCGGCCACGGCGATCTCTTCACCGCGCTCCACACTTCCGGGGTCCTTCGGAAACTCCTGGCGGCGGGAATCGAGTTCGCGTTCGTCTCCAACGCAGACAACCTCGGCGCCGTACTCGACCCGATCTTCCTCGACCACATGGAATCCGAGGGTCTCGATTTCCTGATTGAGGCTGCCGACCGGACTCCTGCCGATCGTAAGGGAGGACATCTCTGTCGACTGCTGGATGGACGCCTGACCCTGCGCGAGTCCGCCCAATGCCCACCCGAGGACGAGTCCGCATTTCAGGATGTGCAGCGTCACCGCTTCTTCAACACCAACAACGTCTGGGTGCGGCTCTCAGTCCTCCAATCCCAGCTTGACGCCAACGGCGGCTTCCTCCCCCTGCCCACCATCGTCAATCGCAAGCACCTCGATCCTCGGGATCCATCCTCGCCAAAGGTGTTACAGCTCGAGACGGCGATGGGCGCAGCACTCTCACTCTTCCCGCGGGCCGCCGCCGTCCGTGTTCCTCGCACCCGATTCTCACCCGTGAAGACCACCAACGATCTATTGGGAGTACGTTCGGACGCCTTCGACCTGACCTTCGACGGGCGAATTGTTCTGGCTCCTGAGCGCGAAGGTCCTCCGGTGATCCAACTCGACGACCGCTTCTACGCGATGATCGAGGACTTTGACGCCCGCTTTCCGCACGGACCACCGTCGCTTCGCCGATGTAACAGCCTTCACGTGGTGGGCGACGTAACCTTTGGTGAAGGCATCGTGGTCGAAGGTGAAGTTACCTTCCGAGGCGGCGGCGAGCCGAGCCGGGTGCCCGACGGGGCGGTGCTCAGGAGCGAGCACCGGGCCTAAAGCCTCGACATTCGGTTCCGGGAGGAATCGACGTAGCGACCGGCACTGCCGGTTCAATGGCAGGGCCCGACAGGCGGAGACCTGCGTGTACAATACCGCGACACGTTGAGGAGGATCCATGGCCGACACGACCGGAACCGAAACACCAAAAACCCCGATGAAAGTGATCATCCAGCCCTTCATAGACCTGATCCACGCCCCGCGCGCGCTGTGGGGGGTGAACCTGGCCTATGTGCTCGAGGGGACCGCCTACTTCGGGGTGCTCAGCTATCTGGCCATCTATTTTTCGGACTATGTCTTCCGCGGCGTTTCCGACCCGGACGTCCCGGCGGGGCTCATGGTCGGCGTACTGACCTTCGGCATCACCCTGTCGATGTTCTTTCTCGGTTTCGTGGCCGACAAGTTCGGCGTCCGCCGAGCCCTCATCTGGGCTTTCCTGTTCCTGCTTGGGGGCCGGGTGTTGATCGCCGGCGCCGGTTTTGTTTTTCAACCGGCCGGGCTCGGCTCGACCCTCCACCTCGTGACCATGGCCGGGATCCTCCTGATCATCGTCGGCTACGGCATGTACCAGCCCGGCGCCTACACCGCCGTGAAACAGTTCACCAACCCGAAGACCGCGGGCATGGCCTTCGCGATGCTTTACGCGCTCATGAACCTGGGCGGTTGGCTCCCGAGCTTTGCGTTTCTGCTTCGCGATGACGACTACCTCGGCATCGGTATCCGCGGTGTCTTCTGGGTCTATGCGGCGATGACGGTGGCCGCCCTGCTGATCACGATCACCTTCCTCAACAAGGCGACGGTCGCCAAGGCGATCGCCACCTCGAAATCAGAGACCGCCGCCATCAAGGCTGCCGAGAAGAACAAAGACACCCCTGACAATCCAGAGACAGGCGCCGCGGAAACGTCCGAGGGTGTTTCCGGCACCCAGGCGGGACCGGTCGGGCTCTGGGCCAATATCGTGGACTGGGTGATCCACCACCCGTTCACGGACCTCAAGTTCACGTTTTTTATCTTCGCCCTGATCCCGGTGCAGACCCTCTTCGCCTACAACTGGCTCGTGCTGCCCGCGTACATCAATCGTGCCTACGAGGGCTGGATCGGCGAGTACTTTGAGATCGCGGCAAACTTCAACCCGATTCTGATCTTCATCTTCGCGCCGATCGTTGCCGCGCTGACCCAAAAACGGAAGGTCTACAACATGATGATCGCCGGAACCTTCATCATGGCGGCGCCGGCATTCCTCCTGGCCTTTGGAACCAATGGCTACTTGCTCTTTGCCTACCTTTTGATCATGTCCGTGGGCGAGGCCATGTGGCAGCCGAGGTTCCTTCAGTATGCGGCGGAGATCGCCCCCGAGGGACGAACCGGCGTTTACATGGGCGTGGCCCAGTTCCCGTGGTTCCTCACCAAACTAATCGTTCCGCTCTACTCGGGCACCCTCATGGCGAAGTATATCCCGGCCGACGGGTTCAAGAGCCCCGAGACCCTGTGGCTGATCACGGCCTGCATCGCCATGCTGTCCACGTTCATCCTCATAGCCGCCAGGGGCTGGATCGGCAAGGACTTCAAGGCCAAGGCCAACGACTAGCCGGTTGACACCGCGGAAAAGGATTGCTACATTTCCGGCTCCCTAGACGGGGACCCGAGCGGGAGTAACTCAGCGGTAGAGTGCAACCTTGCCAAGGTTGACGTCGCGGGTTCAAATCCCGTCTCCCGCTCCAAAATCCTCTCGCCAATGCCCAGCCTCAGGCTGGGCTTTTGCGAGCGGATTTTGGAGGATGGAGAAGGGAGGATGAAGAAGAACCTAGTTTTCTTGACGGTCAGACCAGCCTGCAATAACATTGCGGCCCCAAGGCGGCGACGTGGCCAAGTGGCTAAGGCAGGGGCCTGCAAAGCCCTGATCCCCGGTTCGAATCCGGGCGTCGCCTCCACAGCAATTCTCGGCGGTCCGCCAGGAAGGCTGGTGAGATATGTGGGCTAGCTTTTCGCGGTGGTCTTTTTTGGCGCCGTCTTCTTGGCAGCCATCTTTTTCGGTGCCGCCTTCTTCGCAGCCGTCGTCTTCTTCGTCGGTTTCTTGACGGACGTCTTCTTCGGCGCCGCCTTCTTCGCGGTGACCTTCTTCGGCGCCGCCTTCTTGGCAACCGCCTTCTTCACGGTGGCTTTTTTCGGCGCTGCCTTCTTCGCTGTCGTCTTTTTCGTGGGTTCCCGTTTCACGGTTTTCTTTGTCGGGGTCGTCTTCTTTTTGATCGGCTCGAGCGCCGCCGCGAGCTGCGCTCCGAATCCAGTCATGGCCGGTTTTGCCGTTTCACCGGAGCCCATGTGATTCTGGTACTCCTCGCGATCCTGATCGCGTTTTAGAGCGCGCACCGACAGGCTAATCCGGTGGCGCTGGGCGTCCAGGCTCACAAGCTTCAACTTCACCGTTTCTCCTGCCGAGAAGACCGCTCGTGGATCCGCATCTTTCTCAATCCCGAGCTCTGAGATCGGGATCAGGCCGCTGAGACCCGGCTCGAGCTCGACGAAAACCCCGAAGTCGACCCCGTTCTCCACTGTACCTTCGACAATCTGACCCTCCTGGTATCGCATTTCGATGCGCTCCCAGGGATCGCGGTCCGGCATTTGCCGCAGGGTGAGACCGATACGGTGGTTTTCAACATCCACCTCGCGGATCCAACCCCGCACCGCCTCGCCAACCTCCAACTCCGGAGCACTCTTCTCCAATCCTGGAGGCAGCTGGCTGACATGGAGGAGACCGTCGAGGCCGGGTTTCAGCTCGACGAAGACCCCGAAGTCCGTCTTGCGCACGATCGTTCCCACGAAGGCCGCTCGCGCCGGAAACTGCTCCGCGACGCTCGCCCAGGGGTCCTCCTCCAGCGCCTTGATGCTCAGCGAAATGCGGTCCTTCTTACGGTCCAGCTCCAGAACCTTGACCGCCACTTCCTGTCCGGGCTTCAGCACATCTCTCGGATGACCGACGCGCCGATGAGATAGCTCGGTGACATGGACCAGGCCGTCGACTCCGCCGAGATCAACAAACGCCCCGAAATCGGTGATCGACCGCACACGTCCGGTCTCCTCGGCACCGACCTCCAGGCGAGTCCAGCACTCCTCACGAAGCCTCTCCTTTTCGGCGCGCAGAAGGGCCGCCCGTGAAACCACCAGCTTGCTTTCCTCGGGATCGTACTCGAGGACCTTGAACGAGTAGGTCTCACCCAGATACTGGTCGAGATCGTCGGAGCGGATGTCTGATATCAGCGACATCGGGCAGAAGCCGCGCACGCCCGCGACCGTCACGTCGAAACCGCCCTTGCGGCGGCCCATAACCTTGCCTTCGACGGGCTCGCCCGATTCCAGCGCATCGCTGAGCTTCTCCTTGAGCTTGGCTTCAAGGGCGAGCCGGCGCGACACCCGGATTTCATCGCCCGAAGAAATCACCACGACCTCGACGGGATCGCCGGTGCCAAGCTCGTCCAGCTCCGACCGATCCAGAACTGCCTCTGACTTGCCGGACACGTCTACCAGCGCCACGTCGCCGTGGACAGCGACGATCGTACCCCGGATCACCGACCCGACCCTGAGATCCTCGGCGTTGAAGCTGTCACGGAGGGCCTGCTCGAACTCGTTGATGTTGTTGGTTTCCTCGATCATCGTGGGCCTCGCTCGCAGTCTTTTCCGGGCGCCCGGAACGCACGGGGAGCGGCAGGATAGCACAGTGTGGAATTCGGAATTCGGAATTCGGAATTTTCGGCGCGTGGGTGCAACCGGGTAGATTGAAGCGCACTGCCCGCGATTGAGCGCGTCGACCGGACGCAATTCGCCCGGCGAATTGCAGGGGGCTCTCTCGGGAAGCGCGACGACAGAACGCCGCGTCACCTATCGGTCGCGCAAATCCGGAGCTTCACGGGCAGCGTACTGAAAAAAGTCAACTCGACTATCGGAGACCCTTCTGTCTTCAGCCCGACCGGAAACGCCCCCCCTGCCACACGACCTCTCCCCCGACGATGGTTGCCACAGGCCAACCCCTCAGGCGCATGCCGGAGAAAGGTGTGTTGCGCGAACGCGAGGCAAAAGTTTCCGGATCGACTGTCCGCTGGAGCCGGAGGTCGAGAAGCGTGAGGTCGGCCGGAGCGCCCTCGCGGAGAGTGCCGCCGGGCAAGCTGAAGATCTCGGCCGGACGGGTCGACATCAGCCGCACCAACTGCGTCAGTCCTATCACCCGCCCGTGAATCAGCCGGTCGAGGGCCAGGGCCACCGCGGTCTCGAGCCCGACGATACCGAAAGGCGCTTCCGAGAAATCGAGCTCCTTCTCGTCGATGTGGTGTGGTTCGTGGTCCGAAACGATGGCGTCGACGGTGCCATCGTAAATCGCCTGGAGAATCGACTCGACCTCCGCCGCCCCCCGCATCGGAGGGTTCGTCTTCCAGTTGGGATCGTATTTCGCACCGGCAACGTCCTCGTCGGTGAGCGCAAACTGGTGAGCCGCGACCTCACAGCTGACCCTCAGCCCCCGGCGCTTGGCGACCCGGACCAGGTCCAGGCCGGTTGTGGTCGACAGATGACAGAGGTGAAGCCTCCCACCGGTCAACTCGGCCAGAAGAAGGTCTCGCGCCACCAAGACTTCCTCGGCTGATGTCGGTATTCCGCCCAGGCCGATCCGGGTGGATACCGCCCCCTCGTGCATCGACCCTCCGTTCGCCAGGTCGACATCCTCCTCGTGGACCGCCAGCGTTACATCGAAACTGCGGGCGTACTCGAGCCCTCGTCGCATGAGCAGTGCATTGCCGATCGGTCGGTGATCGTCTGATACTGCAACTGCGCCGGCAGCTACCATCTCTCCTATCTCGGCGAGCTCCTCCCCCGCCAGACCCTCGGACAGCGCGCCGATCGGATAGACCCTGGACAGCCCCGCCTTTTCCGCCCTTTCGAGGATGAAAGCCGTGACCGACGGATCGTCGTTGACCGGCTCGGTATCCGGCATACAGCAAACCGCGGTGAAACCACCCTCGGCCGCCGCACGGCAGCCGCTTTCGATGGTCTCCTTGTATTCGAAACCCGGTTCGCGGAGGTGAGCGTGAAGGTCGATGAACCCCGGGGCCACCACCAGCCCCGCCGCGTCGATGACCTGCGTATCCGCGCGATTCTCCAAACGTTCGCTCAAAGCAGCGACACACCCATCCTCGAGCAGAACGTCCATACCCTGATCGAGGCCCTGGGAAGGGTCGATGATCCGGCCGTTACGAATCAGAAGCCGACTCACTGCGTCCTCCGGCGAGCAGGTAGAGAATGGCCATGCGGATCGCCACACCGTTGGTGACCTGCTCGAGGATCACCGACTGCTCGCCGTCCGCCACTGTCGAGTCGATTTCGACCCCGCGATTCATTGGTCCCGGATGCATCACCACAGCGTGCTCAGCAGCCAGCGCCAGGCGTTCAGGGGTCAGGGCGAAGAAATCGAAGTACTCTCGCATCGATGGGAGGTTCATCTTTCCTTGGCGCTCGAGCTGGATGCGCAGCATCATCACCACGTCCGCACCTTCGAGGGCAGGCTCGAGGCGAAGGAAGGAAACGACGCCGAGTTTCTCGACCTCTATCGGCATCAGAGAGGCGGGGGCCACGAAACGCACCTCGGCCCCCATCTTGTGGAGCAAAAAGGCGTTCGAACGCGCCACCCGAGAGTGGCGGATGTCGCCGGCGATCACCACCTTCAACCCCTCCAGACTCCCGAATCTCTGGCGCATCGTGAATGCGTCGAGAAGAGCCTGTGTCGGGTGTTCGTTCACGCCGTCGCCCGCGTTGATGATCGACGCCGGCACAACCTCGGCCAATCGATGGGGCGCACCCGAGTGGGGGTGACGGATAACGATGAAATCCGGCGCCATCGCCATCAGGTTGCGCGCGGTGTCAAAGAGGGTCTCGCCCTTGGTCACCGACGACCCGGCGGAGGAAAAGTTGAGGGTGTCGGCCGAGAGCCGTTTTTCGGCCACCTCGAACGAAAACCGCGTGCGTGTCGAGGGTTCCATGAAGAGATTGACGACAGTGTAGCCGCGCAGGGCCGGCACTTTCTTGATCGGCCGGCGAGCGACCTCGAGCAGTTCCTCGGCAGTGTCGAGAATGAGTTGGATCTCCCCGACGCCGAGCTCATCGATGCCGACAACATCCTTGCCGGCGAGGGCCTCAGCCGATTCGATCGGCATCCTGGACCTCCCTTCCTATCCACACACCATCCACCCCGTCGACCTCCTCGAGTCGAACCTGTACGTCCTCCATCAGGGTCGTGTCGAGCACCTTCCCGACGACGTTGGCGGCGATCGGCAACTCACGGTGGCCGCGGTCGACCAACACCGCCAGCCGTACCGCTCGTGGGCGACCGTAGTCGATGAGGGTGTCGAGAGCAGCGCGGATGGTTCGACCGGTGAAGAGAACGTCATCGACAAGGTAGATGACGCGGTCGTCGATCGAATCCGGAAGGAGGGTGTCCTTGAGGACCGGCTGCTGGTGGGCGGGCCGCCAGGGTCCGACGTCATCGCGGTACAGCGCGATGTCCAACCGGCCGACCGCGATCTCGTGCTCCGCCGTATCGGAAAGAGAGTGGGCCAGCCGGTCTGCAAGGGGAACCCCGCGAGTGTGGATCCCCACCAGCATGACATCGTCGCCATCATGCTCCAAGATCTCCGCCGCCATGCGGGCCACTGTGCGTTGCATCCCCGCCTCGTCCAACACCTCCTGGAGTATCGTTCGCGCAGTGTTTCCTGCCTTCATGCAACCCCCAGCCGCTCGAACCTGAGAAGAGCGATTCTCACCGGCGATCTCCGTCAACCTCCTGTGTTCAAGTTACTTACGAAAACACACAACGTGCGTCGGGGTACGCCTTCGCTTTTCGAACACACCAAAGCATCAAGATCTTGGCCGAACTCATCCCTCAGAGCCACTCGTCTTCGGTTCAAAAAAGAAGCCCCCTGCTTTCTGGAGGCTTGCTCGTGGAGTCTCCGATGTAGACACCCATTGGCGACATGGTAGCACAGGAGGAATTAGGAATTCGCAATCTGAAATGCCCCCAAGGGTATGATACGCCGTGATGGCTCACACCACCGACCGAACACCTGGACCGTTCGCGCGGCCCACCGACCGCCTGATGATTCTCGGCGCCGCGCTCTTGTTCTCCACCGGCGGCGCGGTCGTGAAGCTGTGTTCGCTGGCCGCCTGGCAGGTCGCGAGCCTGCGGTCGGGCATCGCAGTGCTTGCATTTCTGGTCTTCCTCCCGTCGGCACGTCGCGCCTGGACCTGGCGGATCTGGCTTGTGGGCATTGCTTATGCGGCGACCATGATCCTTTATGTCCTCGCCAACAAGCTCACGACTGCTGCCAACGCCATCTTTCTGCAAAGCACGGCACCTCTCTACATACTCCTCTTGAGCCCGCTGCTCCTCCACGAAAGAGTCCGCCGCAACCAGCTCGGTTTCATGGCCGCCCTCGCAGGTGGAATGACCCTCTTCTTCATCGGCGTCCAACCTGTCTCAGCCACCGCACCGGACCCCGTCCACGGAAACATCCTCGGGGTGGCCGCCGGGCTCAGCTGGGCCTTGTCGATCATCGGCCTGCGATGGCTCGGCCGCGACCGGCGCGGCAGCGGGCCTTCAGGGTCGGCGGCCCTGGCAGCGGCCGCCTGCGGCAACCTCATCGCCTTTTTGATTGCGCTGCCCATGGCGTTGCCGATTGGCGGCATCCGCCCCCTCGACTGGGCGGCCGTCGTCTTCCTGGGCATCTTCCAGATCGCCCTCGCCTACGTCTTCCTCGCCCGTGGGATTCACCGCGTGAGCGCGCTGGAGGTCTCACTGCTGCTCCTTCTCGAACCGGT
>JBGMRN010000012.1:0-2904 GCA_048061535.1 Thermoanaerobaculales bacterium | reverse complement strand
GGATTCACCGCGTGAGCGCGCTGGAGGTCTCACTGCTGCTCCTTCTCGAACCGGTCCTCAACCCTGTGTGGGCATGGATCGTCCACGGCGAGCAGCCCACCACGTGGGCTATGGTGGGCGGGGCGATCATCGTCGGCGCCACCGCGGTGAATACATGGGCAGGTAGGAGTGCGGAATTAGGAATTAGGAATTAGGAATTGTCGGCGCGGGGAGGGGCCAGAGTGGATTGAAGCGTATTGCCCGCGCCTGGGCGCTCTGACCGGACGCAATTCGCCAAGCGAATTGCTGGGGGCACTCTCGGGTGGCGCGACAACAGAAGGTCGCATCACCTATCAGCAGCACTAACCCGGAGCCTTGGATCCCGCGTTGCTTCGGACGCGCTTCCATTCGCAGCGACCCACCGCGGGCCCCGGCAATTAGCCGTTCGGCCGTTCGCCGTGGGTAACCCTTACCACCATGTGGATTCCCCCTCGCAGTCGGTAGTCGAGCTTGACCTCCATCCAACGTGGCGAACAGCAAGCCACGAGATCGTCCAGGACCCTGTTGGCCGCGTGCTCCTGGTAGATCCCGACACCACGAAAACTGGTGAGGTAGTACTTGAGCGACTTGAGCTCGATACAGCTGTCGGACGGCACGTAGTGGACCTCCAGGGTCCCAAAATCGGGCAAACCGGAGAACGGACAGACGCAGCTCCACTCGTCGGTGGCGATCTCCACCATCGCCATCCGCTCGGGGTACTCGTAGGGAAAGACCTCGAGCACCTCCGGTGTCAGCGCCTCTGCGCCCTGGAAGGGAAACTTGTGACCCTCAGCTTTCACCATCACGACCTCCAATGGCGATCCTACCCGATCCCGGACACCCGCTTCGCCGTCATCTCCGACCCCAACCCCCTCCACGGTGCGGTCCCGCTCGCAAGCACCGGCCGCAAACGACGAGGAGACATCAGCCCGTCCGCGATGAAGGACCTTGGGGACCAGGAACCTACCCGACCTTCCCCGGCAGGGCACCCCATGCGCCAGGAGACTGTTGGCCTGACACTGGGAGGGAACCCGACAACCACGCCCTCTCTTGGCATCGTTCTGCCGGCAACCCATATTGGTGGTGCGATGCAAACAGGGGAGGTGAACCATGCGCTTCTCACCAGGTGCCGTCGCGAAGGTCACCCCATTCCACACCGCCGCCAAGCCTACCGTCCGCGCTCGGTCAGTGTTGGTCTTCATTGATCCCGGACGTCCCGTGAGGCGCGCCGCTGCCGGGAGCGAGATCGAGATCCAGGCCGACCTCCTCGAGGAGGTGCCCCATGGCCGCCGGCATTTTCGCCCGCGCCGCCATCGCACGCATCTGCTCACCCAGGTAACTGTGTTCGATGAGGAGCTTGAGGACCGCCACCATGAAGCGTCGTTTTCCTTCCGGCAGCTCGTTGAGCCGATGGAACTTGTCTCTGAAGAACTCGCTGGTCGCCCCCTGCAGCGCCTGGTTCATCTCATCGATGGTCATCCTTTCGGGCTTCACGACCGCCTCCACGAGGTTGTATCGGCTGAAGTCCGTGACCGCGATATAGTCCTTCAGATCCTCATGAATCGCCGCATACGGCCAGGGGGTGATGGCGAGGAAGAACGCCATGTCGGGTGCATACCACTTGGCCAGATCCACCGTAGCGCGGATACTCTCGGCGGTCTCTTCCGGGGTCCCGAGAACGAACGAGGTTTCACTCACCATCCCGTGCTGATTGATCAACTCGATCGCGCGCCGCGACTCCTCCACCTTGATGTCCTTCTTGTACAGGTCCAGGGTTGATTGCGAGGTGGACTCGACACCGACATAGATGTGACTGATACCTGCCTCGACATATTGATCGAGGATGTCTTCATCGCGAACGATATCGTCCACCCGCGTCTCGAGCAGCAGTTGAATGCCGACATCGCGCTCAATCAGCAGCGCGAGAAGACGCTCCCAGCGCTCCCTGGACACAGTCGGCGTCTCATCCGACAACATCGCGACCCGCACGTCGAAGCGGTCACGAAGCATCTCGAGCTCGGTCACGAAGGATTCCGGTGACCGGCTTCGCCAGCTCTGCTCCCAGAACTGCTGTTGGGAACAGAAAGAGCATTGCTGTTGGCACCCTCGTGAGGAGCTGACGATTGCCAGGCGCCCTTCCGGATACGGCCGGTAAAAGTAGTGTTCCCAGTCCACCAGGTCCCATGCCGGCTCGAGCCGATCCAGATCGGGGGCGAATCCCCGCGCCGGAGTCGCTACGGGGACGCCGTTCTCCCGCAAGGCAATTCCTCGAATCGCCCCGAGATCTGCCCCGGCCGCTGTCGCCTCAACCAATTCAGCCAAGGTCTCCTCACCCTCGCTCCGCACCACGACATCGACATTGGCGTCGTCGGCGAGGATCTGGGACCAGCAGAATGTGGGATGGACGTTGCCGAGGACCGTCAGCGTGCTCCGGTCGACAGCCTTGGCGGCAGCGCACACCTTCCGGGCATCGGGCTCCATCGCAGTGATCGCGGTGACTCCGACGATGTCGGGTTGGAAGCCCTCGATCTCCTCCGCGATTTCGTCGTGGCTGTGTCCCAGGGACATGGCGTCATAAATCCTGACCTCCGCACCGGCGGCGCGCGCATGCCCGGCAAGGTACACAAAATGCAGCGGCATCCACACACCGGCGGCCTCGACCACGCCGGAATGGTACGGCGGAGTAATCAGCATCAGACGCGGTCTAGCCCGCATTTCTCACCAGCTTTCTGCTGCGATCCTTACTTCCATTCATGCAGCTCCCCCAACGATATTCATCTACCGAAAAGCCATGCTGTACTGCCACCACAGCCCAATTCCGAACACTGCGAACAGCACCACGTGCTTCCAGATCAGCATGCGGCGACGTGATGCCTCTGAGTCCTC
>JBGMRN010000011.1:8580-32383 GCA_048061535.1 Thermoanaerobaculales bacterium | reverse complement strand
AATTCCGAATTCCGAATTCCGAATTCCGTCTACGCTACGCTCTAGCAGTGCATGAATTGACACGACAGCTCAAGGAACGGGCTCGGGCGGAGGGCTTCGACCTGGTCGGCGCCGCCACCGGCGCCTCCGAGACCATCCAGCACCTCCGCCGCTGGCTTGAGGCGGGAATGCACGGAGAAATGGCCTACCTCGAACGCAACTTCGACCTCCGCCTCGATCCGACCCGGCTCCTACCAGGGTGCCGCTCGATCGTTGCGGTAGCGATGAGCTACCGAACCAGCAAACCGGACTCGACCACTCCGTCCGGCGAAACCGATCGGGTCTGGGTCTCTCGCTACGCCTGGGGACGGGACTACCACCGAATCCTCAAAAAGGCGCTGATCCGCCTCGGCCGATGGCTCGAAGGGCGTCGCCCGGGGAGCACATGGCGGGCCTGCGTAGACACCGCTCCGGTGCTCGAACGAGAGTGGGCGGCGCGGGCCGGTCTTGGATGGATCGGGAAGAACACATCGCTGCTCAACCGCGAGCTCGGTTCGGAGCTTTTCCTCGGAGTGCTGCTCACCGATATCGAACTTGCAGAAGACAGCCCGCAGCCAGAGCACTGTGGGAGTTGCACCGCATGTCTCGACGCCTGCCCGACAGGCGCCTTCACCGCGCCGCGGGAGCTCGACGCCCGCAAATGCATTGCGTACCTGACGGTGGAACACCGTTCGGAGGTCGCCGAGCCGCTGCGGCGCAAACTGGGCGCCATGATCGCCGGATGCGACATCTGTCAGGAGGTCTGCCCGTGGACCCGCCGTGCTCCGGCCGATCTCCACTGGGAGTTTTCGCCCGCTCCCCATCGATACCGTCCCCGTCTGGGTGACCTGGAGGAACTCGACGAAGAAGGCTTTCGGGAGTGGCGACTCGGCAGCCCACTCAACCGCATTTCCTATGCGCAGTTTCGCCGCAACCTGGCAAATGTGCGGGCGAATCGCTAAGACCTGACCGCTTACAGCTCCCGGCGGCGCCGGAACCACTTCGGATCCGGCGCCGCCAGGTTGAGTAACGATCAGTTTTTCTTGGCGGGTCGCACGACCATCGTCAGATCACGTCCTTCGAGCTTGGTGGGCATCCGATCGATCTTGGCCACATCCTGGAGATCCTCGGCCACCCGCCGCAGAAGCTCGAAGCCGTTCTCCGGCCTCCGCATTTCGCGCATGCGGAACATGATCGTCACCTTGACATGCTTGCCCTGGTCGAGGAACTTGCGGGCTCTTCGTGTCTTGGTGTTGAAATCGTGGATGTTGATGTTGGGCCGGTATTTGACTTCCTTGACATCAACCTGGTGCTGCTGTTTCCTGGCCTCGCGAGCCTTCTTTTCCTGCTCGTATCGAAACCGCCCGTAGTCCATGATTTTGCACACGATCGGGCGCGAGGTGGCGGATACCTCGACGAGGTCCAATCCTCGCTCCCGAGCCATCCTGAGAGCTTCATCCACCGGCACCACCCCGACCTGCTCGCCTTCGTCGTCGATCAGCCGGACTGGTGAGAGTCGTATTCGTTCGTTGATGCGCACCTGGGGCGCGTCAGGATCCTCTCGAAACGCGTACTTTCGGATGGCCGTCCTCCCTTGGTTACCGTTGAAAGATCATACTCACGACCGGCCTCTGCGGTCGGCAACACACGCCGGGGAGTATAGCAAAGTGCACGGTCTCTGACTCGGTCACGATTCCGATTCCTCAGCCGTGAGCCCGTCTGGCACCGGCCGTCCTACCACGCGTACCCAGAGGCCGATTGCGAGAACGCCCGCCACCAACAGAATCCACGGCGTCACGCCCAGCAAGGCCTCCGGCAAATAGCCGGCAAAAACCGCAACCGCCGCAGCGAGGAGCGCGTACGGGAGTTGGGTGCGCACATGGTCCACATGGTCACAACCGGAGGCCATCGAAGAGAGGATTGTGGTGTCCGAGATCGGCGAGCAGTGATCACCAAAGACCGAACCGCCGAGAATCGCGGAGACCGTTGCTGCCAAAACCTGCGGATCGCCGGACGCAGCCTCGAGCGCCCAGGGCACCGCGAGCGGGGTAAAGATCGCCATGGTACCCCACGAGGTCCCGGTGGCGAAGGAAACCGCAGCGGCCACCAAGAATACCGCCACCGGCAGCATCGCCGGCGGAAGACTCGGTCCGACCGCCGATTTGAGGAAATCCGCGGTTGCGAGATCGGTGCATACCTGGCCCAGCGACCAGGCGAGGGTCAGCACAACGAACGCCATGAACATACTCTTGAACCCGGCGACCGCGGCCGCCACCGCCTGGCGGATGTCCAGAATCCCTTGCACGACCGCGAGCAGGATCGCCGCAGTGAGCCCGATCAAGCTCGCCCACAGGAGCACCGTAAAGGTTTCAGAGGCGCCGATGATGCGACTCAGCGAAAACTCCGTTTCCCCCGCGGAGAACAAACTGACGCGACCGGTGTGGTAGAGACCGCCCAGAGTCACGGCCACCACCAGAGCAACCGGCACGGCGGCGTTCCACCACCGACACGCCACCCCCTCCTCAGGTGCAAGACCACTGGATTCGTAGTCCGCAAGAGGCTGGGACGTGGATGAAAACACCTCCCCTGCTCGCGCCCTTCGTTCGGCTCGCAGCATCGGTCCCCAGTCGCGGCTCGACACCGCAACCGCCAGGGTCGCGGCCAGGGCGAAGACCGGGTAGAAAGCAAACGGTATCGAGGCGAGGAAGACCGAGAAGGGGTTGAGGTCCGACCCCGCCTGCGAAAGGGCATCGCCGACCAGGGACACCTCGTATCCGATCCAGGTGGAAACCAGCGCCACGCACGCCACTGGCGCGGCGGTCGAGTCGACCAGGAAGGCCAACTTCTCGCGGCTCACGCGGTGGCGATCCGTGACCGGACGCATCGTGTTGCCGACGATGAGGGTGTTGGAGTAGTCGTCGAAGAAGATCAACACTCCCATCAGCCAGGTCACCACTTGCGCCCGACGGGACGTGGTCGCGAACGGTTCGAGGGCTCGGACCACCCCCAGCGCGCCGCCGCTGCGGCTGATTACGCCGACCATCCCGCCGAGCAGCATCGAGAAAATGATGATGCTGACGTGGTCCGGGTCGGTGAGGGCGTCACGGACATTGGTGTCGATGAACCGTAGAAAACCGGCCGCCGGATTGCCTCCGGCGATCATCGTGGTTCCCATCCACACCCCAACAACCAACGCGACCAGCACGTCGCGGAACACCAGGGCAAGGGTGATCGCCACCAGCGGAGGCAACAAGCTCCACCAGGCGCCGTGCGCGCTCTCCCTGCCGGGCAGCGAGGCCATCACTGCCAGCACTGCAAACAGGGTTCCACCGGTCTTCATCCACGGACGCACGCCGGGAGGGTAGCACGGAGGTTAGGATGTTAGGGAGTTAGGAAGTTAGGGAGTTAGGAATTTCGGATTTCGGATTTCGGATTCCGAACTCAAGACCTTCTCCGAACCTCCCAACCTCCAAAGAAGTTAGGGAGTGAGGAAGTGAGGACCGGGCCGCGGCACCCGCCTAACCCCCTAACTCCCCAACTCCCTAACTCCCTAACTTCCTAACCTCCTCACATCCCGCGAGCCCGACTCCGATACCATGGCGCCGTGCCGATCCTCGATGATGAAGCCCTGGTGCTCGACCACTACCCGTTGGGCGACCGCCACCTGATATTGGCGGTGCTCACCCGCAGATCGGGAACGCAGCGCGGGGTGCTACGCAACGCCCGCGGTGGAAAGGCGCCTGCGGCTGCGGCCGCCCAGATTCTCTCGCTGGTTCGGGTCAGCCTGTACCAGCGCCCCCACGCCGACCTCGCCACCTTCCGCCACCTCGATCTCGTCCGGTCCTCCTATCCTCTGGCGGCAGACCTTCGGGGTTCCGCGGCGAGTGCGGTGGTGGCAGAGTTGCTCCTCACTTACTGCCCGCCCGCCGAGCCGGAGGAGCGTTTCTTCCGTTTAGGTGCGGCGGCGCTCGACGGGCTTCTCGCCGACGCAGATCCCGATCTCGTGGTCGCCTACACCGAGTTCTGGGTACTCGCGCTCGGCGGGGTCCTTCCCGCACCCGACGAGACTGCATCCGCCATTGGGAAGACAGGCTTCAACTTCCTCGGAGTCTGCCGCAACGCTCCGATCGGGAACATCCACGTTCCGGTGCCTGCCCGGGTCGCCGGATGGCTCGACCGCCGGGTTCGTGACGAGGCGGAGCGTCCGCTGCGCGCCCTGGATTTCTTTCGACGGCACACGGAGTGATCGTGCAGGACATCCTGGTCACATCCAGCCGCGAAATCACCCGCCTGATGCGGGCGAAGCCCATGTTCGAGCGGTCGATTCGTTGACAGCTTCCTCGCCTCCATGGTAGAAAAATACTGACAGTGGACGACTTGTCACCATCAGAGGTTCGCGGGATGTCGCGAGGCGGGACGCGCACGCGTCATGCCGAATGAGGAGTCCGATCGCGAGAGGAAGCGGGGGAATCATGAGCAGCACCATTCTGCTTGCCGACGACAGCCTGACCATCCAGAAGGTAGTGGAGTTGACCTTCGCTGACACCGACTACCAAGTTGTTGCGGTATCGAGCGGGGATGAGTTGCTGCAGCAGCTTGGCGACTGTCGACCGGACCTCGTCATCTGCGACGTCATCATGCCCGGCCGGGATGGTTACGAGGTCTGCCAGGAAATCAAATCCAATCCGGACACTCTCCATCTGCCGGTGATCCTCTTGACCGGCACTTTCGAGCCGTTCGACCGGGATCGAGCTCTGGCGGCAGGCTGTTCGGAGATCATCACCAAACCTTTTGAAGCGAGGAAGCTGGTGGAGGCTGTCGAACGCTTGGCGAGCCCAGCCGCGGTCGAGACCATTCCCGAAAAGCCCGAGACGAGTGCCGTCGAGCACGAAGGTCAACTCACCCCACCACCACCCGTCGCAACGTCGCCGGGGATGGCGATCGCTGACAGTGAGGAGTTCGCCACCCATTTGGCGGACCCGGCGCCGCCGGTCGAAGACCATGGAGAAGAGGTCCCGACACCGGTCGAGGAACTCGACTTCACTGCCACCGGCTTCGCCGAGATGGAAGAGGCCGGTCGAGAGCAACAGGAGGCCCCCATCGAGCCGCCTTCCGAGGGTCTCGATTTCGAGGTTGGGTCTCAGCCGGAGTTCGCCACACCCGAGTTCGACGAGCCTCCCACGCCGGAGGCCGAACCGATCGAGGCTGACCAGGAGGAGCCCGACGCGGATACCGAACCGTTTCCGGAACCCCTTGATGTGAGGCCTGAGGATCTCTCGATGGAAGACGTGGCCGGGGTGATGGGTGAAGAAAATGAAGAACCCTTTGTGGGTTCGTCCGAGCCCGCGGTCGGTGATACCGAACTTGACTCCGAGACGCAGGAAGACGAACCGTTTGCGGCCGACGGTGACCACTTCGAAGAGGAGCCGGAACAGGAACCCGGCAGCGGACACACCGCCCCTATCGACACGCGGACAGCGGCGACCAACCTCAGCGAGGAGCCCGAGGAACCGGGCGCCGCCCCACCACCCAGCGAAACGGAGACGGACGCGGCGCCCGAGATCGAAACCGCAGACGTGGTCGAGGCCGTCCAACCGCCACCGCCAACCTCCGGCCCGGGCTCGATTTCGCTTTCAGAGGATGATGTGGACCGCATCGCACGCCGGATTCTCGAACTCGCGAGCGACCGCATCGAACACATCGCCTGGGAGGTGATTCCGGACATGGCTGAAATCGTGGTTCGCGAACGGGTCCGGCAGATCGAAAGCGAAGCCGCTGGTAATTCTGCAGGCACTTTTCAGTAGTCCACACCTCGCAAATCGAGTCTCGGCCCCGCATCCAAGGATGTAGAAACCGGTGAACGAACGTCTTGAAAAGCTCGCGACCGATCTCCGGGGACTGGTCGAGAACCTGGTTCAGGTCGAGGCGATCGATTCAACCCATGCCATGGCGCGGCGCATCATCAAGGGAATGGACGAGGAGGACCAGGAGCTCTGCAGCACTCTGATCCTCGCCGACTACCAGGACCGGGGTGAGGGGCGGGGAGACCATCGGTGGGTTTCGCCCAGCGGGGGACTCTATCTCAACTGGTTGCGTTCCAGTGTCGGCGAGGAGACCATCACGCGCCTGCCGATGTTGGCCGCGGCAGCTGCCCGTCAGGCCCTGTCCGACCTCGGCGTCGAAGACGCACGCATCAAGTGGCCCAACGATATTCTCGTCGGCGGCCGCAAGCTCGCCGGCATCGTCGTCTTCGCCCGCCGCGGCGAAACCAACTGGGCGACCGTGGGTCTCGGCGTCAATCTCATATCGGCCCCGGACATCGACGACGAGCAATCGATACCGGCAACAGCGGTGGCCGAACACCTTCGTGGAGGTGATCCCGAACGCTGGCGCGATCTTCTCATTTGCTCGTTCATGGGACATCTCAGCCGATCTCTCGACGACCCGGAATCGGCTCTCGGCCAGTGGCGGGACTACCTCATCCAGACTCCCGGAGACAGCATGCGAATTCGGCTTTCTTCAGGGGAGACGGTTTCAGGGGAGCTGATCGATCTCAGCTCCGAAGGCTTTCTTCGGATTCGTGAAGGTGGCGTCGAACGGGTGATCACCAGCGGTGATCTTATCGAGAGTTAGCCCGCACTTCGAGCCGTTCGAGGAAGCGCCCAGGAGGTTCGAATCCGGTGATGCGGAAAGCTTCCTCCCCACCTTTGATGACAATCACCGTCGGCACACCAAGGACCCCGTACTCGGCGGTCAGGGCCTGGTTGGCCTCGTTTGCGCGGGTCAGATCCACCTTGAAACGCGAGTAGCCCTCGAGTTCGGCACGAACCACGGAATCATTGAAGGTCTTCTCGTCCAACTCGCGACACGGCACACACCAATCAGCGTAGAAGTCGACAATGACCGGCCCGCCGGTGGCGATCGCAGCACGGACCTCATCGGTGCGGTAGGCCTCCCATTCGAGATGACCCGTCCCGCTGCCTACCGAACCGGCCAACCCGCCGTGCACCACCGGAGATATCACGACCCCCACAACCACCATCACGACACAGGAGAGGCGCATCGCGCGGTCGATCATCGGTTGTTCATGTCCCGTCCGATCAACAATCAGCAGGTAGAGGGCCCCGAGAACCAGGACCGACGACATCAGCCAGCCGCCCAGATCCCCAGGCATCAAGGGAGCGGCAAAATAGGCCGCCATGGCGATCAGAATGACCCCAAAAACCTGCCTTACTCCGATCATCCACATACCGGATGCGGGAAGCTTGTTGATCGCCCCGGTAAAAGTACCGAGAATCAGATAGGGCAAACCGAGACCCATGGCAAGCGTGAAAAAGAGAATGAACCCGTGCAGCGGGTCGCCCCGCTGACCCACATAGGTCAAGAGGCCGACAACAAACGGGCCGATGCACGGCGCCGCCACGAAACCCATCACCAGCCCCATGATCAAAGCCCCGAAGACTCCGCTACGACCGCCCGAGGCGCGCTGCGCCCAGCCCGGCACCTTCAGCTCCCACAGCCCGAACATCGAGGTCGCCAGGGAAAGCAGCACGGCCACGATCAGCCCGACGACCCATGGGCTCTGCAGCGCACTCCCGAAGATCGCTCCGCTGAGGGCCGCCAGCACACCGAGGACGGAGTAGGTGGCGGCGATGCCCAAAACGTACGCGAAGGCGAGGGGGAACGTGCTTCCCTCACGATCTTTGGTCTGTTGGGTGAAAAAGCCGATCGTGATGGGAATGAGCGGAAAGACGCACGGGGTCAGATTGAGAGCGAGACCGGCAAGAAACACACCGATCAAGAGCAGCGGCAGCGACTTGGAGTCGAGATCAGAGGGGGCATCGGTCGTCTCAGCCTCCGAGGCGTCGTCGGCGGTCGCCTTGAAGAGCTCCTGGTTGAGCGTCGTCGATGTGCCGCCCTTCGGAGCGATCTCGATATCCACTCCCGCGCGCACCGGGACCGGCGGCAGGCACTGAGTGTTGTTGCATGCCTGCGCCGTCACCCTGGCGCGGAGCCGCACGACACCGGAAGCCGAATCCGGGACGATCAGACGCGCGAGCATCACCGCGCGGTCCTCCCACACCTCGATCGGGGTGTCCGCAAACTCGAACTCGATCCGTTCACCATCGGGGAACGCCACCTCGGGTGTCGCCCAACTGTCCGGCAACTCGAAGTCCACCGTCGTCGGCAATGAAAACTCGTCGCCCGGCTCATCCGAGTTCACGTGCCAGCCGCGGTCGATCGAAAGCACGATCGCCAGCCGCAACTCTTCGCCGGCGACCGCCGGGGACCGGTCAGCGACCAGCTTGACCTGAAAGACCGGATCCGGCTCGAGTCCCTGGGCGCTCAGTATCCCAACCGCGCACCACAACGCTACCGTGACGACAACAATCTTTAGTCTCAGTGTTTCTCTCTGCACTCGCCTACCTCCGGGCTTCGGCTCCGCGTTACTTCATCGTCGCCGCGGCCCGGTGCGAGGCCCGGCGCGATACCGCGGATCAGCCGGCGAACCTCTTCGGGGTACCGACTCCAGTTCTTCTTTACCATGTCGGGGCGTCTGGTTACCGTCGCCTGCACGGCGCGCTCCAAACGCCACCGCCGGATCGCCTCGTGGTGTCCGGAGCGCAACACCTCCGGCACCTTCCGTCCTTCCACGTCGGCGGGGCGGGTGTAGCAGGGGAAATCGAGGAGACCACCGGCAAAGGAATCTTCCGCCACCGAATTCGGGTCTCCGACGACACCGGGGACCAACCGTGCGACCACCTCGACGACGGCCATCGCCGCCACCTCGCCGCCGCCGAGAATAAAATCTCCGAGGGAGATCTCCTCCAGCTCGAGAACCTCAAAAACACGTTCGTCGAAGCCTTCGTAGCGCCCGCAGAGCAGGAGGAGACGTTTTTCGGCGGTCAGCTCCTCGGCGAGAGTCTGGTCGAGAACCCGGCCGCGCGGGCCCAGGACGATACAGCGAGGCGTCGGCCCCCGCTCCCGCAACTCCCGCAGGGCTGCCAGCACCGGTGGCGCTTGCAGCACCATGCCGGCGCCACCACCGTAGGGTTCGTCGTCGAGCTGGCGCCATCGGTTGTCCGCCCAGTCGCGAAGGTCGTGGACATCAAGACCGACAACCCCCCGATCGACGGCCTTGCCGAGGACGCCGGTTGCGCGGAAGGTCTCGAAGAGCTCGGGGAAAATCGTCAGAATGTCGAAGTGCATTTTCCGAAACCCGAAATCCAAAATCCTTGCCCTGACTCTTCTTGCTCACGTCGCTTCCGCGTCGTCGTCGAGCAGCCCGATCGGTGCGTCGATCACCGCGACTCCGTTCTCGAGGTCCACCGACAGCACGATCTCGGGCACGTACGGCACCAGAAACTCGCGCTGTCCGCGGCGAACCACGAGCCGGGACTGACCTTTGCCGGGGTCGAGCCCGGTAACCCGTCCCAAGTCCTCGCCCTCCGGCGACCGGCACTCCAGCCCGACGAGGTGATGTTCGTAGAAATAGCCCTCTGGTAGATCTTCGAGAACCTGTTCGGGGAGATAGAGATAGAGCCCCTTCCAACTCTCCGCGGTGCTGCGGTCGCGCATACCCCGGACCGATAGAAGCCATCTTCCCCGGTGGAATCGCACCCTGTGCACCTCGTAGAAATCTCGAGGAGCGTTGTCGTCTCCGAGGCCGAACCGCGCGTCCTCCGCCAGACGCTCTGGAAAATCGGTGATGATTTCTACCAGGAGATCGCCGTGAACGCCATGGGGTTTGCCCACCCGGCCCACGATCAGCCACCCACGGTTCTCGGGCTCGGACACTACTCGAGGATTTCAAGCACGAAGCGCTTGTGGATCTTCATTCCGGCCGCAGCCAGAAGCGTACGAATGGCGCGAGCCGTCCGGCCCTGACGACCAATGACCTTTCCAAGATCTTCGTTACGCACCCGAAGCTCCAACACGGTCGTCTGTTCGCCCTCGACTTCCGTGACCTTCACATCTTCCGGACTGTCGACCAGCGCCTTCGCGATCTCTACCAGCAGGTCCTTCATCGCACTCACGGGGGACTCCTTTCGCGGCGGGGCAGGATGCCCGGGGAGATCATCCCCGGGCGAGGGTCACTGCTGCTGCTGCTTTGTCTTACGGATCAGGGAACGCACTGTTTCGGACACGCCTGCACCCTTGCTCTGCCACTCCTCGACCTTCTCCAGGTTGAGACGAATTTCCGGGGGCTCGAGGTTCGGGTTGTAAAATCCCACCTGGTCAAGGTAGTCGGCACTCGTGGCCTTGCGGGAATCCGAAACCACAATGCGGTATTGGGGATTCTTCTTCGCGCCCCCTCGCCGCAGTCTGATCATCAACATGAGCGTCTTCCTCCTCGGACGGCCCCAAAAGCCGCCGCTGTGTTCAGCCGATACCTAACTGTCGTTTCAGCGCCCGGGGGTCGGCTTTCCCCAGACGCTTCATTAGCTTACGCATCTGTCCGTATTGGCGCAAGAGGCGGTTGATTTCTTCGACGCTGGTGCCCGACCCCTTGGCGATCCGCTTTTTTCGAGATCCGTTGAGAAGCTGGGGGTGGCGGCGCTCCTGTGGCGTCATCGAGTCGATGCACGCCTCCATGCGCTTGAGCTGCCGCTCCTGACCCTCTCCAATGCCGCCCGACGGCATCATTTTACTCACCCCGGGCACCATCTCCATGACCTGCTGCAGCGATCCCATTTTTTTGAGACTTCGGAGCTGATCCCGAAGATCCTCGAGGTCAAGCTTGTTCTTCTTGAGCTTGGCTTCAAGACGCCGAGCCTTTTTCTCGTCAACAGCATCCTGGGCTTTTTCCACCAGCGTGAGCACGTCACCCATCCCGAGGATGCGTCCGGCCATTCGGTCGGGGTGGAATTGCTCCAGGTCTTCGATCTGTTCGCCGATTCCGGCAAGGACGATCGGTCGCCCCACAACTTCTCGAACGGACAGGGCCGCGCCCCCTCGGGCATCACCATCGAGCTTGGTGAGGATGACGCCGGTGATCTCGAGCCGCTCGTGAAAGGCTCGAGCCGAACGCACTGCATCCTGTCCGGTCATCGAGTCGGCCACAAAGAGAATGTGCTGCGGTTTGAGGATTCCCTTGAGTCGGAGGAGCTGGTCCATCAGCTCGTCGTCGACGTGCAGGCGCCCCGCCGTATCGAAGATCAGAACCTGGTAGCCCTTGATCTTCGCCTCGCGCAGGGCCCGGTGGGCGATGGCCTCGGGGTCGTCCATGTCCCGGGTGTCGATGGTGGGGATGGATACCTTTTCACCCAGCACAAGCAACTGCTCGCGGGCAGCGGGTCGCGAAGTATCGGCCGGTACCAAGAGCGGAAACAAACCTTTGCGTTTCTTGATCCAACCCGCGATCTTGGCAGCCGTGGTGGTCTTGCCCGAGCCCTGCAGACCAACCAGCATCACCACGGATGGACGCCCTTTGAAATCCAGCTCGGTGGTGTCACCGCCGAGGAGTCCGACCAACTCCTCGTGCACGACCTTGGTCACCATCTGCGCAGGAGTCACCGACCCGAGGACCTCCGCATCGAGGGCGCGCTCCCGAACCCGTTCGATGAACCCGGAAACGACTTCGACGCTGACATCCGCCTCCAACAGCGCAAGACGAATCTCGCGCAAGGCGATGTCGATGTGGTACTCGGTCAGATGCCCTTCACCCCTCAGGGTTTTGGTGACTCGAGCCAAGCGTTCCTGGAGCCCTTCCAACATAAGACGGGCAGTCTAGGCCACAGTCTGAAACAGGTCAACCTAACACCGGCAAGATATAGTCGAGGAACGATACAATGGGAGTTGGATATGGGCGCCGATCAACCAATTCTGCTCCAGAATCGCTGCCCGGCACAGGACGATCCGGAGATCCTGAGTTTCCTGCGCCTGGCGATGGCGGCGAGCGGCTCCGATCGGGCCACGCTGGAGCTCGAACCGGAGGGCATCGCGGAAGCTCGAACCTACCGCATCGGACCGACAGACATGCTCCGAACCTCGATCCCACTCAATGCGGATAGCGGATTCCGGGCCACCCTTTGCCTGGGAATCGAAGGCCCTCCGGGCGAGAGCTTCGTGGCACTGGTCGGAACGTGGTTGGCGAGAATCCTCGAGTGTCTTCGTCTTCGCGAGCAGACCTCGTTGCTGCGCGCCGCTCTCGATACGACATCGAGCTCGGTGATGCTCTTCGACGACAGAGGTGACATCGTCTACGCCAACCCACGCGCCGACCGGCTGCTCTCTTTACAAACCGAGGATGAGCTGCTGGCCGGCTTCAACGGCGACTCGAAGATGCCTCTCATGACGCTTCTTTGCTCCATGGTTGAACGTGTCTCGGCTGCGGACACGGCTGGTGCGTCGTGGAAACGTACTCTCGACCTTGCCGACGGCCGGGTGATGGCGTGTGAGGTGTTGGCCATTCAGCCTTCGGAAGTGTGCTCTTCGCCCGCGGTCGTCGTGTTACTGCAGCCCGTGGGCGGTGAGCCGGAAGCCAGACTGGAGGCGTTCTTCTCGACCTTCGGCCTCAGTCCTCGCGAACGCGAGGTGGTTTCTCTGCTGGTCCAGGGTCTGACGACCGCTGCCATGGCCGACCGGCTGGGAATCAGTCCCCACACCATCCGCGACCACCTAAAAAATCTCTACCGCAAGACCGGCACCGGCTCCCGCGGCGAACTCCTCGGACAGCTTTCGGGGGTCGCCAACGCGTCACCGATTGCTGAGAGGGAGTGGAATAACACTGTATAATGCCGTGGAAGTTTGCGGCGCGGAGGTTCAGCAAATGTCTCGGTTTCGAATATTTTCAGTGGTCGTTGCCCTTTTCCTTGTCGCGGCAATCGGCAGCGCTGGAGGCTATGTCGTAATCCTCAAGAGCGGACACAAGCTCCGCTGCAAGGAGCCGATGCGCATCGAAGGCTCCAACGCAATCATCACCCTGAGCACCGGCACCATGACAAGCTACCCCCTGCATCTCGTCGACCTGGTGGAAACCGAACGGTACAACCAACAAGGGTTGGGAAGTGCCTTACTCATCGAGGAGCTCACTCTCAGGGGCACCCCTATCCCGACCCCAACACCCCGAAAGTCCCTTGGTCAGCACGCGAGCATCACCAGCGGCAACTCCTCGGAGCTCGGTACCACCATCTCGCCGACGCCAACCCCGACGCCCGGTATTCAGCTGCAATCGATTCCGTACCACGATCAGCGCATCGACAAGGCATTTTCCAAGATTTTCGACCAGAAAGGTCTTTACATCTACCGGACCAGCCAGGGAACACAGCCGGACTACTTTTTCGTCCAAACCCCAACCGATTCCGAGCGAGAGGTGTTCAAGGCTCTTGAAATCGTCGCGGAAGCGTTTGTTCTCATCTACGGTCTGCACGAGGAAATCGCTCCCGACGCAGTGGAGCTCGAGATGATCCAGACCTCGGGGAAGGCCGCCGGCACCTTTCGAATGAACCGAGAACAGGCCCGACAATTGGCAGGCGGCGACGTTCCGGTCCAGCAGTTTTACATCAAGAACGTCATCTTCTGAATCGCGCCCGGTATTGAGGTTGCAGTTTTCAAGGGCATCGCACCCCGCAGTAGAAAGATGGTGAAAAGTGCGCGGTAGCGACGAGATCGCGGTCATCGGCGCCGGTCTCGCCGGTCTGACCGCGGCGCTCAGGCTCGCCGAGGCGGGACTTCGGGTCCGAGTCTTTGAACGATACCCACGCCCCGGCGGGCTGGCGCGGGTCCTGGAAATCGGCGGCGAACCCATCGAGGCTTTTTACCACCACATCTTCACCACCGACACGGCCTATGTTGAGCTTGCCGAAGAGCTTGGACTGGGCCACCTGATCGACTGGCTCCCATCCCGCATGGGGATCTGGACCGATGGCCGGTTGTGGGACTTCGGCACCCCCGTCTCACTCCTTCGCTTTCGCCCTCTGAGTCTCTTGGACAAGATCCGCTTCGCCTTGTCGACGCTGCTCCTCCAACGCCGCCACGACCCCCAACGCTTCGAGAACGTGACCGCCGCTGAGTGGATCCGCCGTCACCAGGGGGAGAGGACCTGGCGAACGGTGTGGGGCCCGCTTCTCTACCAGAAGTTCGCGGGTGACGCCGAACGGGTTGCGATGGTATGGCTGTGGGGCAAGCTCTATCTGCGCGGGCGATCTCGGTCGGCCTCGGGCATGGGCGAACGACTGGGATATATGCGCGGTTCCTTTGCTGTTCTGACGGAGGCGATCGAGAAACGTCTTGCCGAGCGGGGTGTGACCCTCCATCTCAGCGACCCGGTCAAGCGAGTCGACAGCGACGGGAGAGGATTCACGGTTTCCACGCAGCGGGACACCTGGCCCGCAGCCCGAGTGGTCGTGGCAGCGCCCGTGCCCGACTATCTTGCCGTCGCCGGCCACTTGCTCCAACAGGAGGAACTGAGGCGCCTTTCCGATCTGCGAGCCACCGGGGCCATCTGTACGATCCTCGAGCTGCGACACTCCCTGATCCCCTTCTACTGGCTCAACATCGCCGATCCGGAGATGCCGTTCGGCGGCCTGATCGAGCACACCAACTACATCACGCCGGAGCGATATGGTGGGCGCCGGATCCTCTACATCTCGAACTATCTATTCCCGGACCACCCGCTCTTCCGCGCGCCCAAGAAGGAGGTGCTGGCCGCCTATCTGCCGGCCCTCGCCCGTGTCAACCCAGCCTTCGACCCCTCATGGATCGTCGCATCGCACCACTTCCGGGCCGACTACGCGCAGCCCGTGGTCACAGTCGGATACCGCAGGCATATCCCGGCGCTGCGGGCGTCGGCGCCTGGCCTCTACCTCTGCTCGATGGCGCAGATCTTCCCGGAGGATCGGGGTCAGAACTACGCGATCGTGTACGGGAATAAGGTCAGCGACGCCGTGTTGCAGGATATCGAAAAAGAAAAGATGAATTCTTAGTTCCAATCGATTCGACAACTGAAAATTGAGATTTGAGAATTCAGAATTCGAAGCTCTTCTCGTGTGTTGCGATAGAGTCAATGTAGTAGTATGAAGCCCGCTCGGCGCGCACGGCGCGGGCAAAGCTCGATCTTGGAGGCAGGACCCGATGGCAGGACAGGCTGTGGAGATTACGGACGCGAACTTCGACGAGGTCATCCTCAACGCTGACAAACCCGCTCTGGTGGATTTTTGGGCTGTGTGGTGCGGGCCGTGTCGGGTGGTCGGACCCATCGTCGAGGAGATCGCCGACGAATACGACGGGCGGGTCGTTGTCGGGAAGCTCGATGTCGATTCGAACCGCGAAACCGCGGTCAAGTACGGGATCCAGGCGATCCCGACCCTTCTCGTCCTCAAAGATGGAGAGGTGGCTGACCGCATCGTGGGCGTGACGGACAAGGGCAAGCTTTCGTCCATTCTCGACAGCCTCCTGTAGCACCTGCGGGCGACCCGGCGGCCCGGGCAGGTTCGGCCTACGCCCCCGTTTTCCGGTGGACTGTTGGGCGGGACGAGAGGCCCGGCCGGAGAACCCGGGGGCCGCTCGATAAGTTATTCTCAGCGAATTCGTGTTGGGAGAGGCCATGGATATTCGCACCATCGGCATCGTCGGTGCAGGACAGATGGGAAGCGGGATCGCCCACGTGGCGGCGTTGTGCGGATTCGATGTTCTGCTGACCGACATCGACAGCAACGTCCTCGAACGTGGGATGGAGAGCATCGCCCACAATCTCGACCGCCAGACCAAGAAGGGACTCGGGATCGAGGAGACCGTAGCCGAGATCCTGGGCCGGGTCGTTCCGAGCACCCATGTCCACGAACACCGGCGGGCGGATCTTGTCATCGAGTCCGCCGTGGAATCATTTGCAATCAAAGCAGAGATCTTTCGCCAGTTGGACGCCCTCTGTCCGCCGGCGACCCTGTTGGCCTCCAACACCTCTTCGATATCGATCACTCGTCTCGCGGCAGTGACGGCCCGTCCCGACAGGGTGGTTGGCATGCACTTCATGAACCCGGTGCCGATGATGCGACTGGTGGAGGTGGTCCGAGGTCTCGAGACTTCCGACGCGACAACGGCGGCCATCCGCACCGTGGCTGAAGCAATGAGAAAAAACCCTGTCGAGTGCGCCGACCATCCTGGTTTCGTATCCAATCGACTGCTCATGCCGATGATCAACGAGGCGATATTCGCGGTTCAGGAAGGCGTCGCCACTGCTGAGGCGGTGGACCAGATCATGACGCTGGGCATGAACCACCCGATGGGCCCCCTGTGTCTGGCCGATCTCATCGGTCTCGACAACTGCCTCAGCGTCATGCGGATCCTCCACGACGAGCTCGGCGAGCCCAAATACCGACCCTGCCCCCTGCTGGTGAAAATGGTGGACGCCGGACGGCTCGGACGCAAGTCGGGCCGCGGTTTCTTCGACTACGACGAGGACTGAGATCTTGCTCTGCCAGTTCTGCGGCTCAGAAAATCCCCGGGACCGAGACCTCTGTCACCGATGCGGCCACAAGCTGTTGGTGGTGTCGGGCATCACCGAGGACGAGGAAGCGATCGACGAGGTCTTCTTCAGGGCTCAGGAGGAGCTCGAGGAGCACCTCCTCGAGAGGATCACAGGTCTCGAGGACAGTGTCCGACGGCTTTCCCAAGCGCTCGCCGCCACCGCCGAGCACCTGGCCCAGGTGGAGCACAACCTCACCGTCGCCCATGCCGGCGTCCAATCCCTCGGTGGACTTCTCGAGTCTCACGGCGTCGTGACCCGCGCGGAGGTCATCGACGGATGGGAGCGCACCGCCGATCAGGAGCTGCTCAGCAGAGACCTCTCGCGACGGTTCAAAACCTCCGCCGAGCGGATCCTCTCGCAGGCCGCGCATGCCGGTCAGGCCACCGGGGAATTTCGACGGAAGCTGCGTGCTCTGGAGCTGGCGCTCGTCGGCCCGGAGACCGGGGTCGCCCGCGAACTGCTCACCGATCTCGCGCACATGGCGCCGTGTAACGACGAGTTGTGGAGCTTCGTCGGCGAAGCGGCCTTCCAGACCGGCGAGCTGGAGACCGCACGGATCGCCTTTTCCAAGGTCCTCGAGCTACGTGGACCTAACTTCGATGCACTGGTCTACCTCGGCGCCGTGACCTGCGATCTCGGGCATTGGTCCGAAGCGGAAAAAGTATTGCTGCAGGCGCGGGAAATGGCGCCGGACGCGTTCCTCCCTCACTTCACCCTCGGCGCCCTCAAGGTCCTCTGCGGCGAGCACCGCGCGGCCCTGCCACACCTTCAGCGCAGTCTCGAGTGCGAGGAGGCCTCGCAAAGCTGGTACCTTCTCGGGCTCAGCCACCTCGAGATCGGGCAGAGCGGAAGGGCCATCGACGCCTTGCGCCAGGCGATCGAACTCGAACCGGGTTTCGAGGACGCCTTGTACCACCTCGGCGTGGCCTATCTGCGGCGCGGCTGGAACCGGCGGGCCCTCGACACCTTCCAGCAGGTGCTGCGCCTCGACCCGCAGCGGCTGCAGTACCAGGAAACGGTGCGCCTCCTCAGCGACATGCCGCCGCTTGATCTTCCGCCCGAAACGGCCGGCCAGGTTGCACGCGCCGAGCTGGCCCTCGAGCATGGGCGGCCCGAGCAGGCTCTCGAGCTCTTTGCCGGAGCGCTCCGCAGCTCCCCCGGGCAGCCCGAGTTGCAGGCCACGGCAGCGCTTCTCGCCTCCGCCCTGGGCCGGACCCGCGAAGCGGTAAGTTACGCCCACACCATCCTTCGCGATCAGCCCGAGGGGACCCCTTACCTCGCCGCAGCCGTGGTCGCGTTGCTGGAATCCCTGCGTCAGGCCGGTCGGCTCCATACCGCCCTGCGCCTGGCAAGAAAGCTCTATCGGGATGGGAAGGACCCTCTCGCCCGCGGCATGGCCGCCTACGAGCTCGCGCTGGTGGAGTCGGAGCTGGGCGACAACCTCGTCAGGGCGCGTGACCTCGCCCGTGAGGCGCTGGAAATCACCCCACGCGAGCTCCGCCACTTCCCGCTCGCCGCCCTCGGAATCATCGCCCTCAAGCGTGGTCGATACCGTGAAGCGACGCAATACCTGGAGCAGGCACTGAGAGCCGGATCCGACCCGCCGCTGCTTCGCCAGCTTGCGATCGCCCGCCTCGGCGCCGGCGACACCGCCGGCGCCGAGGAGGCCCTGAAAGAGGCGCGGGAGGGTCCGGAGGTCGGCATCGACCAGGAGTTGCTCGCCCACGTACGGCGCCTCGGCGGCCTGCTCGGTGACCTGACCAGTAACTCTCACCAGAAATCCGCTGCAAGGCGCAACACACCATGATTCGAGCCTGCCTTTCTCAACAGCATCCTGCCGCCGCCGGCGATGCGCGGCGCCTCGCCGCCCTCGCGACCGAACCTGGCGAGATCGGCAGGCCAGGCATTTCACCGATTCACACGCAGACAAAGAGGACGCGGCATATTCTGCCGACGCGGAGATGAGCATGCGCTGGAGCCAGACCTTCATCCACACCCTACGACAAGACCCCTCGGATGCCGAGGTGGTCTCCCACCGACTGATGACCCGCGCCGGGCTCATCTCCAAGCTCGCGGCGGGCATCTACAACTACCTCCCGCTGGGCTGGCGGTCGCTGACAAAGCTCGAGGTCATCGTTCGCGAGGAGATGGAACGCGCCGGATCGGCCGAGCTGGTGATGCCCGCAGTCCAGCCCGCCGAGCTGTGGCAGGAATCGGGCCGTTGGTTCGAGTACGGACCCGAGCTGCTACGCCTGACCGACCGCCACGAGCGTGAATTTTGCGTCGGCCCCACCCACGAAGAGGTGATCACTGACATCGTTCGCCGCGCCGTCAACTCCTACCGGCAGCTCCCGGTCAACCTCTACCAGATCCAGACCAAGTTTCGCGACGAGATCCGGCCCCGCTTCGGGCTCATGCGAGGGCGCGAATTCATCATGAAGGACGCGTACTCCTTCCACGCCGATGCCGAGGATCTCGACACCGCCTATCGGGCGATGGAAGCGGCCTACTGCCGGATCTTCGAACGTTGCGGCCTCGGCTACACGAAGGTCGAAGCCGACACCGGCAACATCGGCGGCTCCGAATCACACGAGTTCATGGTTCTCGCCGACACCGGAGAAGACGCGATCCTTTCCTGCTCCTCCTGCGGCTACGGCGCCAACGTGGAGAAGGCGGCTACCGGGCCGGTGGCGGATGCCCCCCAGTGGCCCAGAGACCAACCCGCCACCCCCGAAGCGGTCAACACTCCCGATCAGCGCTCGATCGACGAGGTCGCCGCGTTCCTCGAAATCGACCCGGCCCACCTCATCAAGACCCTCATCTTCGAAACCGACGAGGAAACGGTTGCCGTCCTCATCCGGGGTGACCAGGACGTCAACGAGGTCAAGCTCAAAAACCAGCTCGGTTGCACTCACCTCCAGCTCGCCTCGGAGACCAAGATCGAAGAGGTAACAGGAGGTCCCCAGGGCTTCTCGGGGCCGGTAGGACTCGACGAAATCCGCGTCATCGCCGATCCCACGGTCATGGACCTCGCCGTCGCCGCCACCGGCGCAAACACAGCCGACACCCATCTCGTCGGCGTCGTCCCGGGGCGGGATTTCAAACCGGCGGAGGTAGCCGACGTCAAGCTCGCCGCAGCCAACGACCCATGCCCCAGCTGCGGGGTGGCGATGGTCGAGCGGCGCGGCATCGAGGTCGGCCACATTTTCAAGCTCGGCACGAAGTATTCGACGGCGATGAGCTGCCGCTTTCAGGACGCCGAGGGGAACGAGGAACCGATGATCATGGGCTGCTACGGACTGGGAGTGGGCCGCACCCTCGCCGCCGCCGTGGAGCAGAACCACGACGACAAGGGGATCATCTGGCCGTTGCCACTGGCCCCTTACGAGGTCGTGCTGGTGGTGCTCAACGCCGACAAACCGGAGATCGTGGAGGCGGCTGAAGTTTTCTACAACGATCTGCGTTCGGCCGGCGTCGACGTCCTCTTCGACGACCGGCCCGAGCGCCCCGGCGTGAAGTTCAACGACATGGACTTGGTCGGCTTTCCGGTGCGGGTCGTGGTCGGCAAGCGCGGCCTCGAAAACTCCGAGGTCGAGCTCAGCCTGCGCCAGGACGGGGAGAAACGCCTCACACCCATCAAAGACATGGTCAAGGCGGTTCAGGCGATGCTTGACGACCTTCGGTCTTAATTTTGAGTTTTGAGTTTTGAGTTGAGGACGCGAGAACAATTCGGAATTCCGAATCCCGAATTCAAGACTGACCGAGCCGTTTCCACCATCTCTCCCCTGCCCTGCACGAGCACCTTCAGATCCGAACCCATTCCCTCGGGGTCCAGGAGGCGTTTGACCTCCTGGCGGGCGGTCACGGTGGCGGCGTCGAGATCGGCCTCCATTCCCAGCCCGCAGGCGTCGAGCTCTTGCTCGATGCCTGCCCGAACGAGGAACTCGGCCAGCGGCCACAGGCCAATCTCAGCCCAGCCTTCCACGGCGGCGGCGGCGCGGAGATCGTCCCAGTTGACATGGGCGGTGAGATCGACCTCACCGGGAGACTCGAGGGGATCGCGACCCACCCGATGGCGGCGGAACGTGGCCAGCGAACCGCCCGCGCGTCCACGGGGGTCGAACAGCCGCCGCGCCTCGTAGCCGTAGTCCAAGACGAGACACAGCCCGGAATCGCCCGCCGCGGTGAGGAGTCGTCGATGCATCGCCTCGGCAGTCAGATTCGCCTCGGCAACCTGGTTTTCCTCGATCGCCACCCCGTGGCGCGCGAAGTAAGCCCCCACCTCTCGGCGAGCCGGCCGTTCCTGCCAACCGAGTCCCCCCCCCTCAGCCACGACCCAGTGCTCTCGCAGCTCGCCCCTTCTCCCCACCACTCGTGCCACGGGCTGCGCGTCGTAGAGCTCCGAGGCGTGAACCACAGTCGGTCCGGACTCCGGCTCCAACTCCAACGTGGTGGCGACCCACCGCATCGACGCCGGCGCGAAACTTTCGACCTGCCGCGAGCGCATGGCCTTGGATCGCTCCACCGACACCACCTCGCGCAGTACTTCCCACGACCCGGCGCCGAGAGCCCCGAGCACCCCGGCCACAAAGGCCCCGTCCCCCGAAGCCGCGTCGATCAGGTTCAATCCACCGTGGTGGCCCGCAAGTCCGGCAAGCAGCCGTGCCACAACGCGCGGGTACCATTCGGATGCGGTCGGCGCCGTCAGATAGTCACCGCCTCGCCCATACCGCGGCTCCTCACCCGAGTAGTAGCCGAACACGGGGTGATAGAGCGCGAGCTCCATGAACTCGTCGAACGGCACCGCACCACCTCGATCCCCGATCTCCTTTGACATCCAACCCACGGCTGGATTCTACCTTCAATAATTCCGGCCACGAAATTCTTGATCCCGTGGCCGGAGCTACACCAAGCTTGAACTTGCAAGAAGTGGCGTACTTATGCTATAAAACGCGCTGCTGCTTTCGACTGGAAGGTGGGCCTGTGGCCCACTTTTTTTTCTGAAGCGGGGGAGAGTCATGAAGCTGAGTTCGACATTGCAGGAACAGCTTGCCGCCTTGGCGGCGGACGAGGGTCTCGAGCTGATCTCGACCGAGGTGGTCGGGAACGGTCCGAAGACGATCCTGCGCCTGATTGTCGACGGTGCTGACGGGGTTGGTCTCGACCGGTGCTCATCCGTTTCGCGGCAGGCCTCGGCGATGCTCGACGTCGAAGATCCTTTCGACCATCCCTATACGCTCGAGATCTCCTCTCCCGGCCTCGACCGGAAGCTGTACTCCCTGGAGGAATACCGGCGTTTTGTCGGGCGCAGGGTCAAGATCCGCATGCAGCCCTCCTATCGCCAACATCGTCAGGTCATCGGAGATCTCCTGGGGGTGCGGGACGAGGTCGTTCGGCTCGTCGCCGATGACGGAACCGAGCTGGAACTTCCCCTGGAGGACATCTTCGAGGCGCGCCTCGAGGTGGATTGGAAATCGGTCATGAAGGAAGGGAAATCCCGTCCATGAAACTCGACATCAACCTGCTCGTTCGACAGATGGCTGCGGAGCGTGACATCGAGGAGAACACCCTCGTCGAGGCCGTCGCCGAAGCGATCTCCTCCGCCGCCCGCAAGCACTACAAGGAGCGCCACGTCCACACTGATATCGATGTTGAAACGGGCGAGGTCGAATCCTGGACCGTGCGCGACGTGGTCGAGGAGGTCGAAGATCCCGAAATCGAGTTGACTCTCGAGGAAGCGCGGGCCATCGACGCCGGCGCGGAAATCGGCGGTCTGGTCAAGCTCGAAGCCCTCGATACATCGGTGCTGGGACGCATCGCCGCCCAGTCTGCGCGTCAGGTGCTGTTCCAACGCGTACGCGAGGCCGAACGGGCCGTTGTCTACCGCAACTACTCGGATCGTGTCGGTGACATGATCAACGGTATCGTCAAACGAATGGACCGCGGCGCATTGATCGTCGAGTTGGGGGATACCGAGGGCGTCATCCCGCGCAGCTATCAGGTCCGCCACGAACGCTACAGCCAGGGCGATCGTGTGCGTGCGGTGGTGGTCGACGTCACCATGGACGCCAACCGGCCACAGGTCGTACTCTCGCGGACCTCGCCGATGTTGCTCGAGAAGCTCCTGGAAATGGAGGTGCCCGAGATCTATGACGGCACCGTGATTATCAGGATCTGTGTTCGCGAACCGGGAGAACGCGCCAAGGTGGCGGTTTTCTCAAAGGACCGCGACGTCGATCCGGTCGGCGCCTGCGTCGGCCTCAAGGGATCTCGAGTCCAGGCCATCACCCGCGAGCTCAAGGGAGAGAAGATCGACATCATTCCCTGGAACAGCGATCTCGTCAGCTTTGCGCAGAATGCGCTCTCGCCGGCCAAAATCAACCGCGTCGCTGTTCGTGAGGAACCGATCACGGTCATCGTTCGCGACGAGGAAGGCCAACCCGTTCTGAACGAGGACGGCGAGCCGGTCACCGAAGAGCGCAAGGAGGTCGTGCTCGATGTCATCGTCGGCACCGAGCAGCTGTCCCTGGCGATCGGAAAGCGCGGTCAAAACGTTCGCCTGGCCTCCAAGCTGCTCGACTGCCGCATCGAAATCAAGAGCCAGGAGGCGGTCAAAGACGAGCTGGCCTCGGCGCTCGCTTCGATGTTGCGCGAAATGGAAGGCGTCGACGAGAAAGAGGAGATCCCCGACCTCGAGGCCGCCTCCGCAACCGTCGACTACGATCAGCTGATTCCCCTCGAAGAAATGGAAGCGCTCACCGAGCGTCTTCGCGAGCGTCTCGAGGGCCACGGCATCCACACGATCCAGGATTTGATGGCACGGGACGCCGACGGGTTGTCGACGATCCCGGGGATCGGCCCGGTGACGGCGAAACGGCTCCTTGACATGGCCGGCAAGACTCTCGAGGAGGCCCTCGCCGAGGCGGCCGAAATTGCAGCCGGGGAGGAGTGAGGAAGCATGCAGCAGCTTCGAGTCGTTGATCTCGCCCACACGATGGGCATCACCCCGCGCGAGCTGATCTTCAAGCTGCGTTCGATCGGTGTCACCGTTACCAGTGAGGAGGACACACTCGATCTGTCGACGGTGCGTTCAATCATCACCGGCGAGACGTTGCAGCGGCGCCCCCGCGAGGTCATCGTCCGCCGGGAGCAGCCTACCGAGGAAGCCACAACGCTCTCCGCCAAGGACCGCATGGCGCGTCGCCGGCGGCGCCAGGTGGTGGACACCGAAAAAGAGATCCACGAGTTCGTCAGCGAGACGAAGCCGGTCGAAGCCGACGCCGAACCCGAGGCACCTGCCGAGGCACCTGCCGAGGC
>JBGMRN010000011.1:0-8480 GCA_048061535.1 Thermoanaerobaculales bacterium | reverse complement strand
CCGAGGCACCTGCCGAGGCACCTGCCGAGGCGATCGCCGAAGCGGCGCCGACTGTTGACGAGACCCCAGTGGTGGCAACGGCAGAGGAAGATGTTCGTGCAGCCGACGCACTCGAAGAGGACATCGAGGTCAAACCCGAGCCCGAGATCACCGAGGAGGAGATCACCGCCGTCCGGGGATCGACTGAAGAGGAGGACGAACGGCAGCGGGTGCGGCCCGGACGACCCAAAACGCCGCTCGAACAGAATCTCCGCGAACTCACTCCCGATGAGATTCGCCAGCGCCTGGCCGACCAGCGCGAGATCGAAAAGAAACGCAAGGCGGAGAAAGCCAGCGGCCGCGTTGCGGGGCGCAAGGCCAAGTCCGCGGCCGATGCTCAGGAGATTCGCGATCTCCTCAACAAGTTTGAAGAGCAGAAGCTCAAGGGCCAACAGGAGGCCGCCGCCGGCCCCCGTCCCGCTCCCCGCCCCACCGGTGGTCGCCCGAGCAAGAAAGCCCGTCGCCGCCAGCAGGACACCGAGCGCCGGACCGCTCCGCCGCGTCCCACGCGCACGGTTCAGTTCAAGGATGGCCAGAAACCCGAGGGACCCATCATTCTCTCGGAGATGGTCACCTCGCGGGAGCTCGCAGAAAAGCTAAATATCACCGCCAAGGACCTCCTCGGCCTGCTGATCCAAAAGGGTGTGATGGTGACAACCAACCAATCCCTCCCCCACGAGCTCGCCGAAGAAATCTGCGCCGACCTCGCGATCGAGGCCATGGTGGCCTCTGCCGAGGAACTCATCGAGTACGAGCGTGAGGAAAGCTCGGAGGACGCCGGCCCACAGGATCCGAGACCCCCGGTCGTCACCGTCATGGGCCATGTCGATCACGGGAAGACCTCACTTCTCGACGCGATTCGCTCGAGCCGCGTGGCCGAACACGAGGCCGGCGGCATCACGCAGCACATCGGCGCATCGCGCATCGAGGCGCCCGACGGCCGCAAGGTGGTGTTCATTGACACTCCGGGTCACGAGGCATTCACCCAGATGCGTGCCCGCGGCGCCCAGGTGACCGATATCGTGATCCTGGTGGTCGCGGCTGATGACGGCGTGATGCCTCAGACCAAAGAGGCGATCAACCACGCCCGAGCCGCCAATGTGCCCTTGATCGTCGCCATCAACAAGATCGACAAGGCCAATGCCAACCCTGACAGGGTCAAACAACAGCTCGCCGAGCATGAGGTCCTGGTCGAGGACTGGGGCGGAGACATTCCGTCGATCGAGGTTTCGGCCAAGAAGGGCCAGGGGCTTGGCGATCTTCTCGACATGATCCTGCTGGTGGCTGATCTCAAGGGATTCACCGCCACGGCCACGGGTCCGGCCCGCGGCATCGTGCTCGAGGCCCGCAAAGAGAAGGGACGCGGCATTGTCGCTTCGGTCTTGATCCAGCAGGGCCGGATCGAAATCGGGGACTTTTTCTTCTGCGGATCAACCTGGGGCCGAGTCCGTGCGATCACCGACGATGCCGGCGAACGGGTCACGTCCGCGGGCCCGTCCGATCCGGTCGAGCTGACGGGCTTCGAGGACGTACCGGCGGCGGGCGATGTCCTGCAGGGCACCGAAAGCGAGGCGAAAGCCATCGAGGTGTCCTCCTACCGAAGCCAGCGGGATCGGGAAGAGGGGCTCATGGCGACGCGAAAGGTGTCACTGGACAACCTTTTCGACAAAATCGCCGAAAGTGAAATCCAGGAGCTCCACGTCGTCATCAAGGCGGACGTTCAGGGCTCGGTCGAGGTGCTCCGAGAAACGCTCACCAGCCTCAGCACGGAGAAGGTCAAGATCAACGTGCTCCATGGTTCGGTGGGGGCGGTCACGACCAACGACGTCATGCTCGCTTCGGCCTCCAACGCGATCGTCGTCGGATTCGCGGTCCGCCCGGAACGAACCGCACGTGATCTGGCGGATACCGAGCAGGTGGACATCCGGCTCTACACCGTGATTTACGACCTCGTCGACGACGTCAGGAAGGCAATGGTCGGACTCCTCGCACCCGAGTATCGTGAGGAGGATATGGGACGTGCCGAGGTTCGCGAGGTCTTCAAGGTTCCGAAGCTCGGCGCCATCGCCGGGAGCCACGTAATCGAAGGTCTGATCACCCGCAGCGCCAAAGCGCGTCTGCTCCGTGACAACGTGGTGATCTACGAGGGCGACATCTCCTCGTTGAGGAGATTCAAGGATGACGCCTCCGAGGTCCGCCAGGGATTCGACTGCGGTATCGGCCTCGAGCGGTATCATGACATCAAGGAAGGTGACATCATCGAGGCCTACCGGTTGGTGGAGATCGCACCCGAACTCTAAGGGCCCGGCCGATCCTCTTGGTGCCGGCCGCCGACGGACCTTGCGGTCGAGTCCGAGGCATGAGGAGGACGTCGATGCCCGAACATCTTCGACAACACGCAACGATGAAACCAGCCGTACGCCAGAGCTGAACATGAGTGGAGAAATATACGTCGGCGTGGTCCGTCTGGAATTGCATGTGCCGGAAGCCCGGAACCTCAAGGCCAAGCGCGCGCCGGTCCGCAGCCTCGTAGAGAAGATAAGAGCTCGGCACCGAGTTCTCGTGGTCGAGACCGACAACCAGGATCTGTACCAGCGGGCATCGCTCGCAATCTGCGGGCTCTCGACCGATCCCGTGGATCTCGAAGCGAGACTCCAGAGGGTAGAGACAACGGTTGACCGGAATTGGAGCGGCCACGTTCTGAGCTGGCAAGTCGAAATCGCGCGGATGTAGTCCTCGGTTCAGCGGCCGGCGAATGCAACACGGAGGAGCAGGTGCAGGAAAAGAGTTATGAGCGTAACGCCCGTCTCGAAGGTGAGATCAGGTCCGTGTTGGCCGAGTTGCTGATGTTCGAGGTGAACGATCCGCGGTTGGTAGGAGTCACAGTGTCGACCATACGACTGGCCCCCGACCGGTCGAAGGCCAAGGTCTATTTCTCGGTCATCGGCGACGAGGAGCGGGAACGTCAGGCCGGAGACGGGTTTGTCGCGGCGGCACCGTTCATGCGACGCCATCTCGGCCGGCGGATGCGCCTGCGGGTGGTCCCCAGCTTGGAGTTCTTCCGTGACACGTCGTATGAGTACGGCGATCACATGGAACGGGTCTTTGACCGACTCGCCGACGAGGGCCTCCTCTCCTCCTCGGAATCCAACGAGAATGACGCGGAGGGGGGAAGCTCGTGACCACCGCCACGGGTTCCGCAAAAGAAGCGTTGAAGAAGCTGCGCGCCGCCGGCCGGATTCTCATCACCTGCCATCGCAACCCCGACGGAGACGCCATCGGGTCGGCGCTCGCCCTGGCCGATCTCGCAGAGGAATCCGGAGTCGATGCTGTGATCGTCAACCGCGACCCAACGCCGGAAAACCTCAAACTGCTCCCCGGCGCCGGTCGCATTGTGATCGGCGACACGCTCCCCGAGGACTTTCCGGAGGCCTTCGACATGGTGGTCACCGTGGAGTGCCCCGGACTCGACCGCACCGGATTCGAGGATCTCACGCGGCTTCCGATCCTCAACATTGACCACCATCCCGCGAACCCCGCTTACGGCGCCGTCAACTTCCTCGACGAAGAATCGCCGGCGGTCGGCGAAATGGTTTGGAGAATGTTCGTCGAGGCCGGCATCCTGCCGTCGGCTGACACCGCTACCAACCTCCTGGTAGCACTGACAACCGATACCGGCGATTTTCGCTACTCCAACGCCACCGGCCGAGCCTTCCGCGCCGGGGCGGAAATGGTGGACGCCGGCGCCGATCCGACGCTGGTTGCCGACTGGGTCCACGGAAACCGGAGCCTGGCGTCGGCGCGGCTGATGGGTGAGGCGTTGCAATCGCTGACACTCCACTGCGACGGACGGCTGGCTGTGATCGCTGTCGACCAGGAGTCGTTTCGCCGCGCTCAGGCCGGGCCGGAGGACACCGAGGAGATCGTCACCATCCCCAGGGCCATCGCCGGCGTTCAGGCGGTAGCGTTTTTCAAGCAGTGGGAACCTGGGATCGTCCGCGTCAGCCTGCGATCGCGGGGGGATGTCGATGTGCGGTGTATCGCGGCGGCGTTTGGAGGCGGCGGGCATCGTAACGCCGCCGGCTGCGCCGTAACGGGAGACCTCCCCGAAGTGAAGGCCAAGGTCTCCGCAGCAGTCGCCGATATCCTCGGAGGTGGAGATTGAGCCGCCGCCGACCATCGCGCTTCCACGGCCTCCTGCCGGTTTACAAGCAGTCCGGCCCAACTTCCCACGACATTGTCGACATGGCTCGCAAGGCGCTGGGCGAGCGCAGGATCGGTCACACCGGGACCCTCGACCCCATGGCGGAGGGTCTGCTTCTGCTATGCGTGGGGCAGGCGACCCGACTGCAACAGTATCTGCTCGCCTGGAACAAAACCTACGAGGGCCAGGTTTGGTTGGGTCACGCCACAACTACCTACGACGGAGAAGGTGAACGTACAGAACCCGAGGGATCGCCGCCGATTCTCGACCGCGAAACGCTCGATCGGTTGGAGGCACGATTCTCGGGCGAGATCCAGCAGGTCCCGCCCCCCTACTCGGCGAAAAAGGTCTCCGGACGGAAACTCTACGAGCTCGCCCGCAACGGAGAGACCGTGGAGATTGAACCCAAAACGGTGACCGTCCACGGTTTTTCTCTCGAGGCGAACGCTCCCAACCTAATCGCGGTCGAAGTCACGACGTCCACAGGGTTTTACGTCCGGTCACTCGCCCACGACATCGGAATCGAACTCGGCTGCGGCGGTCACCTGCATCACCTTTATCGGACCGCGATCGGGCCGTATGCCGCCTCCTCCGCCTTGGAGCAGGGGGCGCTCGAGGCTGCTACGGGACCCGAGGAGATCCTCGACGGGCCGCCCTGGATCCCGATCTCGGAGATCGAGTTGCCGTTCAAGGAAATTGTGCTCAACACCGGCGCCGCCGACCGCTTCTGTCACGGGCAGGAAGTGGTGATGCTCCGCCAGGGTGCTACAAACATTGCCAAGGAGTCCAGGGTCATCGTCCGTGGTGAAGGAAATCAAATGTTGGGTATCGGTGTTGTGCAGGCGGTGCTTGCGCGCGGACGTACGCTCACCGTCGCTCCATCCCTCGTGCTCGATCTCACGAGTTCGCCGTCCTGAGCACCGAAATGTTGCGAGATCAGTCGCTTCCTGCTAACGTACCGATGCCTCCTCGCCACCGGAGGACAGTGGAGAATAGATGAGTCACTTTGACGCGCAGAAGCCATCAATAATCGACGAGTTCCGCACCCATCCGACCGATACCGGGTCGCCTGAGGTGCAGGTCGCACTGCTGACCCGCCGTATCCAGTACCTGACGGAGCATTTCAAGGTCCAGAAGAAGGACTTTCACTCCCGTCGCGGTCTGTTGAAACTGGTCGGCCGACGCCGCCGTCTTCTCGAGTATCTCAAGGCGAAAGACATCACCCGTTATCGCCGGCTCGTGGAGCAGCTGGGACTCCGAGGCTGAGTAACCCCAGCCCGCCGCGATCCCCGTCCATCGGTCGCCCCGTCAGCGACTCGACCGGAAAGGGGTGCCGCGCAACTGAAGATTGGAAACCTGAATGAAAGAGATATCGAAATCCGTCGAAATCGACGGCAAAACGCTGAGCTTCGAGATCGGCAAGATCGCCAAGCAGGCCGGTGGTTCGACCGTCGTTCGCATGGGCGACACCATGGTCCTGGTCACCGCCTGCTCGAGTCCCGACGCCCGCCAGGGAGTGAATTTCCTCCCCTTGACGGTCGATTACCGCGAAAACACCTATGCCGGCGGCCGCATTCCGGGAGGCTTTTTCAAACGTGAGGGCAGACCGACCGAAAAAGAAACACTCACCTGCCGGGTGATCGACCGCAGCCTGCGGCCGCTCTTCCCTGACAAATACCACCGCGAAACCCAGGTCATCGCCTGGGTCCTGTCGGCCGATGACGGGTACAATCCCGACATTTACGGCCTCTCCGGCGCCTCGCTGGCGTTGCTCGCCGCAGCCGACATCCCCTACAAATCGGCGATTGCGGGTGTTCGCATTGGACGGGTCGATGAGCGGCTGGTCGTATTCCCCACCTACGCCGAGCTCGAAGAATCCGAGCTTGACCTGGTGGTTGCCGGAACCGACGAGGCCGTTGTGATGGTCGAATGCGCGGCCAAGGAGGTACCCGAGTCCATTCTCCTCGACGCGCTCGATCTCGCCCACAGCGAGATCAAGAAGATCATCGCCCTCCAACACGAGATCGTGGCCGAACTGGGTGTGGTCAAAGACGAATACGTCGCCGCGCCCGATCCATGGCCCTCGGAGTACGCGGAGGGCATCCGCAGCCGATGGACCGACCGCTTGCGCGAAGCCCTGCTCGTGCGCGGAAAGTTCGAGCAAAAGGCTGCGGCAGATGCGGTGCGGGAACAGGCTCTGGCCGAACTGACCGAGGAAGAAGCCGACGAGAAGACCCCCTGGGTCAAGGGCGTTTTTCGTTCGATGGTCAAGGAAATTACCCGTGAGACCATCCTCGCCAAGCGCGAACGCCTCGATGGGCGCGCCTTCGACGAAATCCGGCCGGTAGCGTGTGAAGTCGGGCTCCTCCCACGGGCGCACGGTTCGGCTCTTTTCACCCGCGGGGAGACCCAGGCTCTGGTCACCTGCACCCTCGGCACGTCGGATGACTCACAGCTCGTCGAAGCATTCGAGGGCGAGTCGCGTCAGCGCTTCATGTTGCACTACAACTTCCCGCCGTTCTCGGTCGGCGAGGCCCGCTTCCTGCGCGGCGCCGGCCGACGTGAGATCGGGCACGGCGCCTTGGCACGGCGTGCGCTGCGCCCGGTCCTCCCCGATGCCGAGGACTTCCCTTACACCATGCGGGTGGTTTCAGACATCCTCGAATCCAACGGTTCCTCCTCGATGGCTTCGGTCTGCGGCGGGTCCATGGCGATGATGGATGCCGGAGCTCCACTCAGCAGCGCGGTCGCCGGAATCGCAATGGGACTGGTCTCCGACGGCGATCGCCACGCCGTTCTCACCGACATCGCCGGCCAGGAGGACCACTACGGCGACATGGACTTCAAGGTTGCCGGCACCGCCAAGGGCATCACCGCACTGCAAATGGACATCAAGGTCTCCGGCCTCGACCGCGAGATCCTCGAGCAGGCGATGGAACAGGCCCGTCGCGGTCGCCTCCAGCTTCTCGATTCGATGACCCAGGCCATTACCGAGGGGCGCTCCGACATTTCGGAGTATGCGCCGAGAATCATCCAGATCAAGGTCGACGTCGACCAGATCCGCAACGTCATCGGCCCGGGCGGGAAGATGATCCGCAGCATCGTCGAACAGACCGGCGCCAAGATCAACGTCGAAGACGACGGCACCGTCCAGATCGCCACCTCAGACCGGGCGGCGGCTCAGAAGGCAGTCGAGATCATCGAAGGCCTCACCCGCCAGCCGGAGATCGGCGAGGAGTTCACCGGAATCGTGCGACGCATCGAGCCATACGGCTGTTTCGTTGAAATCCTCCCCGGGCAAGATGGCTTGGTGCACATCTCCGAGCTTTCAATGAAACGCATTCCCGATGTTCGAGACGTTCTGACCGAGGGTGACGAGCTCAGGGTCCGGATCATCGACATCGACGCCAACGATCGCATCAAGCTATCGCGTCGCGTGATAATGGAGGATGAGGCTCGCGAGCGCGGCGAGGAAATCCCCGAGCGGGACAGCCCCCCACCGCGAAGCGCCCGCCGGGGAGGACGCCCCGGCGGCGGACGAGGCGGTCGGGACGGCAACCGCGGACGGCGCTAACCGGCATATCTCACCGCGCTCCCCGCGACGGACGACAAAGTGCCGCCCTCGCGTCGAAATCCAGTGAAAAGTACAGACTGTGAAATGCCTCAAAGCCGGCCTTTCGGCCGGCTTTCCCGCAATTTGGCCGTCTCTCGGCCCGGCCGGGCCGAGAGACGGGCAAATTGCCGCACCTTGACAAAAAATCTTGACTTTTGTCGCAGCCGCGAGAGAATGAATGAATGTTCATTCACTTCGCTGCCATGACCCACATCAGCCAGGGAGGTCCGTCTTGGATTACAAAGTAGATCTACGCGACATCAAGTTTCAGCTTTTCGAGTGGCTTCGAATTGGAGAGCTTCTCGACGCCGAGAAGTTCGCCGACTGGGACACCGAGAGCATCGACATGGTGATCGACGAGGCGCTGAAAATCGCGCAGGAACAGATGGCGCCCTGCAACGAGGACGGAGATCGCATCGGCGCCAAGTGGGAGGACGGCAAGGTCACTCTGCCGGATTCCTTCAAACCGGTCTACAACACGATTTGCGAGGGTGGATGGATCGGCCTCCTGGCGAGCCCCGAGTTCGGCGGCATGGGCCTTCCTGAAATCGTGGGCACGGCCGTCAACGAGTTCTTTTCAGGCGCCAACGTCTCGCTCTCGCTGACGCTCATGCTCACCCGCGG
>JBGMRN010000010.1:31923-34780 GCA_048061535.1 Thermoanaerobaculales bacterium | reverse complement strand
CGGGCTCGCCCAAACTGGTCGCCAGTTTTATAAAAAGGGCGCTCACGGCGCGTAGTCCCTTCAGGCTCAGGGTGATGGAGAGGATCTTCGATTGCTGCACATTTTTGTCGATGCTGATGCATGCCCGGTCAAACAAGAGGTATACCGCGTGGCAGCCCGATACCAGCTCAACGTCACATTGGTTGCCAATTCGTGGATGCGTGTTCCGAGCGAATCTTGGATTTCGCTTGAAGTCGTCGGCGACGGATTCGACGCGGCCGATGATTGGATCGTCGACCACGTTCAGCCTCACGACATCGTGGTCACCGCTGACATCCCACTTGCGAGCCGCTGCCTGAAGCAAGGCGCACGAGTGATCGGCTCGACCGGGAAGCCCTTCACGGAAAAGAACATCGGTCAGGCCGTCGCGACTCGGAACCTTTTGTCGGAGCTTCGTGGCGCAGGAGAGATCACCGGCGGACCGCCGCCGCTCACGAAGCGTGACCGATCACGTTTTCTCCAACAGCTCGACGAAGTGATCCAATCAATCCGTCGAATGCAGTCGTTCAACTCCACTTGAGGTCTCACTCCTCGAGGAGAGAAAGAGGCTCGGGTTGAAGTGAGTCGCTACCGACGAAACGATGAACGAGGGGTGGCAGGGTTCCGGTACTCTGAAGAGGGAGACGACCAAGCATGTATTGTCCGAACCGCGAGTGCCCCGACAACATCGAGACCGGAAAACCGGGCGAGTACGTTCCCGGGGTTTACAGGTGCCCGCACTGTGGCGCCGACCTGGTGGACGTTGTGTCACCCGAGGAAACGGAATCGGAACCACCCCGCGCCCGTGCCCAGGATCCGGCGCCCGACGCCCGATTCGAACCGGTCTTCGAGTGCACCGATCCATCCGAGGTGGCGATCGTGAAATCGCTTCTGGAAAGCGAGGGCATCCGGTTCCTCACTTCGGGCGAAGAGAATTTCGATGCCTTCCGCGGCAGTCTCTCGCCCTTCCGGTTCCACCCGAAGGCCGGTAAGATTCTGTTTATGGTCCCGGAAAACCAGGCGGAGAGTGCGCGGGCGATCCTCACCGAGCTGGAGACCGAAAATTGACCGCGACCGATCCCGGAAGACCGATTTGAAGCGCGTTCTGTTGTTGATTCCCAAGACCGAAATATCATCACCTCCACCTCCCCCGCGACCGCGATCGACGTCGCCCTGACGCTGGTCGAATCGCTTACCGGCCACCCCAACGCGGAGAAAATCCGTGGTCTGATGGGGTTCTGAGAGAAGGAGGCGTTTCCTGGGGCCAGTCCCGTTTCAGCCCCCGGTCGCGGCGCTCCACTGAGAAGTGTCTCCGGACTCGAAGGCGTCTGAGAAGACCGAGGTCGGGCTCACGAAGCGATAGACCGAACCGCCGAGGTCGACGACATAGATTTCGCCGTCCTCATCTTCCCCGAAGGAACTGATATTCAGTGATGTGTCGGCCCACTCAGTCGCCGACCACCCGGCGCCGGAAGGCGCGGCGAACCAGATGCGTCCCGAGCAGTAATCCCCAAAGATGTAACTTTCCTGGAGTCCGCCAATGACTCCCCGATAGACGTAGCCGCCTGTCACCGAGCACTCGGGGCCATGCCCGTATGTGAGGATCGGCCCGGTGAGAGGATTCCCGTCGCAGGCGTTGAAATTCGGGAAGGCATCGCCCTCCATGCAGCTCCAACCATAGTTTTCGCCCCCACTCCCTGCAGCCGACTGGAAGTTGATTTCCTCCCACGCGTTTTGCCCGACATCGGCGATGAGCAGATCGCCGCTGAATCGGTCGAAGCTGAAACGCCACGGGTTTCGAAGACCGTAGGCCCAGATCTCGTCCGCAGCGTTCACATTCCCGACGAACGGGTTTCCGGGCGGGATGCCGTAGTTGCCGAGTCCTCCGGAATCGACGTCGATGCGCAGCATCTTTCCGAGCAGCGACGTGAGATCCTGAGCGCGGTTATTCGGGTCCCCGCCGCTACCGCCATCCCCCATCCCGATGTACAAATAGCCGTCCGGGCCGAAGTGGATGTCACCACCATTGTGATTGGCGAAATCCTGTTCGACTTCAAGAATCACCAGCTCGCTGGTCGGATCCGCCAGGTTCGGATTGCCACCGGAGACGCTGAAGCGGGAGACTCGGGTGCGGTCGAGCCCGGGACCCGGATCGTAGGTGTAGTTGACGAAGAAAAGGCCGTTCGACGCGTACTGAGGGTGGAAGGCGATACCGAGCAGGCCCTGCTCGTGCCCTGCGTTGTCAACCTGCCCGCTGATATCCAGAAACGGTACCGGCTCGACGACGCCACCGTCGATGATCATGATGCTCCCGTCCTGCTCGACAACAAAAAGGCGACCGGAACCGTCCCCTGCGTGGCGCGCGGCCACGGGACTGAGAAATCCTGACGCGACAAGATCGAGAGCCAGGTCGCTGGGAGGACCCCCAGCCGCGACCGGGCCCACCACGAGCAGTGCGACGCCTGCCGTCCAAAACGACAGGAGGATCGTGATCAACCTCGAAACACGGTCTGTTTTTCTCACTGGTCGGTTCTCCTTCCCTTTTGGTAATTGATATTAGGTCTTGTTCTATTCCTGAGTCGAAGATCCAGCTTCGGATTTGCGCTACTGATAGGCGTCGAGGCCTTCTGGCATCGCGCTTCCCTTGGATTGCCACGTAGCGCAATTGTGATCTGAGAATCTGCATACCATCCACGGTCCGGACACAATCGCGTACATGGCACATCCCGTCGAACGCGCCAACCCACGCTCCATTGTCGCGCCCAGACGCGGGCAACGCGCCCCAACCTACCCGACCGCCCCCGCGCGCCGGTAATTCCGAATTCCTCATTCCGAATTC
>JBGMRN010000010.1:29623-31823 GCA_048061535.1 Thermoanaerobaculales bacterium | reverse complement strand
GAGGACGCGCCCAGCTTCACCGCGACGGGCCCGTTGCTCGGGGTGAGAGAGGGCGACGAGCTTCGGCTGACGGGCCACTGGATCGACCACGCCAAGTTCGGCGAGCAGTTCGAGACCGCATCCTATGTCCAGGTGGCACCCTCAACCCTGGAAGGGCTGCGCCGCTTCCTCGGTTCGGGCAGGATCCGAGGACTGGGGCCGAAGATGGCCGCACGGGTGGTCGATGCGTTTGGGCTTGAAACCCTCGAGATCCTCGACACCGACCCGGGACGTTTGCGCCAGGTCCGCGGCATCGGACCCACAACCATCGAGCGCATCCGTTCATCGTGGGAGCAGCACCGCGGAATCCAACAGATCATGATCTTCCTCACCGGTCACGGCATTCCGCCCGGGGTCGCGGTCAAGGCCTACCGTCGCTATGGTGCGAGCGCCGTCGATGTTGTGCGTTCCAACCCCTACCGGCTGGCGGAGGAGGTCTTCGGGGTCGGTTTTCTCACCGCCGACCGGATCGCCCGCAAGCTCGGCATCCCCGAGGACGCGCCGGAACGTCTCGAGGCGGGAGTCCTCTTCGCCCTCCAGCAGGCCGCGGTCCAGGGCCACGTCTTTCTGCCGAAGGATGAGCTCCTGACAACCGCCGCTGACCTTCTCGAAACCCGGGCGGAACCCCTCGCGCCCGCGGTCCAAGGCCTGGAGGCGCGGGAGCAAATCGTGATCCGCAGCCGGAAAACCGAACCGGAGGCAGTCTACATCCCACGTCTCGAGAGGGCCGAGGCCACGGTCGCGAATGACCTCCTGGCCCTCCTCCAAACACCGGCCGACGTCGTCGCGATCAAAGTCGACCAGGCGGTCGACTGGTACCAGCAACGCGCCGGCATCCGCCTCGCTCGCCGCCAGCGGGAGGCCCTTGCCTCGGCCCTGACCGAGAAGGCCGTGGTCATCACCGGCGGACCTGGAACCGGCAAGACGACCCTGATCCGCGGCATCGTCCAGATTCTCGGAAAGAAGAAGGCGAAGGTCCTCCTCGCGGCCCCCACCGGCAGGGCGGCCAAGCGCCTCTCCGAGACCACAGGTCTCGGCGCCAAGACCATCCACCGACTTCTCGAGTTCAACCCCAAGCTACGAGTCTTCAGCCGCAACCGGCACAATCCCCTCGAGGCCGCCTGCCTGGTCCTCGACGAGATCTCGATGCTCGACGTCGAGCTCGCGGCGGCCCTGCTCGAGGCCGTACCTCCCGGCTGCCGGCTGGTCCTGGTCGGCGATGCCGATCAGCTGCCATCGGTTGGTCCCGGCAACGTTCTCCGCGACCTCATCGCCTCTCGCACGCTCCCGGTGATCCGCCTCGACCAGATCTTCCGCCAGGCCGAACGCAGCCGCATCGTTCACAATGCCCACAGGGTCAACTCCGGGCGGATGCCGGAGCTCGATGCGAACTCGGAGGAAAGCGACTTCTTTTTCATCTCCAGAGACGACGCCGGGGCGGCAGCAGACCTCGCCGTCGAGCTCGCCGCTCGACGCATTCCGGAGCGGTTCAAGCTCGATCCGGTCCGGGATATCCAGGTGCTCTCACCCATGCACCGCGGCGAGCTCGGGGTCACCCGACTCAACGAGCGCCTGCAGACCCTGCTCACGCCACCCGGGGCGGAGCTGGTAGTGGGATGGCGGCATTTCCGGGTCGGCGACAAGGTGATGCAGGTTCGCAACAACTATGAGCTCGACATCTTCAACGGTGATCTCGGACAGGTCGCTGCCTTCGAACAGGAGGAGCGCGAGCTGACGGTGATCTTCGACGACCGTCCGGTCGTCATCCCCGCCGAGAACCTGGAGGACCTCGTTCCCGCCTATGCCTGCACGATCCACAAATCGCAGGGCAGCGAGTATCCGGCGGTCATCATCGTCCTCCATCACCAGCACCACGTCATGCTCCAACGCAACCTCCTCTACACGGCGATCACCCGCGGACGGCGACTGGTGGTGATCGTGGGCTCGAGACGGGCCCTCGGCCGCGCCGTCAACAACGCCACCGTGCGCAAGAGGCACACCATGCTCGCCGAGCGTCTTCGCCATCCTGACCGGTCGGGTCGTTGACCGGGTCCGCCCCGTCTCGGCTGCGATAGAATGACCGAAAGCGGATTGCGATGCCGGATCTGAAGGGTAAGACCATCGGTCGATACCGCGTGCTCGACAAGGTCGGAGCGGGCGG
>JBGMRN010000010.1:23057-29523 GCA_048061535.1 Thermoanaerobaculales bacterium | reverse complement strand
CCGAGCTTTCGCGGGCAACACCGCCCACGAGGTCGGAGCCGCGATCCTCAAGCAAGACCCTCCCCTCGTCAACGGCGGTGGAACCAGCATCGAAAAGGTGGTCCGGCGGTGCCTTGAAAAACGGCCTGAGGATCGATTCCAGTCGGCCCGGGACCTCGCCTTCGCGCTCGAGACCAACGCCGCTTCCGGACCAGCAGCGCCATCCCCCGTCATCGAAAATCGTTTCCGCCTCGGACACGCCGTAACGGTAGTCTTCGCAGTCATCATCGGCGCCCTCGTCGTGCTACCCCCCGAAGGGCTGTGGCAGCGTCTTGCCGGCCGGGCGGCGATGCCCTCGATCCGCTCGATCGCCGTCCTCCCCTTTGCCAACCTCTCGGGGGACTCAGAGCAGGCGTACTTTGCCGACGGTATGACCGAGGCCTTGATCACCAAGCTCGCGCAGATCGGGAGCCTGGATCCAGATGACGTATGACTGGGATTGGAGGGCGACGGAGCGAAGTCATCGCCGCGCACTCGAGCTCGGGCCAGGCTTGAGTTTTGTCCACGGCAACTACTCCTTCCTGCTCGCCTGTGTGGGCCGCTTCGACGAGGCGCTGGAGCAGGCCCGTCGAGCCGAGCGCCTCGACCCACTTTCCCTTGTCGCCAGCCAACAGGTCGGGTTGATACTCTACCTCGCTCGGCGGTACGACGAGTCGATCGCTCAGCTCGAAAAATCCGTCGAACTCAACCCGTACTACTGGCTCACATACCAGCGGCTGGCGCAGGTGCTGCTGGCGACAGGGGATTTCGAGCGCGGTATCAAGATCATGAAGCGAGGGATCGAACTGGCGGGCCCGGACACCCTCAGGTCCGGGAAGCACACTCTCGGGTCCCTCTTTGCGCGCTCAGGAAGACGCCCGGAAGCCCTCGAGATCCTGAATAGACTCCTGGAGCAGGAGAAAACGACCTACGTCCCACCCACCGATATCGCCCAGATCCACACCGCCCTCGGCAACAACGACGACGCATTCGAATGGCTCGAAAAGGCGGTCGAAGCGCGCGACGCCGACTTCTTCATGCTCCGGGTCTGGCCGGTCTGGGACCCGCTTCGCGAAGATCCCAGATTCGACGATCTGCTGCGCCAGATGGGTTTCCCGGCAACCTGACGAAACCCGGTGAGAAATCTTGGTTACGCCGGCTCACCGGCCGCTGCACGAAGGCGACGCCGCGCGCCCGGGGAGGTCAGAAGATCGAGGGCTCGCGCCAGGGTTTCGCCGTCGAGCGCTCCACGCCGGGCGAGGATGCCGAGACACCAGCGGCGGTCGAGCTCACGCTCACATGCCGCAACCAGCTCGACCGCCTGCCCGGAGTCGGCGGGAATGCCCCCCTCGAGGAGGGCGACAAGAGCACGCCGCCGCGCCCAGCCCTGGGGAAATGCTGCGACGACGCCGCGCAACTCCTGAGCATCCGCCCCGACGAGGCTGGGAAGTTCCCTTCGGAGACGCCGGAGGCGGTGAAGAACGCCTGGATCATTTACGAGGTCTGTGGCCAGGCGGTTCGGTTGGCGGCCCTCCGCGCCCACCTTGAAGGTCACCGGTTGCGAGCTCTCGGGCGCTGACGGCACCGGCCGATGAACCGGGTCCTCACGGTCCCAGCGGCTCCAGTCGACCGCCTGCGCCCGCAACGGATCGGGCCCCGGCCTTCGCTCGAGGTCGACCGCCGGAGCCGGCGTTGCCTCGCCGCCGGTTGGTTCTTCTTCCTTCCTCTTGCTCGAAATATCAGGGCCTTCCTCCGGAGGCGAGGCTGGGCCCGGCGTCGGGTCCGGCACGTGACCAGGTTCCTCTGAAGCCTCGCCGACTCCCTCCTTCAACTCCGGCGCCGCGAGGAGCTCGGCCGCGAGGTCCGCGCCTTTGCTGAGCGCCTCCTCCGTCCGGTCGGGATCACCGACGGCCTCGATGAGTTCGCTCACGGTGGAGGCGTCGGTTTTTTGGGCGTTGCCGAGAACCTGCAACAGCATCGCCGGCGCCCATCCAGTCTTTCGGGCAGCCAGCCCCTCGAGCATCTCTTCAGCCTTTTCGAATCCAGCTTGCCGTGCGAGCAGCCGCCGGTCGGTCGGGCTGAGCTCGCGCAAAGTACGCCAGGCCCGGGCAAGGACCTTTGCCTGCCCGAGCGGCGAACTCGCGTTTTGCAGTTCGAGAAGGAGCGCGTTGAGCTTGCGCCGCTGGTTCATCTAATCAGTCCCGAAGACCTCGCCGGACTCCTTCCCCGCTTTCCTGGACTTGCCGCCTTCGACGCTGTCCGCGAGCGCTCCGGGCAGGCGGGAGATATTCTGCAGGAGGTTGTCGAGATCGACCCCCGAGAGCTGCTTCATCACCGGTCCGAGCTGGCTCAGGACCTGAATGACATCGTCGGTGAGCCGTGCCGCGCCGGTGCCGTCGCCGGGATTCCCGCCATGCGAGATGATAGTGGTCTCGCCGGCCCTGGCGAGAGGCTCTGAGATCGCAGCCGCGATCTCCGGCAGCACCTTGAGAGCCTCGATCGAGAGACCGGCCTCGTTGTAGAGCTTGAGGGCCTCGGCGAGCAAACGCCTGGCCTCGGCCTCTGCCTCACCCTTCGCCTGGATGGCCTCAGCCTCTGCGAGACCGATCTGGCGCCGCTGCACCGACTCAGCCTCGGCCCTGGCGATGCCCTCGGCCTGGAGCGCCTTGGCGGCCTGCTCACGACGGATCCTTTCTGCAGCCGCCTCCTGCTCGACGGTGTACTTTTTGGCGTCGGCGAGTCGTTCCGCTTCGTACTTCTTAGCGTCTGCCTGCTCGCGAATCGAGGCGTTGAGCTCGAGTTTCTGACGTTCGACCTCCTGGTCGGCAATGCGAATGTCTTGGACCTTGAGCTCCATCTCGCCCGCCTTGACCGCCTCCGCATCGGCAACGTCGACCTCCTTTCGAATGGACGCCACCTTGAGGCTCAATGCCTTGTCCGCCTCGGCGATCTCGGTGTCCACGCCGATCCGCTTCTGCTCCTTCTTCTGGCGCGCCTGCTCCTCCTCGATGGCCGCATCGCGGTCGGCGGCGGCGGTCGCGATGCGGGCGTTTTTGAGTGCCTCCTGGATCTTCGGCTGCCCGAGGGCGTCGAGGTATCCCTCGTCGTCCTGGATCGCGCGGAAGACGAAGGACCGGAACTCGAAGCCCATGCCGTCAAGGTCGGAGTGAGCTTCTTCACGGACCTTGTCCTGGAAGCTCTTCTGCTCGCGGTAGAGCTCCTCGACCGTCAGGGTGCCGACGATTCCACGGAGATGGCCCGCTACCGTCTCCTTGATCGTCGCCTGAACCTCGTCCACAGGCATACCGAGAAAGCCCTCGGCCGCCCGCCGAATGTGATCGATGTTGCCTTGAACCTTGACCTGGGCGACCGCCTTGACGTTGATGGGAATGCCCTGCACCGTGTAGACGTGAGGCATGTCTATCTCGAGAGTCATCATGCGCAGCGAGAGAATCTCGTACTGCTCCCACGCCGGCCAGACGAAGGTGCCTCCCCCGCGGATGATGCGGAAACCCTCGATCTCGCCCTTTTCCGAGCGTACCTTGCGGCCGAAGAGCTTGCGTCGGCCGAAAACAATCAACGCCTCGTCGGGGCCGGCCTTCTTGTAACGCAATCGGATGACGAGGTATACGAGGAGAAGCGCCACCGGAACGAGAACCACGAGCAGTGCAAAGACCTGGAATCCCATGAGATGACCTCCGGTTTTGAGAACAAAAGCAGTCTATCAATTCTGAGTCACACTCAATCTTACGCGCGACCGAGGGTTCTGTTCCGCTCCCGGCGGGTCAAGTTCCGAGCCGAGCCCAACGCGATTTCGGATGCCGGACCCAGAATGCCGGCAGGCATGTCAATCCCCGATGTGTACGGTCACGCCCGTAACCGCACAACGCAGCTTCCCCTTCGAGCGCTCGAAGGGCAGCGCCACCAGCCGGTGGCTCTTGACCTCGATCGCCACCGCGACCGAAGCCAGGTCATCCCCTTTGCGAACCTCTCCTCCGACGATGATGTGGCGAACCACGGTCTCCGCGTCCTCCAGCCCGAGCCGACCGCCGAGAATCGGCTCTCGCGGAACCTCCCGGGTTTCCGAAGAAACGCGGGACAGGGCGAGGGTGAGGCGAGTCAAATCGTTGAGGGGCAGCGGGAAGGCAGGAACCAAAAAGGTTCGCGCATCGACCCAGCCTTTGGTTTGACGGCCGCCGAAACGAATCCGCTGGTCCACCGTCACCACCGTCTCGAGGAGCCACGCCGGCCGCCAGAGCTCTGCCCTGCGGCCCGGTGTCGGCAGCATGGCGGTGCTCTCCACCGTCCGCAACCCTTCTGCCTCGAGCACCGCGGCCGAACCGCAGTGGGCGCAGAAGAAAATCGTGTCCTCACCCTCCCCGCGCATCGCCGAGCCGCAGGCCGGGCAGTCGAGGGCCACCAGGCGAAGGTTCACTGGAATTTCTCCATCGCGTCCCGGACGGTCGCCGCCAGCGACCGGCGACGCGCGCTCTCTTCCAGGCCGCTCCCCTCCACAACGACGCCGCCGTGCCGGAACTGGGAGTAGCCCCAGTGCACCAGGCCGGCGAGGACGAGGCCGACGAGCCCGATCCCCACCAGACCGTTTTCGCTGCGCAAGACCCACCCCACGTGTTGGAGGGCCGTGGTACTCACAAAACAGGCGCCCGCGCAGGCGGCAACCAGGGAAAACGCACGATAGAAATGGTTTCCGGGCGCCTTGCCGAAGGCCAGCGTGCCGTCTTCCGCATCGACCAGCACCTGGTAGGTGCGTCCCCTGAAGCTGTAGCGTACGACCCACAAGGGGTAGTAGACCACTGCGACCCGCCGGCGAATCGGCGCCAGCCACGAAAACGTGATCGAGTCGAGCCGGTTGGCGCGCTGAATCTCTGAAAGCGCCCGGGCTCGCAGAATCTCCGCCACTTCACCGGGTGTGCGCTTGGGATTGAAGACCATCCCTCTCGCCCGCAAGACCTCCTCGTCGAGAGGGAGGATCTCATCACCCTTGAGATCGACCCGATGCACCCCGAACTCGGCCATTTCCGCGGCTGGCATCGTCAGATCGACGGAACGCTCGATCTGCCGCTCCACCGGTTCCTTGACGGTCACCCAACTCTTGCCCCGCTTGCGTCGCTTCTCGACGACCCCGAGCACCCACCCCACCACGTCGAGACGGATCCTGACGAACGGAAACCAGGCAATGAAAGTTTCCTGAGCGCGGGCCTCACGTTTGAGGGCCGGGTCCTTGCGGATCCCCTTGCGAAACCACCGCCGAACAGCCTCGCCGGCACCGTGTCGGTCGATCACGTCCAAGACCATCAGACGCACCACGCCGCGGTCCCCCACCACCGCCACCGGTGTATCGCAGTACCGGCAGCGGACGTTGGTCAAGCCCTCCTGAACCTCAACCGAGCCGCCGCAAGACGCGCACGACAGACCGGTCAGTACCCGCTTCTTCTCAGTCGTTCGGCCATTCTTCGACGTACGTTTGGGCTCGGACGACCCGGGGAGCGGCGGCAGTCCAGGGAGCGGCGGAAGAGGAGGTTTGGTGGTCAACGAATTGCCACGCCGCCGCGCAGATTTCCGAATTCCGAATTCCGAATTCCCAATTCCGAATTCACCGCTATACTTTCTTGCTCGTCAGCCAGGCGATTCCGAGGATCGGCACCGCTGAGACGAGATAGACGATCAGCTTCAGTGGGATACTCTGGATGATCAGGCCCTCCAGACCGAAGACCACGAGGGCCAGCGCCGTCACCCCGAGATAGGGCGCTTCCGCCTTGCTCGGATAATCGGCCGGTAGGACCTTCCCAGAAACTCCTTCCACCGCTGCGTTGTAGGTTGTCCCCTTGAACGTGTAGGACACGCGGTAGAGCGGCAAGTGGTAAAGGACGGTCCGCGTGACCTCGGCCTGGGCGAAGCGCGCGGTCAGCCATTCCCGGGCAGTTTCCTGGGGAACTTCGGGATCAACGACAGACGCCCCGAGGGTCATACCTGAACCCATGGGCCGCGCGGTTCCGCCGGGAAGCTCGAGCCCCTGAAGACCCTGGAGCGAAGAAGGTGCGGCGGGTTGGAGGACGATTCGCTCGCCTCCCGCCACACGCGCGGTGAATGCCCAGAACGGAAAGAACTCGAGGCGCGGCTCACCGATCTGAGCCTGCTCGTCCAGACCCGCCACCGTTGCGTCGCCACCGAGGAAGCGACGCAGGTGGGCGGCTACCTCGTCGGCGTTGACGATCGGCACCATCACCTCGTGAAACAGGGTGCCGCTCCCGTCCACCACCAGCGATGTTGCACAGAACGGACACTCGATCAGACGAGCGTCGGCCCCGACCTGTATCGCGGCGCCGCACTGGGTGCAGGCGACTTCCAAGTCCTTCGACTCCTACCCGGAATGAGCGGTTCCGCAATTGGGGCAGAACTTCGCACCCTCCGGGACCGGCTGACCACA
>JBGMRN010000010.1:0-22957 GCA_048061535.1 Thermoanaerobaculales bacterium | reverse complement strand
CCACCTTGCTGCGCCTGCTGCATGGCGTTGGTGATCATTCCCGGCATCATCGCGCCGAAGCCCGCGCCGAGACCGAGACCCATGCCGGCGCTGGCCGCGCCCCCTTCTCCCCCACCGCCTTCGGCCGCGTTCTGGATCGCCTGGGCCGCCTTGAACTGCATATAGGTGTTCATGTCGCCAATAGCACCCATCGCGGCGCGTTCGTCCATCTTTTCCTGAACCTCGTCCGGCGGGGTGATGGAGTTGATGTAGAAGTCGGTGAGGTCAACCCCGTACTTGGAGAAATCTTCAGCCGTCCGTGCCTTGGCCGCTGTTCCCAACTCGTCGTAGAACTGGGGGAGATCGAAGATCGTCTTCAGAGTCTCACCGAGGAGATCGTTGAGGCGAGAGACGATGACGTCGCGGTAGAAATCCTTGAGCCGGTCGGTGTCGAAGAACCCCTGCGAACCGACCACCGTGTTGACAAAGAGCTGGCTGTCAGCAATCCGGTACGCGTAGTTCCCGAACGCTCGCAGCCGTACCATGCCGAGCTCCGAGTCGCGGAAGACCACCGGTTCGCGCGTGCCCCACTTTTGGTCGAGGAAGGTCCGCTTGTTGATGAAGACGACCGCCACCCGAAACGGCGAGGTGCCTCCGAAGGGCAGCGAAAGGAGCTTGGTCAGCACCGGGATGTTCTGGGTCGAGAGCGTGTGCCGCCCGGGGCCGAAAACGTCCAGGGCGCGCCCATCCCGGAAGAGCACTGCCTCCTGCGTCTCGTGTACAACAAGCTGGGCGCCGAGCTTGATCTCCGCGCTGCCCTCAGGTGGAAACCGGAAGACGATTTCCTCTCCGGTTGGATCGTGGTGTTCGAGGATCTCCAACGTTTGCGCCATTACGCGCCTCCCTTCTGGATCTTAGGTTATACCTTCGACGACCGTCGCGCGCTCGTCAAAGGCATGGTCCGCCGCCTCGACAGCCTCGAGCAAATCGCGAAGGGCCGCCTCGCCGGCCGTCTCCGGCAAGCTTTCAACCCGTTCCGCCAGGCCCTCCACGGTCTCGGAAAGACCCAGGTCGAAGGTGTAGAGACGTTCGAGCTCGGCCTCGCCGATCTTAACCGCATCGAAAAAACCCGAAGACCCGTAGTCCGCGTGACGGATTCGATTCGCCAACCTGTCGAGCAATTTCTCCAGGCTGCCCGCGAGGTCGAGGTTGTCGAGCCGCCCGCTCCTCGTCCAGTCGCGGATCGCACTGTGCACTGCGTAGCGCGCACGATCCACCTGACCAGCCAACCAGTCGCGGTGCAGCTTGTCCACCTCGCGACGCATCTCGCGTTCGAGGTACCCCTTGAAGCCGGGAATCTTGGCCCCCAACTTTTCAAGCAGGTTCCGACCCTCGCGTGCCCGCTCCAAACGATCGTTCATCTCATGCCTCCAGTTTTTCGAGTCGGGACATCCTGACACACGCTTGTGTCAATCGGGCGGGATGGCTCGTTGGAATTCCACCCCAACTTGGGCACGACTCTTGCTTATGGCTATATTGCCATGCTGATATCGACCCTTTTTCCCTGCTCGTTACTTTACGAGGGAGTCCGGAAGACTTCAAGGGCCGTGGGCATGCCCACCTTGCACGGGCAGGTTTCCTGCCTCCAGTCTTTTTTCGCCTACCAACATCCCACCATTCACCCCACCATTGAGTGGTTGCCTCAGGGTTAGGGACCTGAGGCGACCCACCCACCATCTGAATCAAAGCCGCACTTCTCACCATCATCAATTGGGTACGCACACCCATGTCGGGGAATTCCCTGCGGGCGGCGCCCCAGCTCGGATCATCCCTGTCCCCTTGCGGTGCAGTCGTACCCATTCTCCGTCTCCGTGTGCGGCGTTCAGAAGGGCGCCACCGATTTCAGCGCGACCTTCTGCCATCGCGCTCCCCGACGAGAGGATGTCAGGCACCGATTCGCGGGAGCTCGCTGCCCACCTGTGGTGGGTGGCTGCGAATCGAAGTCAGGCACCTCCGAACGAACGCGCCCAACCGCGGGGCCATAGGCCCCAACTCCCCCGATCGCTCCCTCGCGCCGAAGATTCCTAATTCCAAATTCCGAATTCACCTTCGCGTCCAGTCAACGCGCCCGCAGGGCGCCGGTAACTCAGAACTAGACTAAAATGGAGGTGCGATGTCGAAGAAACCTCGAAAGAAGAAAACCGGCCGCAAGCCGAAGGCCGAGCGTTACACGGCCGGCGAAATCGCCATGGCGATTCTCGGGGCAGCCATTCTTGTGATGGTGGCCGGAATCGTCATCACCTCGCTGCTCGAATGAGGTACGCCCAGCGACCGAGGCGGAAGAAACCAGGCTCGAGGTTCAAGGCCAACCACCTACCCGCGCGGGAAGTTCTCCTGGAACCTCGACCCTTGACCCCTCGCGGCCGGCTGCAATTGGATTCATGCACACCCACGCCGGTGAATATGTCTACGTGATCTGCGGGTTCCTTCTCCCGCTGCGCTACCGACTCTTCCCGTGAGGCGCTGCCTCACCGGCAAACGCCGCCCGGAGGTAATCCTTGTTCATGCGTGCGATACCCGAGATCGAGATCTCTTTCGGACAGGCCGCCTCACAGGAGGTGTAGTTGGTGCAGGCGCCGAAGGCCTCCGCCTCCATCGCCTCGACCATATTAAGAGCCCTGCGCGCTTTTTCGGGCTGTCCCTGGGGCAACAAGGCCAGGTGGGAGATCTTGGCGCCCACGAAAAGCATCGCTGCACCATTCGGACACGAGGCCACGCATGCCCCGCAACCGATGCACTCGGCGAAGTCCATCGAGTGCTCGAGGGTGTCGGTGGTCAGGGGGATCGCGTTGGCATCCGGCGCCGAACCCGTGCGCACCGAAACGTAACCACCAGCCTGGAGAATACGGTCGAAGGCCGACCGGTCAATAACGAGGTCCTTGATGATCGGGAAAGGCTTGGCGCGCCAGGGCTCAATCGTGATCTCATCTCCATCCGAGAAGTGCCTCATGTGGAGTTGGCAAACAGTGTTGCCCTTCATATGGCCGTGAGGGACGCCGTTGACAACGAAGCCGCAGGCGCCGCAGATTCCCTCTCGACAATCGTGCTCGAAGGCCACGGGATCCTCGCCCTTTTCGATCAGCTCGTGGTTGAGCACATCGAGCATCTCGAGGAACGACATGTGGGTACTGACGTCCTCGAGCTCGAAGGTCTCAAACCCTCCCCGGTCGTCCGTGTTCTTTTGCCGCCAAATATGCAGGGTAAGCTTCATTTGTAACTCCTCTGCGTCAGCTTCACGAACTCGAAGTCAAGATCCTCCGTGTGTGCCTCCGGGGCGGACTCGGCGCCCGTGTAACCCCAGACGGTGACGTTGGTGAAGCTCTCGTCGTCGCGCCGGGCTTCCCCCTCCTCTGTCCGATACTCCTCGCGGAAGTGACCGCCGCAGGACTCGTTGCGTTGTATCGCGTCCATGCACATCAACTCGGCGAGCTCGAACAGGTCTGCAACCCTCCCGGCCTTCTCGAGCTCCTGGTTGAACTCGCCGTCGGTGCCGGGCACCCGAATGTCGGACCAGAACTCCTCGCGCAAGGAGCGGATCTTGCTGATCGCCTCGGTGAGTCCCTGCTCATTTCGCGACATGCCACACTCGTCGAGCATGAGCATCCCCAGCTCGCGATGAATCGAGTCCACGGTTCGTGAACCGTTGATGCCGAGCAGCTTTTTGGTTCGATCCCGGAGTTCGGTCTCCGCCTGCGTAAATTCCTCCTGTTGAGGGCTCACGTCGTCCAGCTTCACGCGAGCGAGATACTCGCCGAGAGTATTGGGAATCACGAAGTAGCCGTCGGCCAACCCCTGCATCAGCGCCGAGGCGCCGAGCCGGTTGGCGCCGTGGTCGGAGAAGTTGGCCTCGCCCAGGACGAAGAGCCCGGGGATGGTGCTCATCAGGTAATAGTCCACCCACAGCCCGCCCATGGTGTAGTGGGGCGCCGGGTAGATGCGCATCGGCGCCTTGTACGGGTTCTCGTCGGTGATCATCTCGTACATGTCGAAGAGATTCCCGTAGCGCGCCCGGATCACGTCCTCGCCCAAGCGCTCGATCGCGTGGGCGAAGTCGAGGAAGACCCCTCGTTTGGTGGCGCCGACTCCGCGCCCTTCGTCGCAGACGTTCTTGGCGTTGCGCGAGGCCACGTCGCGGGGTACGAGGTTGCCGAACGAGGGATAGATCCGCTCGAGGTAGTAGTCGCGTTCGTCCTCGGGAATCTCTGCAGCGGTTCGGGTGTCCCCGGCCGTCTTTGGAACCCACACTCGGCCGTCGTTGCGAAGCGATTCGCTCATCAGGGTGAGCTTGGACTGGTAGTCCCCGGCCTGCGGAATACAGGTTGGGTGGATCTGCGTGAAGCAGGGATTGGCAAAACCTGCGCCCCGCTTGTATGCCCGCCAGATGGCGGTGACATTGCATCCCTTGGCGTTGGTGGATAGGAAGTACACGTTCGAGTACCCGCCGGTGCACAGGAGCACCGCATCGGCGACGTGGCACCTCACTTCGCCGGTGACCATGTCGCGGGTGACGATGCCCCGTGCGTGCCCGTCGACCACGACCAGGTCGAGCATTTCGGTGCGGGTATCGAGCTCGACCGTACCGGCCGCCACCTGGGCGTTGAGGGCGGAGACCGCGCCGAGGAGGAGCTGCTGACCGGTCTGGCCCCGGGCATAAAAGGTGCGGGAGACCTGTGCGCCTCCGAAGGAACGATTGGCGAGGTAGCCTCCGTACTCGCGCGCGAACGGCACCCCCTGGGCAACGCACTGGTCGATGATCTGGTTGGAGACCTCGGCCAGCCGATAAACATTGGCTTCCCGCGAACGGTAGTCGCCGCCCTTGATGGTGTCGTAGAAAAGACGGTACACCGAGTCGCCGTCGTTCTGGTAGTTCTTGGCCGCGTTGATGCCGCCCTGGGCGGCGATCGAGTGGGCGCGGCGGGCGCTGTCCTGGTAACAAAAGGCCTTCACCTTGTAGCCCAGCTCTCCCAAGCTCGCCGCCGCCGAGGCGCCGGCGAGGCCGGTGCCGACCACGATCACGGTGTGCTTGCGTTTGTTCGCCGGGCTCACCAGCTTGATTTCGTCGAGCAGCCCTTGCCACTTGTCAGCTAGCGGGCCGGACGGAATGCGTGCATCCAGTTTCATTCCGTCACCTCCCTACAGATGGACCACACCCGTCAGCACGGCCAACGGGATGGAAATGTTGCCGGCGCCGATGAGCACCGAGAAAAACACGGCCGCGGCGCGCCGCATCCAACCGAGCCGCGGATGGTCCCAACCGAAGGTCTGGAACAGGCTCCAAAGACCGTGGTAGAGATGGAAAGCGAGCAGCAGGTTGGCGATGATGTAGACAATCGCCACCACCGGGCGACTGAAGCTGGCGATGACGTTGGCGTAGACCTCTTCGTGGACAAAGCCCGGGTTCGCCGAACCCACGGTGAGATCGAGGAGATGGAAAACAACGAAAAAGGCGATGATCGGTCCGCTCCAGACCATGGTCCGGGCCGCGTAGTCCAGCCCTGGAGGCTGGAATACCCGGTATTTCACCGGCCGCGCCGCCCGGTTCCGCAACCACACCAGGACCGCCGCCCAGATGTGCACGCCGACACAGAACAACAGGACCGAACGGACGGCCCACAGAAATGGTCTGTTGGCCTGCAACAGCTCCGCGTAGTGGTTGAGCCGTTCCGCGCCAAGGTAGATCTGGAGGTTGCCGAGCATGTGGCCTACCACGAAGCCGAAGAGAATGATGCCGGTGACAGCCATCAAAACCTTTTTGCCCAGCGTCGAACCCAAGAAGCCGGTTTCACCGCTCATAGGCCAGTACCAACCCTCCTCTGATGGAATTGAGGCTGCGCCGCGACGCTTGCCGATTCGGTTCAGGGAGAGCCTACTCTTGTCGGAGAGATTTCTCAAATTGACTGTGAAAATATGCGCAAGCGCTTGAGCGACTGATCCGCCTCCGGCCTCGTCGGTCGGGACCTAAAAATGATCGACCTGTGACACGAGATCGCACTTTTTACGCCGCCGTGACTGACTCGAGACCCGACCTCGCGTATCATCTCTGCGAGGAGGACTGACCGCGTGGACCGAATCGGAGTCGTCGGCACAAGTTATCGCACTGTGCACGTTGAACAGCTCGCGTCGGCGGCATTGCCCGCGGATTTCCCCCGGGAGAACCTCGTCGAGCTCGCCCGCCTCGCCGGTTTCTCCGAGCTGGTCTACCTGGGCACTTGCAACCGCGTCGAGTTCTACTTCCGCGGGGACACCCGGATCGACACCAATCCTCTGCTTTTTCATCTGCGTCGCAGCCTCACCGACCTCACCGACGGCGCCTGCCAACTCCCGGACGACGACCATCTCTATGTCCACCATGGCGCCGCCGCCGTGCGCCACCTCTTTCGCGTCACCTCCGCTCTCGACTCGATGATGGTCGGTGAGGCGCAAATTGTCGGCCAGGCCAAAGAAGCCCACGAGACGGCTCATGAGTCCGGGCTTCTCGGAGGCATCCTCGACCAGACCTTTCATGAAGCGTTCCATTTGTCCAAGAGGGTCCGCACCGAGACCGCGCTCACGCGCCGTCCGGTCTCCCTCGTCACCCTTGTGGAGCGAACGACCCACGAGCATCTTGCCGCCTCATCAACGCCGGTGCTGATCCTGGGCGCCGGCGAGATGGCGCGCCAGGCGCTGCGTCTGGTCCGCACCGGCGATCAGAAGCGGCGGGTGGTGGTGGCCAACCGCACTCCCGAGCGAGCCCAGGCGATGGTCGAGGATGACCCGGCGGCCGGGACCCTTCCACTCGAGTCGGTGCTGCTCGATCCGCCGGCGGTTGGTCTGATCATCGCAGTCACCTCGTCCCAAGAGATCCTGTTGGACTCCGCCAGGGTCGCCGCCGTGCGCGCCCAGCTACCATCGGACGAGGATCTTCTCGTTATCGACCTTGCGATGCCGCCGAACGTCGATCCCGCCGCCTCCGCTCTCGAGGGTGTCGCGGTACACGGAATCGAGGAAATGCGGGAGGAGGCGGAGGCCAACCGGCACCTTCGGCTCGCCGAAATGGACCGGTGTGAAAAGCTGGTCGACCACCAACTGACGATCCTCCAACGGCACCTCCTCGACCGAGCCCTCTCTCCGGCGGCTCGCGGGCTCCACCGCGCCTTCGGTGAAATGGCTGATCGGGCCGTGCAGCATAGTCTGAGCAAGGATCTCTCCCACCTCGAGGAGGCCGACCAAAAGGCCATCGAGCGCATGGCCGCGGGCCTCGTCAAACGGTTGGTACAGGTTCCGCTCAAAGGCCTCAAGAGTGCCGCGTGGAACCATTCGAGCGTGGTGATCGACGGTTTCCTCGAGGGACTCGAGGGCGGTAACGATCCCGGTCAGGAAGCAAAGAAATGAGCCAGCAACTCGTTCTCCGCCTCGGGACCCGGGGATCGGATCTCGCCCTGTGGCAGGCCCGTCACGTGGCGTCTCTCCTCCACGACCGACTCGGAATCGCTACCGAGATCGAGATCGTCAAGACCCGCGGCGATCGCATTCAGGACGTCGCGTTCCGCAAGATGGAGGGCAAGGGTTTTTTCACCAAGGAGTTGCAAGAGGCACTTCTCGAGAATCGAGTCGACCTGGTCGTCCACTCCCTGAAGGATCTGCCCACCGAGGAACCGGAAGGTCTCGAGGTCATTGCGATCCCGGAGCGCGAGAGCCCGGCTGATCTTCTTCTGGGCCGACCCGGGATCCTGAACGTCACCGCGGCAGACCCCCTCGGTCTCCCTGCCCGGGCGATCCTCGGGACCTCGTCGTTGCGTCGGGCGGCGCAGGCCCTCGCCCTCACCCCTGGAATCGAGGTACGCGCCCTGCGCGGCAACGTCCCGACCCGCGTTCGTAAGCTTCAGGACGGCGGCTATGACGCCATCCTGCTGGCCGCGGCCGGCATTCGACGACTCGAGCTCGATCTGGGTGATCTGGAAAGCGTCGAGCTCAGGCCCGAGGTCTTCCTGCCGGCGCCTGGACAGGGCGCCCTCGCCATCGAGAGCAGGGCGGGCGACGAGCTCGTGAGCCCATTGTTGAAGCTGCACGACCGAGCGGTGGCGCGCTGCGTCGAGGCGGAGCGGAAACTCCTCGAGCTCCTCGGCGGCGGCTGCCATCTTCCCCTCGGCTGCCTCGCGACCGAAGACGAGAACGGACTGCGGCTGCAGGCCGTGCTGGGCGACGTTGATGAGGCCGTCACTCAAGCCATTGTGTCCCGTGTCGGAGCTCTCGCCCCCGAACCTGACGACGCCGCCCGGGTCTGCTATGAAGCGCTCCGTCTCGCCATGCCCGAGATCGTCGACGGATGAGCCGATTCGTGTTGATCACGCGCCTTCCCTCGGACTGCGGTGAGCTGCAGGCGCTGATCGAACCGTTCGGCCTCAAGCTCCAGCCATACCCGGTGCTCCGTCTCGCCCCCTTCAAGGATGAGGAGGGGTGGCGCAAGCTGTTGGCCGTAACCCGCGATAGCGGGGAGGTGGCATGGGTGATCCTGGCCTCGCCCCGAGCGGCCGATCCGTTCGTGCGCGCCTGCCGGCAACGGGGTGCCGACCAGCTCCTCAACCTCCCGGTGGCGGCGGTCGGCGAAAGCACGGCTCGATCGGCGATCGACGCCGGTCTGAGGGTCGAAGAGATCGGTCCCGGCACCGGTTCCGGGCTTGCCGGGCAGCTCGCCGCACGTCTTTCAGCTCCGACATCCGTCGTTTTCGCCTGTGGCCGCGAGCACCGCCCGGAAATGCCCGATGCGCTCGCGGCCGCCGGCCACACGGTCCTTCCGGTGGCGGTCTATGGAATGGACCCGACCCCACCCAGCGAGCTCCCCCCGGCCGAACCGAATCTTGAGGCGGTGGTTCTGACGTCGCCGCGAGCCGCCGCTCTCTACCTCGAAGGGATTGGGGGGCGCCCCCTGCCCTGTCCCCACTGGGCACTCGGTCCCACCACCCGCGATGCGGCGGCCGCCATCGGAATCGAATGCGCCATCCCACGGAAACCGAACCTCGAAACCCTTGCGGAGGAACTATGCAGGAATTGACAATTCGACCGCGGCGGCTGCGGACCAGCGCCGTCATTCGCGACCTCGTCGCCGAGGCCCGGCTCGACGCCGGGATGCTGGTCCAACCCCACTTCGTCGTACCGGGCAGCGGAATCTCGGATCCGATCGGCGCCATGCCGGGTATCAAGCACCAGTCGGTCGACCGTCTCCTGGAGACGGTGGCCCGAGACCTCGATCTCGGCATCCGTTCGGCTCTGCTCTTCGGGGTCCCGGGAGAGACCGACAAGTCCCCGGACGGAAACGCGTCCTGGGCCGAGGACAATCTGGTGTCTCGGGCCGTTGCCGCGTTGAAGGACAGATTCGGTGAGGACCTGGCGGTGATGACCGACGTCTGTCTCTGCGCCTACACCGATCATGGGCATTGCGGACTCCTGGTCGAAGGACGGGTCGACAACGACTCCACCCTCCCCTGCCTGGCGCGGATGGCAGTGGCCCACGCCCAAGCCGGGGCCGACGTCGTAGCGCCTTCGGACATGATGGACGGGCGCGTGGGGGCGATTCGGGAGGCTCTCGACGCCGATGGTCTGGCTGACGTGGCAATCATGTCCTACTCGGTGAAGTACGCCTCCGCCTACTACGGACCGTTCCGGGAGGCGGCCCACTCCGCCCCCACCGAAGGCGACCGCCGGTCGCACCAGATGGATTCGCGCAACCGTCGCGAGGCCCTCACCGAAGCCGAGCTCGACATCGACGAGGGGGCCGATATCTTGATGGTCAAACCGGCCCTCGCCTATCTCGACGTGGTCCGGGAGCTGCGGGAGTCCTTCACCCAACCCCTCGCCGTTTACAACGTTTCGGGGGAGTACTCGATGGTCAAGGCAGCGGCTGAACGCGGCTGGATCGACGAGCGGGCAATGGTCCTGGAGAACCTCCATGCCTTCCGGCGAGCCGGCGCCGACATCATCATCACCTACCACGGCCGGCAGGCTCTGGCCGAGGGATGGTTGTGAGCGGCCGCGACCAATCGCGGGCACTTTACCGCCGAGCCTGCGAGCTCATGCCCGCAGGCGTCAACTCGCCGGTGCGCGCCTTCGGCAGCGTCGGCGGAGAACCGTTCTTCTACGACCACGGTCTGGGTTGCCGGGTGGTTGATGTCGATGGAAACAGCTATTTGGACTACGTGTGCTCCTGGGGCCCTCTGATCCTCGGTCACGCCCGCGAGGAGGTGGTCGAGGCCGTTTCACAAACGGCCGCGGCCGGGCTCACCTTCGGCGCGCCCTGCCGGCAAGAGGTCGAGCTCGCTGAGCTGGTGATCGGGGCGATCCCCCACCTCGAGATGGTTCGCTTCGTATCGTCCGGGACCGAGGCGGTGATGTCTGCCGTCCGCCTCGCCCGCGGCGCAACCGGCCGCGATGCGGTCGTCAAGTTCAACGGTTGCTATCACGGCCATGCCGACCACCTCCTGGTGTCGGCGGGCTCGGGCCTGGCCACCTTCGGCACCCCCTCCTCGGCCGGCGTCCCCGCGAGCTTCGCCCGCCACACGATCGTGCTGCCGCTCGACGACGAGGACGCGTTTCGGGCGATCATGTCCGAACGAGGGCAGGAGATCGCCGCGGTCATCATCGAGGGCATCCCGGCCAACTCGGGCCTCCTCGTGCAGCGACCCGAGTTCATGCAAACGCTACGCGACGAGTGCACCCGCCACGGATCCCTGTTGATCCTCGACGAGGTCATCACCGGCTTTCGTCTGGGACCGAATGGGGCGGCCGGCCACTATGGAATCGAACCCGATCTTGCCACCTATGGCAAGATCATCGGAGGCGGCATGCCGGTCGGCGCCTACGGCGGTCGGCGGGAGCTCATGGAGCAGCTGGCGCCTCTCGGACCCGTATACCAGGCGGGTACTCTCTCGGGCAATCCAGTAGCCATGGCCGCCGGCGCCGCGACCCTGCGCATCCTCCTGGCAGATGGAGGTTCCGTGTACTCCGAGCTCGATCAGGTCAGCGGGTCGCTCGAAGAAGGCTTGACCAGCGTTTTCACTGGAAAAGGCCTTCCCTGGTCGGTTGTCCGGACCGGATCCATCCTGTGGCTGGCGCTCCAGGAGGGAGGAGCACCCCGGCGTTTCGAGGATATCCGGCCCGAGTCGGCGGAGATGTTCGCACGCCTCCATCAGGCTCTTCTCACCCGGGGAGTCTCGCTCGCCCCTTCCGCATACGAGGTAATGTTCGTGTCGACCGCCCACGATTCCGATGCAATCGAGGCGACGCTCAGCGCGTTTCAGGAAGCGGCGGAGGAAGTGGCATGAATTTCGGAATTCCGAATTCCGAATTCCGAATTTCACGGTGCCTCCGATGAACCGCTTTCTCCGCGCCTGCCATGGGGAGCCTGTCGACCGTCCTCCGGTCTGGGTCATGCGCCAAGCCGGGCGCTACCTTCCGGAGTACCGCGAGGTGCGCCGCAGGGCGGGTGATTTCCTGACCATGTGCCGGAACCCCGAGCTCGCCGCCGAGGTCACGCTCCAACCCATCCGCCGCTTCGGTCTCGACGCGGCCATCGTCTTCTCCGACATCCTCACCCCGCTGGTGCCGATGGGCGCGGAGCTCAGCTTTGGGCCGGCGCCACACATCGCCAACCCGGTGCTCACTCCCGACGACCTTGAACGCCTGCAGATACCCCAGCCGTGGAGCGGAACCGAATTCCTTTCCGAAACCCTTTCCAGGGTCCGGGAGGCGCTCGGTCCGGACACGGCCTTGATCGGGTTTTGTGGGGCGCCATGGACCCTGGCCAGCTACTTGGTCGAGGGCGCCACCTCCCGCTCATTCACCAAGGTCAAGCACTTCGCCCACCATCATCCGGAGGACTTCGACCGACTGCTCGACCTTCTCGCGGACGCCATGGCGGCCTACCTGCGAACAGAGGTCGAGCACGGCGCCCAGGCGGTACAGATCTTCGACTCGTGGATCGGCACTCTCGGCGCCGAGGACGCCCGGCGGTGGGCTCTGAGGCCTGCCAAACGGTTGCTCCAGTCGATTGCGGATCTCGGGGTACCGCGAATCTATTTTGCCAACGGCGGCGTGCACCTGCTCGGGGACCTGGGTGAGATGCCGTGCGAGGTGATCGGTGTGGACTGGCGGGCCGACCTGTCAAGAGCCAAAGGTTTGTTACCAGGTCACGCGATTCAGGGCAATCTCGATCCGGGTGTCCTGATGGGCCCTGAGGATGAGATCCGGCGGCGCACTTTGGCGATGCTCGAAGCGGCGCCCAAGACGGGCTACATCGCGAACCTCGGCCACGGGATCACCCCCGACGTACCAGTTCACGCAATGCAGACCTTCGTCGAGACGGTGCAGGGCTATCGTTATGACTGAGGAATTCGGAATTCCGAATTCAAGCGGATGGGGATCCCCATGACTCTCGAGCTCACCGGCCTCACCCCCGAGCTTCTGGAGAAGTACGACCGGCCAGGGCCGCGCTACACCTCCTACCCGACGGCGCCGCATTTCCATAGCGATTTTGACCAGGACAGCTATCGGGAGCGCCTGCGGTCAGCGGCGGACCGGGCCGACGAGCCCCTCTCCATGTACGTGCACCTGCCGTTCTGCGAGGCGCGGTGCACTTTCTGTGGCTGCAACGTCGTCATCTCACCCCGTCGAGGTCCCGAGGAAGCCTACCTTCGAACGGTCGAGAAAGAGTTGGACCTTCTCGCAGAGGCGCTCGCACCCCGCCGGAAGATCAACCAACTCCACTGGGGGGGCGGGACCCCAACCTATCTGTCGCCCGAGCAATGCGAACAGCTGTACTACATGATCACCTCCCGCTTCCCGCTGGTCGACGACGCCGAGATCGCCCTCGAGATCGATCCCTGCGTGACCACGATGGAGCACCTCGAGACCCTCCGGCGTCTGGGCTTCAATCGTCTCTCCATGGGTCTCCAGGACATCGACCCGGAGGTTCAACGCGCCGTCGGACGGATCCAACCCCTGGAACTCACCCGGGATCACGTCGTCGAGGCCCGAAGATTGGGCTTTGAGTCAGTCAACATCGATCTCATTTACGGGCTCCCCTTCCAGAGCAACGAACAGTTTCGTTCGACCATTCGCACCGTGATCGAAGAGCTGGCGCCCGACCGGGTCGCTTGTTTCTCATACGCCCACGTGCCCTGGATCAAACCCCATCAGCGCCAGCTCGACGACTCGGCAATGGCAACCGGCTGGGATAAGTTCCAGCTCTTTTTTGGAGCGGCCGAGGAGTTCACGGCGGCCGGATATCGTTTTGTGGGTTTCGACCACTTCGCTCGGCCGGACGACGAGCTGGCACAGGCTCTCGACGAGGCCCGGGTCCACCGCAACTTCATGGGCTATACCGTGATGCCCGCCTCGGACCAGGTCGGTATCGGAGTCAGCTCGATCGGTGACGTCGGTGGCGCCTACGTCGCAAACGAGAAGAAGCTCGCGCCCTACCAACGGGCGATCGAGGCTGGCCGCCTGCCGGTGGAACGCGGCATTCAACGGACATCAGAAGACGAACTCCGGCGGACGGTGATCAATCGCATCATCTGTACGCTCGAGCTTGATTTTGGATCGATTGCCGAGGAGTTCGGCATCGAACCCCGCGCGCATTTCGCCGATGCTTTCGCGGACCTCAAGCCGATGGTCGGAGACGGGCTGGTCGAGATCACTGGCGACAGCCTCCGGGTCACCCCGCGGGGGCGTTTCTTTCTGCGCAACCTCTGCATGCCTTTCGACGCCTACCTGAAAGAGCCCGGAGAAGGCCCTGTCTACTCCCGCACGGTCTAGCCCGCATATCTCACCAGCTATCTACTGCGGGGCGCGATACACAGCACGTGTCTGCGCTTTCTCGATTTGCTCGCTCGACGTACCGCAAGTACGACTTCGCTCCCAAATCTTGCGAGAGCGCAGACACGCACTGCGCCTTGCACCCCTCGCGACGAAACCTGGTGAGATATGTGGGCCAACCCGCATATCTCACCAACCGGCCAAGTTCCCGGCACCGGGTGGGGGGACGGAGCACTCGGGAACCAACCGGTAGAGAAAAACTCCACGATCACTCCACAGCGGAGCCAGACACTCGCGACAGAATCGATCGAGGCGGCGGGCGGTTTCGGGATCATCCGTTTCGAAGTAGCGCGCACGTCCCTGCATGCGCGCGATCCTGTCGGCCTCCCACCGATTGGTCAGGACATGGGTGATACCTTCAGCCGCGAGCCTTTCCGCCATCTCAAGCGGATCCTCCGACCGGCGCGCAAGCTCCTCCAGTCGCGGCTCGCCGAACGGGTGCTCCAGCTCCACGGACCGCTCGAAGCCCAGGGCTCGGGACTCCGCCACCAGGAGTACCTTTGCATCCGGCGGAAGCGCAGCCACCGGCTCGAAAGCTGGCGACGAGCTGACCCAACGCGCGAGGATCGGCTCCAGTCGCACGATCCCTAAGGTACACCCCAGGCGCTCCATTCCGAGCTGCGAGATGCTCGCCGCGAGATTCCAGGCGAAGACGAGGCCGATGAGAGCCACCAATCCGAATCGAACCCGTTTCGGGGTCTCCTCGAGGGTCGTCGCCACGGCTGCCGCCAGAACCGCCGTCGCCGGAACCAGGGCCGGCAGCAGGTAGCGATCCACATGCAGGCTGGCCAGCCAGAACGCAATTCCGGCCACGGCGCCCGCCACCAGCGCCGGGACCGCCCGACCCGGCAAACGGCGCCAACTGAAGACCGCGACCGCCACCAAGCCAAGGTAAGCCAGGCCGATCGACGGGAAGCCGTCGAGCGGAGCCTGGAAGGTCCCGAGGTCCAAACCAGCAATCGCGTGGCCGAGCGACAGGTCGAAGCCCGAAAGCCAGGCGGCGAACCGCTCCACCGATTCATATGGTACCCGTAGGATTCCCCGGAAGGGCTGATTGAAAAATGGGAAAAGCGGGTTCCCGGTGGCAAGCAGGTTGCGGATCGCCCACGGCGCGAAGACGGCAAACCCGGCCACCGTCGCCGTCGCCGACCCGCGCACCAGCGGAGCGAAGGAACGAGGGCCACGCCACGGGCGATGCAGAACGACCGCCCCCACCACCGCAGGAATCGCGACGGTCCCGATGGCGGTGTACTTGGTTCCAACCGCGAGCCCGACGCAGACTCCGGCGAAGGCCCACCAACGATTGGAGCGGTCGTCGCCGTCGGCCGTGCGGATGAGCGCGAGCCAGGCACCGCCGGCAAACATCGCCACGAATAGATCCGACCCGGCGGTGGTGGCCAGGTGCAGCACCGTCGGCGTCGTGGCTATGATCCACGCCGCCCACGTGGCGGCCGAGCCGGAGGACCCGGCGGCTCTTCGCGCCAGAGCCGCGACCGCAAGCGCCGTGACAACGCCGGCCCACCAGTGCACGACCTGCGCCGACCATGGACCGAGGATCTTCAAGCCGCAGGCGAAAAGCAGGCTCGAGTTGACCGGCATGTACGAGTACCAGTTATTCGGCAGCGGGTGGATGGATCCGTCCTGCAGCCAGACCCAGGGGAAGCCGAGGTGTTGGTGCCACTGGTCATAAAACGGCGAAACCGTCGCAGCCACGAGCAGCGCCACGGCAGCGATACCGAGAAGCGGGAGAGTCTGTGCCTCGATCCGCGCACGGGCCGTTGAACCCCGAGCAAGGCTCACAAGTCCGACGATCGCCCACAAAAGCACCAGGATCATCAGCGGCCAGGGAAGAAACAACCCCAAAACCGACAGGCCGCCGATGCAGGCCGTGAGCACGCCGGTCCCGGCGATCGCCGCCAGCACATGATCCTCCCAACCGCACTCAGTTCCGGACGTGAGCCACCGCACAACCGGACGCCCGGCCCCGAGAGCGGCGAGGGTCCACACCGCGGCCCACCCGACAGCCAGGATGACGACGCCCAGAGTTCGGGAGCCGCCTGCGACCTCGGCTCGAGCGAGCACGAGCGCCATCCCGATCACAAACGCGGCAACCGCAAGGCCGGCCCAACCCTTCAAGGAGGGATTTTCCTCCACCGCACTGTTAGCATGAGCGGGTGGGTTCCGCAGCGGTTTATCGGCGGCCATCATTCTCAGGGTACTATGAGCGCCCGCTGAACAGGGCGCTGTTCCGGTGGATCGACTACCGCAAGGTGAGCCTGATCCGGCGCGAGCTGGCCTCCCTGCCCGACGGCGCCATCGTGATCGACGTGGGTTGCGGTTCGGGCGGGATTCTGGAGCAAATCGCTCTGCCAGGAAGCACTCGGGTGGCGGGCGACCACGATCTCCGCCTTCTCCGAGCGGCGCAGGCTCGAGGTCTGACGCCGGTTCAATTCAACTTCGACGCCACCCTGCCGTTCTCGGATAATTCGGTCGATGCCGCTCTCATGATCGACACCATCGAGCACACCTCCGAACCGCACCGCGCCCTGTCGGAACTCTGCCGAGTGCTCAGGCCCGGAGGCCTTGCGGTCGTGTTCACGCCGCCCTATGACTCGGTGCGTTGGATCCTCGCCGAGCGCTTCCATCTCCTGATCACCCGGAGGCACGCGGATCACATCTCGCCGTTCACTCGGGAGTCCTTCGTCTGGTCGCTCAGTCGCTGCTTCGACGATTTCCGCGTCGGCCGCGTCAATTCGAATCTCTCTATGTGGGCCGTTGCCCGGAAGGCCGAACGGAAGCCGAGCGGCGCGACAGGCTGAAAAGGTGCGTCAGCACGCACAGCACGAACCGCGGCCACTGGCGCCATATCCTGATGTGGCTTTCACCGTAGCGACGCGGGTACTCGTGGGTCGGGATATTTACCACCCGGTAGCCTGACCGCAGCATCTTCATCACCATCTCCTGCTCGATGGTGTGGATATCCTCACGGAGGCCGATCTCTTCAGCCGCTTCGCGCCGGACGGCTCGAAAACCGTTGAGCGTATCGGTTAGCTCGACCCCCCACCGTTTATTGATCGCGATGTTCATCGAGATATTGCCAATGGTGCGCACGAGTTGTCCCACGGTGATCGACAGCTCCTCGGATCCACCCGTGAAGCGGCTACCGATGCAAAGATCGGCCCTCCCGTCCAGCACCGGTGCGGTCAGGCGCGGGATATCGGCCGGATCGTGGGAACCATCAGCGTCCATGAACACCACGACCGGCTCGGAAACCAACCGCAGGCTCTCCCTTATCGCCGCTCCCTTTCCACTCCCAGGGTCGAGATGGACCTCGGCTCCGATCCGGTGAGCGACCTCGGCGGTCGCGTCCCGGGAATGCCCGTCCATGACCGCCACGCGAGCGGAAAATCGCTGCGCGCCGGTCACCGCCTCGGCGATCGTAGCCTCCTCGTCCTTGGCGAGAATCACGGTCGCAATGTCAGGATTCTGCCCACTCTCCACCCGCCACCTCGTTTCAAGCCATTCCATACCACAACCGGGTTTTTCGACTCTATTCAGTCGGATTTCTTCGGCATTCCCCGAAGGACGGCGCGCTTGTCCCTGAAAGCCGCACGGGCCGATACGTACTGCTCGTGTGCCAGCCCGAGCTCCGAGGCCACCTGCCGCACCTCCTCCTCCTCCACGACGGAGATGGTGTCATCGGCCGCGCAAACAGCGAAGAGACAGTGGAGAATCCGCTCCCGATCTCCGTCGCGGGCGACCCGATTGAACTCCCGGGTGGCCAGGTAGTCCTCGGTGACTCCTAGGAGCTGATTGCGGTGGGACGCCATCTCGACGACCAGCGCCGCCTGATCGGGCGGAAGCTCTCCGTACTCGCGAACCACCTCCTCCATCACCCGGATTTCGTCGGAGGAGATATCGAGGTCGGCGCGAGCCGCCCTTGCCAAAACCATGGCAAAAGCGGCGATCCACTGCGCCCGTTCGGTCGGCAGCGATTGCAACCGCTGCTTGATGTCGCTCACAGCATGAGAACCTCCGCCCGGCTCCTCCGGGGAGGACTTCCCACCTCCAATCCCTAACCAGTCGAAAACTGACATCGTCAAACCTCTTTTCCCAACCCTGCGCTTCGCCCGCATTTCTCACCATCTTGCTACTGTGGGGCAAAATGCACGGTGCGTGTATGCGTTCTCACGATTTACTCACTCGACGTGCCGCAAGTACGACTTCCCTCCCGAAACAACCTCGGCCCAGACCCGCACTGCGCCTCGCACCTCTCGCGACTGAACCTCGTGAAGTACGGGCTCATTATGTCAGGCGCTAAAACGATCCTGGGCGTTGGCTTTTTTTTTGTTGGCCTTCCGCTTCTCACCGTGACGCACGACTCCGCGTTCAATGAGCGCGTTCAAGAGCAGCCGGTTTTCGAGGTCCGACCCCGGGATCATCGTGAGGATCTCGCCCAGAGAGTAGGAACCGTTGATTCTCGACAGGAGGAAACCCTCCTGGGGGCTGCACGAAAGTGAGGTCAGCTCACCCGTTGGGACCGCCAATTCGAGCACAGCGGACTCGGTCAGCCGCAGCCCTTTCACACCTTCCTCGATCCTGGCATGAATGGTTGTCAGCAACTCGTCAACCCCGCGTTGGTTGGAGTATTTTTCACGGAGCTCGTCAAGACGACGGTATGCCCCGAGCAAATCACCCTCGGCCAACACCTCTTCCACCTGCCGAACCAGGGTCCTCCACGCGCCCTCCGCAAAACCAGGAATCGGCGTCGCCGGCCCCTCCTGATCGCGGAGTTCGAAGAGGCCGTGCTTCATTCCTTGGTACACGAACATCGAGACATGGAAAACGGCCAGTCGGCAATTGAGCGCGATTTTTTCGATACTATTCTCGCCGTTGATCTCACGCAAAATCGATAGCTCGGCCTCCCCCAGCTGCTTTACGTCGACGGCCCGCACGAGGCGCGGGATCCAACTTTCATCGGGAATGCTCTCGCGATAGCGGGTCCACTCGTCTTGCCGCCGCACGCCCTCGAGTACAATCATCTCGACCGGCAAGTTCAGCGGCTGGAACTTCTTCGCCGGCAGAATGTTCTCAAGGAACCTGAAATCGCCCTCCTGCCACAGAAAAAGCTCGTAGATCGTTTCTTCGGTCTTGACCTGGAGAATGTGCTGCAGCTCCTCCCGGCCGAGGCGACCGACGATCACCAACAGCTCTCCGAGCAGGGTGCCGTGCTGCTCCTGCATGTCGAGGAGCTCTTGCAGCTCCTCTTCTCCCAGGTATTCCCACCCGACCAGAAAGTAACCGAGAAACTCCTTCGGGTTCTCTGATGACGCAGCGGCCACCAATCCGTCCCGGAAATAGAGCTTTTTGTTATAGGGATCACCCTCGACCGCGAGGGTGCCGGTCTTGCGACTCTGCGAGACCCACTGAAGGAGGTCCGCGAACGGCATGGTACGAAGGTTTCCGCTGATCGACACTCAGCGGCCCCGACCGGTGCCACGCCACCGTCCATCGATCCGAGTCAACCGGATCGACCCGATGAACATCTCCCAAGGTAGTTCGAAAGAAGACACTTACGGCCTCGGGCCGATTGTATCACGGCAATCGGCGAGACCGTCGTGCGACGTGCTCGGAAGCACCGTTTCAGGCGCTGCGCTCGGCGCGACGGGGAAACTTCGTTTCGCGAAGGTATCGATCGATCCCTTCGGATGCCTGCTTGCCCGCGCCCATGGCGAGGATCACGGTGGCCGCACCGGTGACGATGTCACCACCGGCGAAAACGCCGGGAATCGAGGTCTCCATCGTCTCCTCGTTGACCACGATGTTCCCCCATCGATTCAGCACGAGTCCGTCCGTACTCTGGGTCACAAGCGGGTTGGGTCCCTGGCCGATGCCCATGATCACCGTATCGAGCGCGATGTCGTATTGCTCGCCTTCGATCGGGACCGGTCGTCGACGGCCGGAGGAGTCGGGCTCGCCAAGCTCCATCTTCTGCACGCGGGCACCGGTTACGCAACCGTCGTCGTCGCCGTATATCTCCACCGGCGAGGCCAGCCAGCGAAAATCGATGCCCTCTTCCTCAGCATGCTCAAGCTCTTCGAGCCGGGCCGGCGACTCGGCTCGCGTTCGCCGGTAGAGGCAGATGACCTCTTCGGCGCCCAGCCTGAGCGCGGTCCGCAGACAATCCATGGCCACATTGCCTGACCCCACGACCGCCACCTTCGATCCCATCTCTACCGGTGTGTCGTACTCGGGAAAAGCAAAGGCTTTCATCAGGTTGACTCGGGTCAGGAACTCGTTGGCCGAGTACACGCCGATGAAATCCTCGCCCGGGATGCCCATGAAGTAGGGCAGACCCGCCCCGGTCGCGATGAAAACCGCGTCATAGCCCCACTCGCCGAGAAGCTCATGGACGGTGGCGGTTTTGCCGACCACAAAATTACAGCGGATCTCAACGCCGAGTTTCTCGAGATTGCGAATCTCTCCATCAACAATGGATTTGGGAAGACGGAACTCCGGAATTCCGTAGACCAGTACGCCACCAGGCTTGTGCAACGCTTCGAAAATGGTGACCTCGTGGCCGCGAAGAGCAAGGTCCGCAGCACATGCGAGGCCGGCCGGCCCTGAACCTACGACCGCCACCCGAAAGCCGCTGCTCTCACCCTGCTCCGGCATCGAGATCTCGCCCCCGGCGATCTCCACGTCGGCAACGAAGCGCTCCAATCTTCCGATGGCGACCGGCGAGAACTTCTTCCCAGTCACGCAGACCTTCTCGCATTGGTCTTCCTGCGGGCAGACGCGGCCGCAGATCGCGGGAAGGGTGTTGTCCTTCTTGATGATGGTCAGCGCTTCGGAGAACTTCTCCTGTTGGATCGCGGCCACGAACGCCGGTATATCGATGCCCACCGGGCACCCGTCGACACACAGAGGTTTCTTGCACTCCAGGCAACGATCCGCTTCGGTCACCGCCGTTTCCGCCGTGAAGCCCAGCGCCACTTCATTAAAGTTCCTGCCACGTTCCACCGGGTCCTGGACCGGCATCTCCTGGCGCGGGATTTTCATGCGGTCTTTTTTCTCGAGCTGGAGCCTTGCCATCACCGCACCTCCGCGCCCTGCACGGCCTTGCATTCGTGCTGCTCCAGGTACCGCTTGCGGGCCTCTTCCTCTTTCTTGAGGTAGGTCCGCTGGCGTTTCATCATCAGATCGAAATCAACCTTGTGCGCGTCGAACTCGGGTCCGTCGACACAGACGAACTTGCTCTCGCCGGCGACCGTTATCCGGCAGCCGCCGCACATCCCGGTGCCGTCGATCATGATGGTGTTGAGGGAGACCACGGTCGGAATTTCGAGTTGCCTCGTCATGTCCGCAACCGCTTTCATCATGATCGCCGGACCGATTGCGATCACCATGGCCGGATTCCCGCGCTCCTCGACAAAGGTTTCCAGTGCGTGCGTGACCAACCCCTTGCGACCGAGGCTACCGTCGTCGGTTGTGAAGATCATCTCGTCGGAGGCCGCCTCCATCTCGGGGCGCAGGATCACCAGCTCCTCTGTTCTCCCACCGAGGATCGAGACCAGGTGATTGCCGGCCTCCTTGAGCGCCCGCGCGATCGGAAGCAGAGGCGCGATTCCGGCGCCGCCGCCGATGCAGACGCAGGTTCCGAGCTTCTCGATGTGAGTCGCGGTCCCCAAGGGGCCGACGACCTCGATCGAGGAGCCCTCGTCGAGGGTTCCCATCTCCATCGTGGACTTACCGACCTCCTGTACCACCAGGGTGATGGTTCCGGCCTCGGCATCGGAGTCCGCGATGGTGAGGGGAATCCGCTCGCCGCGCTCGTGGAGAAGCACAATCACGAACTGGCCCGCACGGTGCTTGCGGGCGATTTCCGGCGCCCGGATCAGGTATCGCTTGAACAGCGGAGCAATCTCTTCAATCCTGAGGAGTTCGGCCACCGGTTGCCTCCCTGGCCCCGGGCCTCTCCCCGCGGGCGGGCGTACTCTACAGGCAGTCAACAGAATTTTCAAGTTGTTGAATTTATTACGTGTCTCAGTTTCCGCATGGTTTCGGGCGCCGGGAGAAGTCCGCCGTCAGCCCGCATTTCTCGCCAGCTTTCTTTCGCGGTGTGCTGCAACGTGTTGGTGGGTAACCGGCACGGGGTCGCCGGGCTGAACCGGCATTCTCGCCGGGTTCGAAACACGGGAGGTATGTTCTCTACTTCAGGGCGAACTTGATGGTGATGTTGTACCAGACGTCCACCGGTGTCCCATCACAAAGAGCAGGATCGAAGCGCCATGTACGTACGGCGCCGACCGCCGCTTCGCTCAAGAGCGCATCCGGAGACTCGAGAACCTCGACATCTTCAACGAACCCCTCCCGAGTGACCAAGGCCCTGACCTGCACGATCCCAGTGATCTTCGCCTTGCGAGCTTCCTCGGGGTATTTGGGGCCGGTCTTCTTCACGGCCACCGGATGGGTGATGTCGTCGCACTCACCCGTGACCGGGGTGACCGTGTCTTTGACCCCCTTCTCCGATTTCTGAGCGAACTCCGGGTGACTCGACAGGGAACCTGCCACATCGGTGCCGGCGGCGAAGACTGCTGCGCCGAGGAAACCGAAGGACGCCAGAGCAACGACGAGCAATGCGCTCGTGACCGTGACCCGTAACTTCGACATGGAAATCTCCTTTTTGAGCAGTTCGATCCGTTCAACCAAGTGATGCCTCCCCACAAGAGGTACCGCCGGGACGACCGTCGGCCGCCGGAAGGTGCACACGATCTGCCACAGAGCGTCGAGGTACTGCCGCCGCTTCCCGGTCAGCCGGACGGCGCCCGCATCCACAACCTGCTCCCGGGCCAGGGTGATCTTTGCGAGCAGCACCCACACTCCGGGATGGAACCAGAGTGCGGCGCGCAAGCCTTCTTCAAAAACGGTCATCGGCCAATCCCGACGTTGGACGTGGAGGAGCTCGTGACAGGCAACCCCCTCCTGCTGTTCGGGCGACATGTGCTCGAATGTGCGGGGCACCAGGATCACGGGGCGCCTCCACCCGAAGGTGAGCGGCACCGTCAGC
>JBGMRN010000009.1:0-36275 GCA_048061535.1 Thermoanaerobaculales bacterium | reverse complement strand
CGACGAAACCCGGTGAGAAATGCGGGTTAGTGACTCGATAAAAAGCATGAGGAGGAATTCGGATCAGTCCCCGTCGCTCGCATTTGCCTTGGCCGCTTCCAGCCGGCGGGCCGCGCCCCGGCCGCTGTCGAGCATGATCGCCACCCACTTCAGGTCCTCGGTGTTCTCCAAGAAGATCTTGATGACCATGGTCAGGGGCACTGAGAGCAGCATGCCGATGCTCCCCCAGAGCCATCCCCAAAACGCAAGGGAGAGAAAAACTACAAGGGTGGAAAGCCCCAGGGTGCGCCCCAAGAGGTACGGCTCGACAAAATTGCCGATGGTTACGTTCACCGCGACGTAGCCCAGCGCAACGACGAAGGCATACCCGACGCCACCCTGAACCAGCGCCAGAAAAACCGCCGGGATCGCGGCGATGATCGAACCGATGCTCGGGATGAAATTCAGCAGGAAGGCGACCAGGCCGAAGACGACGGCGAACTCGAGGCCGATCGTGGCAGTCCAGATGCCGATCAGGAGCCCGGTGACCAAGCTCGTTCCGGTCTTGATGGCGAGGTAGTTCTGAATCTGGCCAATGATCTGCGACATCCGTTGGAGTTCGCCTCCGGCGTTACCCATCGCGGCGCGGACCTTGACCGGAATACTCGCCGCCTCGAGGAGCATGAAGATCATGGTGAGAATGATGAGAAAGAGATTCGAGAGCACTGCGGCCAAGCCCTTGAGGGCGGTCCCGAAGAGGTTCATCATCTCACCCGGCTTCACCATCTCCAGCATGTCGAGGGATTCGGGATCGATGTCCTGCGCCACCAGCCACTCGGTCAACGAACCCTGGAGGCCGTCGAAACGCTCTTGATACTGAGAGACGAAAACTGCGAACTCGTCGACCGAACCGCCGACTACAGCGCCGAAGGCGGCGAATAGCGCCAGCAACACAACCACTACCGCGAGCACAGCCAGGGTCGTCGGGACTCTCCGTCTGGTGAGCCAGGAGACAACGGGCAAACAGATGATGGCCAGAAAAAGCGCAAGCAGAAATGGAATCACCAATGACTGGGCTAGCTTGAGGCCGGCAATGACGACCACCATTGCTGCCGCGGTCAACAGGAAGCGTGATCCGGCTCGGGAATTAGCCCGCACTTCTCACCAGCTTCCTGCTACGGCCGGTAATGCACCGCACCCAGCGGTGTTTTCTCGCATCGGCGTGCTCGACGTACTGCGAAGTACGACTCCGCGCCCCTCAGGTCGAAAACGCCACTGGTTACGGCGCCTCGCCGTCCTCGCGACGAAACCCGGTGAGAAATGCGGGCTAGTTGCTATCGTCATCGGTCCAGCATAGCTCAGATTGCCAGTCTTCTTGTCGGACGAGAAGTCCGGTTTCCCTCAGGGCAATCCGTGAGCGTGGTAGTGTTCGAACCACTGCTGAAAATCATCGACCACCGAGTCGTAGCGACGTTTGATCGCCGCGTACATCTGGGCATTGCGAACCGCCAGCGCGCACTGTTCGGCGATCGAACTCATGAGATAGAGCTCGTCCTCCGAGAAGGTGTAAGGATGCTGGGTAAAGACGCTCAGGACGCCGATGACCTCACCACGGATGACCAGCGGAACGTTGAGCATGCTCGCCACGCCTTCGCTGGTGAAGATTTCGGCGTCCGGAGTTCGATTGTCGGTCCCCACGTCGAAGACCGCCACCTGCTCGCCGGCAAGGGCGTCGGTCATGGCTGGACACGGAGTGCCGATCACGGCCTCCGCAAAGCTCCGGTTGATGCCGTAGAAAGCGTGCAACTCGGGCCGGGCGCCCTCATGGGCAACCAGCATCATGGTGCAGCCCTTGGCCCGCAGGTCTTCGGTGATCACCCGAACGATCGAGTCGAGGACCTGGTCGAGTTCGAGGGACTCGCGAATCGTCGCGGTGACGTTGACCAGGATTCGATGAAACATAGAGTGGAGAATCGCGCTCGCACAGAACGAGGCCACGACCTCGAGAACGGCGAGATCCTGGTCCCCGAAATCCGCGTCCTCCCCGCCGAAGAGGCGCATGACACCCAGGACCTGACCGCGACTCTTCAAGGGCACGGTCAGCATGGAGGTGACGCCTTCTGCGGCGAAAGCCTCCGGATACTGGATGCGGGAATCTCGCGCGCAATCCGATATCATGACCGTAGATCCGCCCAGCGCCTCGGCTACGCTACGTTCAGCATCCACCGGACCCTTGCCAAGAAACTCCTCACTGAGACCGTGGGCGGCCACGTGCTCGAGGATTCGCTGGTCCCGGCTCAGCAGCCGGAAGTGGCAGCCTTTGATTTGGAATTGTTCGACGAGAGCTTTTGCAGTCCGTTCGAGCAACTCGACGACGTCGATGGGCGAGTTGAATGCCTCGCCCACGACCGCGAAGATCTTCAGGCTCTCGACACGGTCCATGACAACCTCATTTCGCCGGCCCTTCAAGGCCGCAGAGATACGGTGGTTCCTTCCCTTGAATATATGCGTGAATGAAGCCTGAATCAACCACTTGATCATTCACAAAGCCCGATTTGAAATTGTCACTGGACGCGTGCAGAAAATGGCGTATTCTTAGCCGAAGATGAGCGACTCTCGCCGGCGTTCCGCACCAATATCGTCACCTCATTCACTCCGCCGGAGATAGAAGGAGCCTTATTTTGGACGCGACGAATCTGTTCTCCGCCTGCCTCATCGCGTTGATCTCCGTCTTTTCTCTTCTCGGATTGCTGGCCATGATCATGGAGATGATCACCGTCTATTTTTCTGAACGCGAGCGGGCCCTTGACCCTGTTCTCGTCGCCGCAATCTCGACGACCGTAGCTTCGGTCTATCCCCGAGCGCAGGTGACTCGTATCGAGGAGGAGTCATGATCTTCACCAACAGCCCGAAAAAAATCCGCGTCATGTTCACACCATTCCGCGACGGACTGCAGAGTTCATTCGGCGGCAAGGTCCGGCTTCAGGACATCCTGCCGGCGATGGAGTTTTCTGCAACAGAGGCCGGCATCCGGCACTTCGAGTTTGGGGGTGGCGCTCGCTATCAGGCACCCTACTTCTATGTCGGTGAGGACCCATTTGCCTGCATGGACGCGATGCGCGAGGCGGTTGGACCTGATGCCGAACTTCAGATCCTCACCCGTTCGGTCTCCGGCGTCACCCTCACAACCCAACGTCTTGGTGCGCTCGAGTCGCAGGCTGTGCTCATGGCAAAGCACGGCACGACCTGGGATCGCAATTTCGACTACATGAATGACGTCGACAATCTCGCCCGCACCGGCCAGCCGATCATCGACGCCGGGATGCATCACCAGGTCTGCGTATCGCTGATGGGACTCCCCTTTCAGGATGAAACAGTCCACACGGCCGATTTCTATATCGGCATCATCCGGAAGCTCCTCGACAAGGGAGTGCATGTCGATTCTGTCTGCATGAAGGATGCCTCCGGAACCACCGACCCCAGGACCTGCTACGAGACCGCAATCGGATTGAAAAAGATCCTGCCGCCGGAGGTGATTCTCTGGCAGCATACCCACGACACGGCTTCGATGGCGGTCTCCTGCTACATGGCGGGCATCGAGGGCGGGGTCGACGGGATCGACCTTTCCGTGCGGCCGATGGCTTCCGGGACCGTACAGCCCGACGTGCGCTCGATGTGGCATGCGCTCAAGGGGACCGGGTATTCCCTCGACATCGACCACACCAAGATGAGCGAAATCGAGAACATCCTCAACGAGGGACTTTCGGAGTACTACTTCAATCCAGTGACCACCACCGCCGATGCGCGGGTTGTGGGCTTCCCGATGCCGGGTGGCGCCATCGGCCCCAACGTTCACATGATGGAGGAGGCCGGCATCCTCGACCGCTACTCCGACGTTCTTGCGGAGTTTCCCGTGGTGGTCAAGGCCGGCGGCGCCTGGACCAGCGTCACGCCCGGAAGCCAACAGTACTGGCTGCAAGCGTTCAACAACGTCCTCCTTGGACGTTGGAAGAAAATGAACGACGGGTATGGCAAGGCCGTCCTCGGATACTTCGGCCGCCCGCCCCTGCCGCCGGACCCCCTGGTTGTGAAGAACGCCTCCGAGCAACTGGAAATGGAACCTTTCTCAGGGGACCCTCTCGAGGCTGCCCCTGATAGCCTCTCCCTGGCGAAGGAGGCTCTCGAAGAGCGCGCCCTGCCGGTGACCCAGGAGAGCATCTTCCTGGTGGCAGCGGCCATCGTTCCCGGAAAGAACATGGCCCTGAACGAGGGCATCCGCCTGCTCACCGGCAAGTCGAAGATCGTCCTCCCGCTCAAGAAGCAAGAGGCTGAGGAGGTTGCTGCGTCGGCGCCGGCCTCGACCGGCGTGGCCGCGCCCCTCAGCGGTCCGGTGACGACCACGTGCACGGTGGTGGAGGCGGGAGTGAGCCGGAGCTTTCGGATCACCATCGAGCCCCCGGCAGGTGCAGGGACCGTGGCGACGGCAGCGGTTGTCACCCACACCGAGGCGGCGGCGCCGGTCAACGAAACGCCGGTCTTCTCTCCGTTCCAGGGCAAGACGGAGCTCGTCGAGATCAACGTCAAGACCGGAGACGCCGTCGCCGAGGGCCAGGTGGTCGCCGCGGTGGAGGCCATGAAGGCCAAGCACGACGTCAAGGCCCCATGCAGCGGCAACGTGCTCAGCATCGACGCCGATATCGGGGCCGATATCGTGGCCGGCCGTTCAATCCTGACCATCGGGGGCTGAAATGGGGGGGATCGCCACCCTGGTTCAGCAATCGGGATTCGCCGGCCTCGGCTGGCAGAACCTGGTCATGTTCGGCATAGGAGGGGTTCTTATCTTTCTTGCCATCCGCAAGGGCTTCGAACCGCTCCTGCTGATCCCCATCGGCTTTGGTGCAATCCTGGCCAACCTACCAAATGCGCTCATGAGCGCCTCGGCCGACGGCATCACCGTCGCCGGCCATGCCACCCACCCGCTCATGCAGCTGATCTACAACGCCGGTATCAAGACCGAGTTCCTGCCGCCGGTGATCTTCCTCGGGGTCGGGGCCCTCACCGATTTCCGGCCACTCCTCGGGAGGCCCATTACCTTCCTGCTCGGCGCCTCCGCCCAGTTCGGCATCTTCATCGCCGCCCTCGGCGCCTTCTTCATCTTCGGTTTCAGCCCGCAAGAGGCGGCCGCGATCGGCATCATTGGTGGCGCCGACGGGCCCACATCAATTTTCCTGGCCTCGATATTGGCCCCCCACCTGCTCGGCGCCATCGCGGTGGCCGCGTACAGCTACATGTCCCTGGTCCCGATCATCCAACCGCCGATCATGCGGATACTCACCACCAAAAAGGAACGCGCCATCGACATGCCCCAGACCAGGGCGGTATCGCAGACCGCGGTCATCCTCTTTCCCATCGTGACCGCTGTCATAGCGGCGCTCGCGTTTCCCGCCTGTGCGCCTCTCATCGGGATGCTGATGTTCGGCAATCTCCTGAGGGAGTCGACGGTCACTGACCGGCTCTACAAGACCGCCGGTGGAGCGCTGATCAACATCGTTACCATTTTTCTCGGCATCGTTATCGGCGCCACCATGGAAGGCCGGGCGTTCCTCAGGCCGCAGACCCTCTTCATTCTTCTCCTTGGCCTGGTGGCCTTCTCCTTCAGCACTTTCGGCGGGGTAGTCTTCGCCAAGTTTCTCAACCTCCTGCTGCCTGCAAATAGAAGAATCAACCCCTGTATCGGCGCGGCGGGTGTATCGGCGGTGCCGATGGCGGCCCGGGTCGTTCAGGACTTCGTGAGCAAGGAAACCGACGGCAAAGTCAACCCCCTGATGGCCGCAATGGGACCCAACGTGGCCGGCGTCATCGGCTCGGCGGTTGCGGCTGGAGTCTTCCTGGCGTTGCTGGGCGGTTAACCCGCATATCTCACCAGCTTCCCGCTGCGGCCGGCGATGTGCGGCGATCGGTACAGTTACTCCGGCGTGCCCAGAAATCCCAGAAGGAGCGCCCTCTTCTCCTCCATCAGGTCGAGGGTGCGGGCCTCCAGGACGAGGCGAAGGAACGGTTCGGTGTTCGAGGGGCGGACGTTGAACCACCAGTCGGCGTACTGGACGGTAATGCCGTCGAGGTAATCGATCTCACCGTCGTCAAAGACCTCGGCGAGGTGGCGGATCATCCCCGCCTTGTCCGCGACGCGGAAGTTCACCTCGCCGGTGGCGTGGTACCGCTCCAACGGAGCGATCAGCTCCGACAAACTCCGGCCGGTCTCCCGAAGGTGGTTCAGAACCTCGATCACGGTCATGATCGACGAATCGGCAGTGTAGTTCCGCCGGAAGTAGAAGTGTCCTGCGAGCTCACCGCCGAAGGGGGACCCGTGCTCGCGCATCGTGGCCTTCATGAACGAGTGCCCGACCCTTTCACGCAGCGCCACCCCCCCGGCCTCTTCGATAGCCTCCTTGGTTGCCCACGACGAACGCAGGTCGTAGACGATGGTCGCGCCCGGTTCTTCGCGCAGGAAGCGGGGGGCCAACAGACCGGTGATCTTGTCGGCGGAAATGCCTCTTCCTCGTTCGTCGATGAGAATTGCGCGGTCGGCGTCCCCGTCGAAGGCGACCCCGAGATCACAACCGTGCTCGCGCACCGCGCGTTCGACGTCCACCAGGTTCTCGGGTTTCAGTGGATTGGCTTCATGGTTGGGGAAACTGCCGTCGAGCTCGAAGAAGAGCGGAACCAGCTCGACGTTGAGCCGTTCGAGGATCGGCAGATAGATCGTGGCCATGCCGTTGGCGGCGTCAGCGGCGAGCTTGAGCCGGGGCTCGGAGCCCACGAGCTCTCCCAAGATGTGCTCCGAATACTCGCCGAAAACGCTGCGTTCCTCCTCGATTGCCTGCGGTGCGAGGCCGATGGCGGCATCGGAATCCAGCACCATTCGTTCGAGCTCAGCGATCCCGGTTTCGTACGAAACGGGGATGGCGTCCCGACGCGACAACTTGAAGCCGTTGTACTGCGCCGGGTTGTGGCTCGCCGTCACCTGAATACCTCCGGAAACGCCGAGAAAACCGGTCGCGAAATAGTTCTGGGGCGTGTCCGCCACGCCGATGTCGATCACCGCCACCCCCCGCGCTCTCAGCCCGTCCTTGAGAGCCTGGGAAAGAGGCAGCGAGTGTGACCGCATGTCCCGCGAAACCACCACTGCCGGGCCGAGCGCGAGGTCTTCGGCGTCGAGAAGGTCGCGATAGTGATAGCCGACCCTGAACGCGGTGGTCTCGTCGAGCTGGTCGGGATAGGTGCCCCGGATGTCATACGCCTTGAAAATGCCGGCCATGTGATCTCCTCGAGTTGTCGCTGCCTGGTTGAAGGCTACCATTCTTGAAAGTCATCGGTGTTTTCTCGCCCCGGGGTTACTCGAAGTACACGGAGCAAGATTTCGCGCCCCCTCAGTTTGAAGAGCCCAGCGGGCGCGGCACCTCGCCACCCAGGCGACGAAACCCGGAGAGAAGTCCAGGCTCACGGCCGTGACATGATACCGCACAGTTCGCCCTTCCCCTGTCCCCATCGTTCAGGGAGATGCTTCGACCATGGGCCTGGATCGCCTCCTCGCCTATCATGGGGGCGTGTGCGGTCGCTACACTCTCACTGTTGACGCCTCTGTCCTGGCGACGGTCTTCGGTCTCGACCCGTCGCAGGGCTATCGCGCGCGATACAACATCGCCCCTACCCAGGTTGTTCCAATCGTCCGTCGGTCCTCGGATCTTCCTCGGATTTGGACCGATGCCAGGTGGGGTCTGGTGCCGCCATGGGCCAAGGATGTGAAGATGGGGGCGCGGTTGATCAACGCCCGCGGCGAGACCGCAGCGTTCAAGCCCTCCTTTAAATCCGCGGTGAAGCACCGGAGATGCCTGGTCCCGGCCGATGGCTTCTACGAGTGGGTGAAGACCGGCTCGGGCAAGCAGCCGTACTACATCCATTTCGAAGATCGGCGCCCCTTCGCGTTCGCCGGCCTTTGGGAACGCTGGGGCGAAGATCGGGGATCTCCGCTGGAAACCTTCACGATCATCACCACCCGAGCCAACGCCCTCATCGCCCCCCTCCACGATCGGATGCCCGTGATTCTCCCCCCGGGACAGTTCAAGGACTGGCTCGCTCCTCGGCCATTCGATCCCGCTCGTCTCGAGGCTCTGATCGTTCCCCACAACGCCGACGGGATGGTGGCCCGACCGGTCAGCAACCGCGTCAACAGCCCGGCCAACGACGATCCGGCCTGCATCCGCCCGATGCATTGATTCGCGGCGATCAACCGCTGCCGCAACGACACAGGTATAATCCCAAAACGAAATTCGAGGAGGCAACAATGAGCGACAAACAGTGGTTTGTGGCGGTCGACGGCAAGAGTGTCGGCCCGATGACCGAGAAAGCGCTTGTCGATGCGCTGCGAGCGGGCACGTACACCGGCGAAACCCATGTCTTCAGCGAGGGCATGGCGGGATGGGTGCCGGCCGGGAGTATCGAGAAACTCAAGGGACATGCGCCGAAAACGCCTCCTCCTGTTCCGGTGGGTCCCGGCTCCAGCGCCGACGACGTCGACTACGAGATCTTCGGCGCCGAAATGCAGTTCGTCGAGGTGGAGCTCGACCCCGGCGAGAGCATAGTCGCCGAGGCAGGCAGCATGATGTACATGGGCGAGGGCATCGAGATGCAGACCATTTTCGGCGACGGTTCGGTCGAACAAAGCTCGTTCGTCGACAAGTTGGTGGGCGCCGGCAAGCGTTTGCTCACCGGCGAGAGCCTGTTTATGACCGTTTTTTCACACACCGGCTCAGGCAAGACAAGAGTCGCTTTCGCATCCCCCTATCCGGGCAAGATCATCGCGGTTGACCTCAGACAGCATGGAGGGTCGCTGGTTTGTCAGAAGGACGCCTTCCTGTGCGCCGCCAAGGGAATTTCGATCAGCATCGCGTTCCAGAAGAAGATCGGGACCGCTCTGTTTGGTGGAGAAGGCTTCATCATGCAAAAGCTCGAAGGGAATGGACTCGCCTTCGTGCATGCGGGCGGGACCATCGTCGAACGGGACCTCACAGCCGGAGAAGGGTTGCGGATTGATACCGGCTGTCTTGTGGCCATGGAGTCGTCCGTAAACTATGACATCGAATTTGTCGGCGGCGTCAAGTCGGCGATCTTCGGCGGCGAGGGATTCTTCTTCGCGCGGCTGCGTGGTCCGGGTAAAGTTTGGCTCCAGTCGCTGCCGTTCTCTCGCCTCGCCGGGCGTATCTGGCAGGCTGCGCCGCAGGCCGGGGGGCAGAGCAAGGGTGAGGGGTCCATTCTCGGCAAGATGGGCGGCATCGGCGGGTTCTTCAACGGCAATTAGCTGATCTCGGCCTGGCCGAGATCGACTAATTGCGAGCAAACTCGTCCAGCACCTCGAGGTAGGGCTGGATCGATGGGATGTAGTGACGTTCCTCTCGGGAGTGGGGACCGAGGCCGGTCTGGCCCCACACGACCTGGTTGCCACCGGGGGCAAAGCGGGCCGAGGAACCGGGTTTTTTCTTGCCGATGACGGCCGCCTTGCCTGACACTTTCTCGACGGCCGCCAGCAGCTGGGCCAGGTAAGGGTTGTTCGGGGGGCAGCTGACGCCTGCCTCCATCACCTCCACGGCGCCCTCGAGGCCGAGCTCTTTGCACACGGCTTCGGCCTCGGCGACCAGACCGTCGAGGTCGTCACCGGGGATCGGACGCACCTCGATCCCGAGCACACCCTCCCCTGCGGTGATGTTGTAAACCCCGGGCTCACCGACGCTGAGGAAGGGGAAGCGGGCGGTGGTCTCCCAACCGTCGTGGCTCGACAGCGTCAGGTGCCTGCTGAAGGCGGCGGTAAGAATGCTGCGCACTTCCACCAACTTGTCGAGGAGATCCGCGGGACCGCCCGCGATACCAGTGTGGCCACAGACGCCGCGGGCCCTGACCAACATCCGGAGGATGCCCCGACTTTCGCTGCAGACCGCACCGTGGAGCTCATCACCAGCCTCGCCGGTGCGCTCTCCCACCACCATCAGGCACGGTTTCCAGCCGCTCTCCTTTTCCAAGGTCTCGAGTACGTGGGGGGTGCCGAAAGGATCGCCCTCGCCGTTCTCCTCGTTGCCTACGAGAAGCAGATTGAAGGGAGGGAACGGCGGGCCGGCAGCAGCCTGCTCGCACATCCATACAATGAAGCTGGCGACCACGGTCTTCATGTCCGCCGCACCGCGCCCCCAGAGGTAGTCGCCCTGGACCTTCGGTTCGAACTGACTGTCGTCGGGCTCCGGACGCACCACGTCGAAGTGACCACACAGCGTCACCTCGGGTGTGGGTCCGCCTGGAAAGGTCGTCATCACCGCCGGGTAGCGCCCTTGATCGAAGAGCCGGACCCCGAGGCCGCCGCAGTCCAGCCGGTTGGCGATGAAGCTGGCGCATGAAAAAACATCGGCGATTCGCTCCTCCGGGCAGTTCGTCACCGAGGGGAAGCGCACGAGATCGGCCGCGAGTTGGAGCACCACTGTGACCCGATCGGCAACACCCTCCAGCACGAGAGGTTTACGGACACCACCGAGACAGACCGGCATCTCCGGGCGTTTCACGGCCACCCGCTCCAGACCGACGACAAGGGGAGCCAGCTTGGGCCACTCGGCGCCATGATCCTCGGGTCGCTCCGCTATCTCCGACACCTCGCGGACGACGAGATCACGTCGATTCTCGATCCACCCGGAAAGCACTTCGGGGGGCACAATGATCGATCCGGAGGGCGCCTGCGCTGGATCGTCCCCGAGATTGTCGAGGATCCACCGGCGGATAACCGCCGCCGGGTTCGGACCACCGCCGGCCATCTCTCTCAGTGGTTCGAGCTGCTCTGAAACACCGAGGCCCTCAGCCAACGGTTCGACCTCGGACAGGAGGCGCCCGAGAAACTCACGGGTGTTGATCATCCCGCGTCCGATGGGATCCTCGAGCTCGGCATCGAGACCGCGGCGAGCCGCAGCATCCTCGTTCCGCCGCGCGCGGGCGATGTCCTTTTCATCGTATGTATAGCAGGCGCCGTACTCCGGCTCGGCGTAAATCCGCAGCATCAACAGGTCCTTGAAGAGCACCTTGGCCGTCGACAGCGGAAGATCGTCGCCTCCCTCATCTGTACGTACCTCGACTCGGTTCATGGAAAGGTCGACGCGGGCGCAGAGGTTCTCGATTACCAAGGCGCACTCGGCCTCTTCAAGACTGCCGTGTTCTCCAATGGGATAGATTCCCCGCTTGTAAAGCTCGCATAGCTGTTCACTGGTGGCCGTGATGTTTCGCCGCACCGGATCGACATCGGAGCGCGCCCGTACCGGGGTCCAGTTGTTGGCGCCGAAGCGCAACCCCGACCTCACCAGCCGATACGAAATGTCCAAATACTCACTGTGACTGGCGTACAAACCGGGAACGTCGAGGTTTTCGGGGTTCGGAAAGGCAAGCAGACGCCGAGAGTCCTCTGCGCCGAGCACCACAAGGTCAACGGCATCCACCTCCTCGCACGCAAAGGGAGAGGCGGCGCTGGCGGCGATGAACACGGGGCACATGGAACGCAGCAACCGCGTTGCCCTGATGACTTGTTGGTTGCGGTAGTCCTCGATGGTACGGCCCTTCCGCTTGGATCGTGGCAGATGGAAGAAGTCCCACGACAACAGAGTCTCGGGGAAGCTGTGGTTGGTGTGGATTCCTGCGGTGGCGAGGCGACCGCCGAAGAGTTCGACGCAGCGCCGCAAATAGCGCTGTCGGGCCAGATTCCAGCCTTTCGGGATACTCCCGTCCGAAACCTCCAGAGGGCAAGGAATGTTGCCGTGAAGGGCCATGAAGGAGGTCCCGAATGAGCGACCGATGTCAGCCAACGTGTCAAGGAGCACACCCTCGAGGAGCCGCGCTTGGGCGGCGGTCGCGCGGGCCGAGTAGCAGGGCTGGGTCGTAAGTTCGGTCATCCAGTTGAAGACCTCGAGCTGGAATCGCTCGCGGACCTCCTCCGGTAGCCATTCGTCGTGCAGTAAATCGGCGAAGGACGACCCTTCCGGACCGGAACCAACCTGCACCACCGGGTTCAAATCCCGGTCGAGGATGTTGAACTCGATCTCGAGACCTGAAGTCCCGCTCTGCGGATCTCCCTGCTGCGAGTTCTCCAGCGCCAGGAGGACCTTTTCAGCGAAGCGTCCCCAATGAGAAGGCGTCATCGCCGCCCTCACAGCGAGGACAGCCCCTCCCACAAGCGCGCGAGCGCGCCGGCTGTGGTCTGAGGCGGGAGGGCATAGGAAAAGCGGATCCAGTTCTTCCCGAATTCCGAAAAGTATACGCCGGGCACCACAGCGAGACCGAAGCGTTCGGCAAGAAGCGAACCGAGGGCGCCGGTGTCCGCCATATCCGCCCTGTCCAGCCAGGGCCCCATGTCCAAAAACGCGTAATAGCCCTTGCCGAGAATATGCCGGATATCGTGCTCGGCGAGAAACTGCTCAACAACTCCCCGGCTCTCATTTGTAGGTTCGATGATTCCCGCCGCGGCGCGGTCAAAACCCATCCGGTAGGCGGCGACGGCCACCGCCTGGCTGTAAAACGATGGAATCACCGCGTGTGAGGCTCTGCTCTGGATAAACCGGACGACGCTCTCTGACGCCACCAGGTGGGCGTTGCGAATGTTGCTCGCTCCGAGAGACTTGGTGAGGCCGTCGAGGAATATACACCGGTCGCGTTCTTCGGGTTGCAAAGCGCCGAGAAAGGCGTTGAGATCGTGGCATTCGCCGTCGGTCACCCGATGGTAAATCCAGTCGAAGAGCACGAACGCCACACCCTTGGCAAACGCCGACCGCGCAATCCCCAGTTGCTCCTCAGGGGCCAGGCTCCTCCCGGTCGGGTTGTCCGGACTGGTGATGACCACCATCGCCACCCGTCGTCCGCCGGCCGCCTCCGCCGCCTCCACGCAGGCCGCCACCCCATCCGGGGTCAACGCCCACGCGTCTTCCTCCCGCCCCGGAGCCAACATCACGTTGGCGCCGACCGCGTAGGGACCCCAGTTGTACGAGATCCACGGAACCCGTGAGACCACCACAAAGTCGCCATGACGACCATGACCCAGGAATTGAACTGCATCATATGCCTTCGCCAGAGCATCTCGACCACCCTGGCAGGCGATCACGTTGAGGGGGCCCCAACCCGTAGCCGAATTCAACTCCCAGTAGTCCTCGACCACCGCCCGCCGGAAGATCTCGGTGCCGAACGGCTTGTCGTAGCCGGTGCCGTGTTCTTTTTGCAGAGTTTGAGCCTCGTCAAGGAGCGCATTTGAAACCCCGGGCAAGCTGGCGCCGCCGTCACCTTGGCTGGCGTCGAAAACGTACCCCTCCGGGTTTCTCCGGCGGTATACAGTCAGTGCATCTTTGATTTCGAACATCCGGCTGCCGGGAATACTGCGCATCCGCGACGGCGACAGGTCGAGGTTTGCGAGCTCTTCCGGAGAGACGACAAGCTGTGGACTGCTCCTTGCCAACGGGGCTGTCATCGCTCCATACCTCCCATCGGGAAGCTCTCCTCCACAGCTGACCCACCAACAACCCGTTGGAGCCTCCGCCACAGACGTTTGCCGATCATGTCCTCGGCGATCGCGAGGAGTCCTTGAAGCGTTCGCAGCAGATCAACAGGGCCGGCCCAGTGTGAGAGGACGACCTCGGACGGAACGCTCGCCAGCAACCTTCGAATCACCAACACCATCAGCAGGAGGTCATCGCCAAAGCCGAGCGGACCTATCAAACCCTCCGGCATGAGATCAATGGGCAGAGCCACATATGCGAGCGCCGCCGCCGCCTGCGTTCGCAGTTCCCGTGGCACCCGGCGGTCGAGTCCCAAACGAATCATCAAGTGAACGAAGTCTGGAAGGAGCAGCAGGCGGTCGGCGTACCGATAGCCTCTCCCCTGTCGGGTTTCGACCCAGTCCGTGAGTCGCCGCCGAAGCCGGCGGTAGAGATCCTCCGGCTCAGCCGTTTGGATCGTCTTCGAGTCAGCCACTACCATCTCCTTCATCGCCGGCGGATTCTCCATTGTGCCACCTTTTTTTCTCCCGGTTTCGTTCCTCCCTCCGAAAACGTTCGCGCCAACTGTGGAGCCTGGCGTCCACTGAGGGGTAGCGTGCGCGGAGCTTATCGAGCAGCCGGCGAGCGGCCGCCGACTCCCGGGAAAGGAGGTAGAGACCGAGGAAGATGAAGAGCACGCCCTGGAGCACCGGCAGGAACAGACCTACTACACCCAGGGCAATCAACGCCCACCCCAGGGTCAAAACTGCGATCCGCCGGATACGCTTCTGCATCACGCGGGGAGTCTACCTGCATTTCTCATCACCACGCTACTTCAGCCGCCGATACGCGGGCTACCCGGCAGGCAGGACTTCTGCGATCGGGTGGTACCGGGCTAGAGTCCTGCGGACCCGATCGAGATCCCCGGATGCAGCCAACCGTTGGCAGAGGTCCCTGGTCAGCGAAATCAACTCGCGATCACGGACCAGATCGGCAAAACGAAAACCGGCCGGCCCCCACTGGCGGGTTCCGACAAGCTCCCCCGGCCCCCGAATCTGGAGGTCCGCCTCGGCGATTTCAAAACCGTCTCCGGTCCGGCAAACCACCTCCAACCGCTCCCGCGCCTCCTCTCCGACCTTGTCGTCGGTGACGAGAATGCACCACGACGGCCTCCCTCCTCGTCCCACCCTCCCCCGCAGCTGGTGGAGCTGGGAAAGGCCGAACGCCTGGGCAGACTCAATCACCATCACCGTCGCCCCCGGCACGTCGACCCCCACCTCGATCACGGTGGTGGCCAGCAGGACCTTGATTGAGCCATCCCGGAATCTGGCGATGATCGACTCACGCTCCTCGCGCGAAACTTGCCCGTGCAACACCTCGACACTCACCCCTGACAACAGCCCCCTCAGCTCGTCCTCGTGCTTCACGAGAGAGGCCACGGTCGATTTTTTCCCGCCCTCGATGGCCGGAAAAACTACGTAGGCCTGTCCGCCCCTCCCAATATCAGCGCGCACGAATTCAAATATTTTGGCGCGTGCCGATCGTGGGCGAACGACCGTGCGCACAACTCCTCGTCCCGGAGGCAACTCGTCGATCAAGGAAAGATCGAGATCGCCGTAGACAGTCAGCGCCAGGGACCTCGGGATCGGGGTCGCCGTCATCACCAGGAGATGGGGCGCCATACCCTTTTCAAGCAGGGCCTGACGCTGGGCTACGCCGAAACGATGTTGCTCGTCCACAACGACCATTCCAAGACGGTGGAAAACCACCGATTCCTGGAAGAGAGCATGGGTGCCCACGACCAGGCGCGCGGAACCATCCTTGAGGCGTTTCTTGACCGAACGTCGCTCCGAGGGTGAGAGCGAGGAGGACAGGATTTCCGGTGTAAAGCCGCTCCCCGCGAGCAGGTTCTCGATCGTTCGGAAATGCTGCTCTGCCAACAACTCTGTCGGCACCATCATCGCGACCTGGAACCCAGCCTCCAGCACCGCCACCATCGCCAAAACGGCGACCACCGTCTTGCCGCACCCGACATCGCCCTGAATCAGGCGAGCCATCGGCTCACCGCGTGCAAAGTCCTTGACGATCTCCCCGAGAACCCGCTGCTGCGCACCGGTCAGGTCGAAAGGGAGAGGATGCCGATCAATTGCAGCGAAAGCACCTTCAGACCCGATCCGCGCCGCCCTCATTTTTTTTCGCCGGGCCCGATGATCCGTCACCGTACAGGCGAAGGCAAGCAACTCGTCAAAAGCCAGCCGGTAGTGGAAGCGACTGCGATGGCGATTGAGGTCGGCAAGCAGAGATTCCAGTAGGTCTTCCAGCTCCGGAGAAGCGGGTTGATGGAGCTCGCGAAGGGCGACTCGCAGTTCCGGGAGGCCCAGCTCAGAGCGGAGATCTGCGGGCAAAGGGTCAACACACTCTTCGGCAACGGGGACACATTGTCGAACAAGGCGCCTCAGCCGCCGCCCGGTGAAGCGACCGATACGAGGATAAATGGGAGTGATCTGCTCGGCCTGTCCCTCGACCTGTTCGATCTCCGGGTTGACAAGCTGGAGGTTGCCGCCGCGTGCCTCCCGCACCTGGCCGTAGAGGTAGAGTTCGGGCTCGCCAAGCAACCGCCGACCCAACCAGCGTTGGTTGAACCACACCACCTCGATTCGGCCGTCCCCGTCCTCGATGTACCCGTCGACAATGTGCAGCCGGCGCCTCGGAATTCGACGCACGCGCGGAGCTTTGACGCGGCCGCGAAGCAACACCCACTGGCCGGGCACGATGGCATCACCGAGGCGGGCGAGACGCGTTCGATCTTCATACCGTCGCGGCAGGTGAAACAGAAGGTCGACAACCCTGCGCACGCCCTCCTGAGCGAGCAACTCTGCGGAACGTGGCCCGACCCCTCTCAAGTCGATCACCGGGGCGTCGGGATGCAGCAAGTCGTCGTCGAGCTGCGCGATCGGAAGAGGCTCCTAATCCGATTTTTCGTCGATTTCGAACCGGCACTGGATGGTTCCGAAAACGACGGAGTCCCCTCCCTTGACCGGGAAGGAACGACCTGCGGTGAGGCGAACGCCGTTGACGAAGGTGCCGTTCATAGTGCCGACGTCCTCGATGACGACAATGGTCCCGTCGTCTTCGCGACGAAGGCGTGCATGCCGACGAGAAATGGACCGCTTGCCGTCCACCGGAGTGAGATCGACATCAGGATGGATTCCCGTGACCGGATCGATCCGTCCGACCGTCGTTTCCTTCTTGTCGGCGAGGGGGAAAATCATACCGGAGTTGATTTCAACCAGGCGGGCATTGGGGTCGGGTGGCGCCGCAGGCCCGTCCGTGATCCCCGACTCCTCGAGCTCGACCTTGTGCCCCACTGCCTCCTCGAGAAGCTGAGTCGTCTGCCGGAGGCGCACCACCAGCTTGCGCATCATGCGAATGGCAATCTCCGGGTTGTGCTTGAGGATAAAAGTGAATGCGGACTGGTCGATCATTACCGCATCGACTTCTTCGATGGCAACCGCCGTGGCCGATCGCGGTGAATCCTCCTCGAGCATGCACATTTCACCGAAGAAGTCGCCCTTGCCGAGCGTTGCCAGCACCCGATCTTCACCCCCGAGACGCTTGCGGATCTCGACCTCTCCACCCTCTATCACGTACATCGCGAGACCGAGGTCGCCCTCGGCAAAGATCACGCTACCGTCCGGAAAGTGGGTCCGCAGAGGTTCCAGGGAGTCGTGCGTCCCCTTCCCGGATGTGATCTTGAACTGCGCCATCACGATCTCCACGTCACCCGGCGGGCCCGGGTGTCTACCTCCACCGGAGCACCGATGGGGAAAGCCATGTTCGTGGCTCCGTGACCGAAAGGCAAGCCCATGACAACCGGCACCCCTTCAGGCGCCGCTTCCATAAGCAAACCACGCCACGCGGCGGACCTTTCAAAGGCCGGTCTGCAACCGTGCAAGCTCCCACCGATCAATGCTTTCACTCCCCGCAATCTACCAGAGCACCTGAGGTGGGTCAACATGCGATCCAGACGGTAGATCGGCTCACCCACTTCTTCGACAAACAGCACACTCCCATCGTAGGAGGGCGTCCATGGAGTGTCCAAAAGCGAGGTCAAAAGCGTCAGATTGCCACCGAGAGCCGGTCCTGAAGCCCGGCCATGACGGAGGATAGACCCCTCGGGAAAGCGGAAGAGAACATCATCGACAAGCTCACCCCGGAGCACCGCGAGCAAGCGCCTGGCGTTGAACCGTCCGTCCAGACCGGCCGCCACCATCGGCCCGTGGACCTGCCCGGCGCCCCCCGCACACCAGAGCGGGTTCAGAAGCGCGGTGAGATCCGAGAAGCCCACCAAGCGAATGGCATCATCTACCAGCCGTTTCCACGGCAGACCCGGGAGGAGACGTGTCGCCCCATATCCACCACGAGCTGCGAAAATCCAGCGTGCGCCGCGGTTGAGTATCTCGACGAGGCCGCCAATCCGCTCGGAGTCTGAGCCTGCCAGGTACCCGCCCCCAACGCCGAGGTTCGGGGCCACCTCGACCGGATGGCCCCATTCACGTAGAGTTTTCAGCCCCTCTTGGAGTCGCGCAGAGTCGACGGGCCCGGAGAGAGCGACGACGCCGAGCGGTTCGCCCGGCTCGAGGGGGATCCAGTTGCAACCCATTTACCAACGATACCATTCGAGAAAATACGGTTGAAGGAGGCTATAGGCCGGATTCTGTGCCCCGAAGGGCGGCGTCCATTCATCTGGGCCGCGCTTCACAGCGCGGCTCGAGCAGCCAACCCGGGAACCTCTCTCGTCGCAACGAGATACGGGGACAGGTTGCCCTCGGTCCCCCTATTTGGCCTTGCTCCGCGTGGGGTTTACCGTGCCCTCACCGTCACCAGCGAGGCGGTGCGCTCTTACCGCACCCTTTCACCCTTACCTCCGGCCGACCCGGAGGCGGTCTGCTTTCTGCGGCACTTTCCCTCGCGTTACCGCGGCCGGGCGTTACCCGGCACGCAACCTGCCGTGGAGTCCGGACCTTCCTCTGAAGATGATTCTCCAGCGAACGCCCGCCTCCTCCAACCGCCCTCTGAATATAGCGCCTCGAGGCCCGGACGGAAAGCTTTTTGGGGGGCCTCGACCACGTTTTCGTGAAAAACAAGATTCTGATAAGGGCGCGATCCGCTTCTCCCTCCACGAATCAGATCTCGTTTTCGATGCAACTGACCAGGAAACCCGATAGGGAACCGGGAACGAAGCGGCAATGAAACTTGCGCCCGCGTTGGCGGATCTCGACCAGCGCCGCATCACCGTCGACGGTGCGAAAACTCCGAGTGGCCTTGCCGAGGAGACGCGATCGCAGAAGGTGAGATAATTCCTCCAACTCTTCGAACTCGTCGAGCATCAACACCAACCTCAAGGGACCTTCGAGACCCACGCAGACCTCCAGGACCGCCGCTTCGAAGGCCTCGGCCATCTCCTCAATCGTCAGCCCCGTTCCCCTCCACATCCCGAGGGGCTCGACCACGACAAACTGCATTCCCCGCTTGACAGCGTCCTTGAGAATTGCAGTCAGGCTCCTGCGGACGTTGCCTGGGCGTGAGCTTGGGTGGGCCTCGAGGTCGTGGACCACCGCCTGGTAGGTCCAGTACTCGCGCGTCCGACTGCGCAGCAGGAGGTACCGCCCAAGAGGAAGGGGGCGGTGTTCGGCGATGGCCATGTAGGCGGCGTCCAGCCCGTCCGCGGCGTCGAGATCCAGGACCCCGGCCCCTCCCATCACCAAGTTTCGATCCTCCTGGAGGATCAGGGCATCGGGTCGTAACCGACGATCGAGGGCCTCACGCAAGTCGAGGTCGAAACGAAGACTTCTCCCATGGGTCACAACACCAAGTCTACCGAAGATTCATGATGATGCGAGGGCGGGTAGGCGCCTACCCGGTGCTGGAGGCGGTGACTCGTCGGGCCATTTCGGAGGTGACCGTGAGCCGGTGGCCGCCATCCGCTTTCTTTTCCAGCCCTTCGTGCTGCCACGGGTCGTACTCGAGGCGGTTGATGATCTTGTTGAAGACCGTGCGCAGAGCCCGCGCGCCGGTCCTGGTGTTGCGTTCGGCCTCCTCCGCGATCATTGCCGCAGCGACGTCCTCCATCTCGAGCTCGATATCCATAACCTCGAAGAAACGCTTCGAACGAATAAAGGGTGAGTCCAAAGACTCGAGGAGGATTTCCTTCAGCACCGAGACGTCGAGCTCGCGGAGCAGGACAACGTTGTCGAAACGGGCCATGAACTGGGGCACCATTCCGTACTCGAAGAGGTCTTCCGGCTTGAGGAAGTCGCCAAGCGCAAAACGGGTCTCGATGCGCACCTGCCCGTCGGCCATCTGGATTGCCTGCGACTTCAGCTTTTCGCCGCTCGCCGGGTTGATCACCCGGAGGTAGACCTGGTCGTAGAGGCCTTCGAAGGCACCGCCGCAGATGAACATCATGTGGCGGGTGTCAATGTTCAGGGTGACCGCCTTCTCCTCGCCGTTGGTCGATGCGAAGGTCTTGTACGACACAACCTCCCCCTCCATAAGGGTGAGCAGACCCTGCTGAAGCACGACGCCGATTGGGTTGGGTTTGCCGGCAACGATGGCTGACATCTTGTCGATCTCGTCGATGCAGATGGTCGCCCGCTCCATGGTGTCTTTGAGGGCCTCCGGGCTGGGGTCGGCGCCGACCAGGGCACGGGCGCGCTGTTCGACCGCCGCCAGCAGGCGTTCGGGCTGGAACTCGAGCCGGTCTCCGTCCACCAAGAGATTGGCATTGATGATGGTCATGGCGCGGAACGGCTTGTACTCCTCCACATCGTGATACATCCGCTGAATATTGTTCATGATGGTGGTCTTGCCGGTGCCCGAGTTGCCGACGAGCAGGATGTTGCCCGGGACCCTCCCGGTCGTGTGTTTGTAGACCGCCACCGACACGTACTGCAGGGCGCCGTTTTGTCCCAGGACCCCCTTGCGAAGCTCCTCGAAGATGTGCGGAGGTGTGATCTCCTCCAACCTTCTCGACTCCGTTTTGCAATCGCTCATCCCATCCTCCACAGCTCGTCAAACGGTCATCTCCCGAACCGAATTCCGTGCTCAGTCAGCAACCACCCAGAGACCGTCGCGGGGAACCAGCTCCACATCATCGATGTGTAACGACCGTCCGCAGCCGCCGGGGCGAAAATCAGTCACGATGTCCACATGCTGAGCCGACCGGTTGAGAACACCCATTTTGACGAGGTCCTCGACTGCGGCCTGGTTTTCGCCGGTGCCCCCATCCTCGAAAAAGCAGTCTTCGTAGCTGGCGCCGATGGCGATGTGGAGGGTCCCCCCCACTTTCTCGACGAAGAGCGGATGCTTGAGCACCCTGTCGAGGCCGGGGTTCATGCCCAGCGCCACCTCGCCGAGACGATGCGAACCGTCATCGGTTTCGATGATCGCGGCCAGGTGTTGGTGGCCGTTTTCAGCCCGATACTCTGTAATCCGTCCCTCTTCGAAATGCAAAAAGATCCCACTGATGTCGTTGCCGCCATAGTTCACCGGCAGATCCACGAAAATCTCACCCTCGGCGCTCCTGGCGTCGGGGCTGGTAAAAATCTCTCCGTCGGGAAAGTTGCGCAACCCATAGGATAGTACGGGCCTCCCCTGAGAAATGTCGAGCTCGAGCGTCAACTCCCGCCCGTCTGCAGGGTGTTCGGTGACGATCCGGATCTTCCGGCCTCGCTCGAAGATTGGAGCCAGACGCTCCTCCGCAGCAAGAAGCGGCCGCGGATCGATGGTCGAGGCGCCGACAATGAACTGCTCGTACACGTCGAAGCCGATCCCCTCCACTTCGGCAGCAGCAGCGGTCGGAAACAAGGTGATCACCCACGGCTTGGACAACCTGATGTCCGCAAACGCCCGGTCCGCCGCCGCCAGAGACTGAGACTGTTCCGGTGTCAAACCCATGAACTGAGCGGGATCTTCGGCGCCCAGTACTTCGATGTATTTGGTCATGCTCTCATACCGTTGGCGGTGCCAGTCCGGAATCCCCTCGAGCTGATCCTTGCTGCCGGCCCGACCCATCGCCGCCGACCACGCCCGACCGCGATCGTTGTTGGGCGGAACGAGGAAGACATCGGGCACTCCACCGGCTTCGATGACCCTCTGCTCGAGTACCGAGATCAGCGGCCAGCACACACGCTCGCCCTTGATCATCACGCGGTCGGATGCGGTGATGCCGCCGAGCGAATGGTCGACTAGAAAGCCCGCCCAGGTCTGCAGATCTCGAGTTTCGATCATCTCTACCTCCAGTTCGCCTACCCAACGGCGGTTCATTGTAGTCGTTCGGCCCCAAGGGTGTACAAGCGAGGTACAATGTCGTCATGGCGCCGCGGATTCTATTCGACGAGCACGCGCTTGAAACCACGCAACCGTGGCTTTTTGAGCGTCAGGAGGAAACGCAGACCTGCTGTCGAAGGCAGCTCTTCAACACCGACTGGGACCGCGACTCAACCGACCATCTCATGCTGTACCTCGCAGAGGAACCCCAAATCGGTCTCGATTTTTCGTACCTTGGTCTGCGATGGCAGATCGTCGACTACCGCGACGGCTGGATTGCCCGTCTAGTTGTTGATGACTGAAGATTCGTCTGACCCAGTCGCCCCGCTGCCCTCGCAACAGAATCTGGTGAGTAGGTTTTTCGACGATCTTCGGGAGCTGCCTCCAGATGAGGGCGCCCGCCGCCTCGCCGACCTGATCGCCGTTGGTCCAGAATCCAGGGAGAACCCGGCCGACAAGGACTCGGCAGCGATCGCCCTGTTGGCGGACCGCCGAGCAGGCGACCCAATGCTCGCGCACCTAGAACTCGGAACGCTCGAACTCCTCGTGGAACGCTGTGCCGAGAGGTTAGGTAGCGGCGCTTCCGATACCCAGATCGAGATGCGGAAAGTCGCTTGGCAGCTTCTCGACGTTCTCCGGCGCAGCCGGCTCCTCTGCCGAATCTCCGAGGCCGGCGCCACCGAAAAATGGGCAGCGCACATACGCGATCTCGTCGAGTGCTCGCACTTTACCTTTGGCCAACTCTTCGCCCAGCGCGCAGCGGGCTACGGTGAGCGAACCCTTTTTCGACTCCCTGCCAAAGGGTCCAGTCGGACGGTCAGCTGGCGCCAGGCCGCGGGACGCGTGGACCTCATCGCGCGCAGCCTCCTCGCTGCGACCGCCGGCGAAGAGAACCGGACGGTGGCCATCCTATCCGCCAACAGTCTCGAAATGGTGCTCTTGGATCTCGCCTGTCTGAGCTCCGGAATCGTCAACGTCATGATTCCGGCCACCGCCACCGAAACCGATGTCGCCTATATCCTCGACCACGCAAAGGTCGGCACTCTGTTCGTATCCGATCGAGAGCAGCTGCAGAAAGTACTCAACGTCCGCGACCGTCTCCCGGGCCTTGGAGAGATCTTCTGCCTTCGTCCCATCGCCTCCCCCGGACGAGGGGTTGCGGATTTCGAGCACCTTCTGGCACGAGCCTCCGATTTCTCCCCGGAGGCCCTCGCCGGCCGCCGCAGGGCGCAGAAGATTGATGACCTCGCCACGATCATGTACACCTCCGGAACGACCGGAACCCCCAAGGGAATCTGCTTCTCCCAGCGAAACATCGTATACAAGCGCTTCGCCCGTGCTCTCGCCCTGCCGGAGATCGGTGAAGACGACCGCTTCCTCTGCTATCTTCCACTGTTTCACACCTTCGGCCGATTCCTCGAAATGACAGGTTGTGTCTTCTGGGGCGCCGTTTACTGTTTCGCCGAGAACCCGAGCATCGAAACGCTGACCGCCCAAATGCGCGAGCTCGAGGCCACCGTGCTCATCAGCATTCCAATGAAATGGATGCAGCTTTACGAGCAGGTGCGCCAGAGGGTCGACGTGGAGACGGCCGATGATGTGGAAATCGACTCCGCTCTGCGCCGTGTGGTCGGCCCCGGGCTCCGGTGGGGACTCTCCGCTGCGGGCTACCTCGACCCCGACATCTTTCGCTTTTTCCAAAGCCACAACCTCGAGGTGATGAGTGGGTTCGGCATGACCGAGGCCACCGGCGGAATCACCATGACACCCCCCGGGAAGTACGAGGAGGACTCGCTCGGCCCACCTCTTCCGGGAATCGAGGCAACCCTTGCTGACGACGGAGAGCTCATCATCCGTGGTCCCTATGTGATGCAGGGTTATCTCGACCCTCCCAACGGCGTCGATTCTTTCGACGAAGCCGGCTGGTTCCACACCGGAGATCTGATGGAGCGGGATGAAAACGGTTTCTTCCGAATCGTCGACCGGAAGAAGGAGATTTACAAGAACATCAGCGGCCAGACCATCGCCCCGCAGAAGATCGAGAACCTCTTTCGGGACTTCGCGTCCGTTGGTCGCGTCTTTCTTGTCGGTGACCACCGGGAGTACAACACCGCCCTCATCTTTCCCGATCCGGACTTCGAGGACGTCGACTTCGATGCGCTCGACTCCGATGAGATCAAAACCCATTTCCGATCGCTGGTCGTGAGCGCAAACTCATTCCTCGCCCCCTACGAGCGGATCGTCGACTTTGCCGTCATCGACCGGGATTTCGATGCCGAGCACGGCGAGCTGACTGCAAAGGGGACCTTCCGCCGAAAGGCGATCGAGCGCTCCTTCGCCGACCAGATTCGCCTCCTGTACCGGCGGACCACGATCAAGGTCGGAGGAGCGGAGGTGACGGTGCCCAACTGGTTTTTCCAGGCGCTCGGGATTACCGCACAAGAGCTGCTCGTCGACGGCGATCGGTTGCAGCTTGCCTCCCACAACACCGAGCTCACCGTGGTTCGCGACGACGACGAGTGTGTCCGGATCGGTGCGGCCGTTTACCGCCCAAACCGACGCGCCATCGATCTCGGCCACCTCCTCGCCACACCTCGGCTCTGGCTCGGCAATGAAGAGTTGGTCGGGTTCGCCCCGCTTCTTCCCGCCCAGCGCGATCGGCGCCGTCGAAGAAGCCTTTCTGCGGATTGGGTGCGGAGGGTCGGGCCCTACAAACCGAGAATCAGTGACCGCGACGAGGCGCCGGCTCTCCTCCACCGCCAGGGGGTCGATCTTCTGGATCTCCATCGCGCAGCGCTCCTGCTGGCATCCGAGGACCATGAAGACGCGATCGCCGCCGTCCGAATCCTCGACCACATCCTCGATCTGGACGACGGAGATCTTTCCGAACAGACCCTGCGAATCCTCCGCCGAGCCGTGGCTTCGAGGTCCCCGCTCGTCCAGCGACGCGCGTTCCAGGTCCTCGCCACGGCCGAAATCGAGGAGCGGTACCGCCAAACCCTGACCTGCTTCCTCGATCAAGGAGAACGGCTTCTCGACTCGGAGACAATTTCAGTCCTCGCGGACAAAGACCTTCTTCCCGAGCAGATTGCGGCCTTCATCGACGAGGCCGAAGACCGGGGCCGCGGTCCCAGCGACCCGCCCGATCCTAATCTCTCCGCTCTCTTCGATTTTCTTGCCAGCTACGGGGCCTCCCACCCCAGTCGCTACCGGCAGCTCCGCGGATTTTTTACGCGCTCGTCAATCACCGCACCGAGCACTCGGGTTCGGGAGTTGGCGGTGGCGGCCCGGGCGCGACTCGCCCAGGACTTCCGAGCCTGGCTCGGCGCCTCCTCCAGGGTGGCTGTGGATCCGGAGACCGGGCTCGAGTATCGGTGGGAGGACGTGGTCGCCTTTGCCGACGAGGTGGACAAGGAAGCCAGGGAGCGCCTCCTGTTGGCTCTGCGCACAACTCCAATCATCCGTGAAGCCGCGGTTCTGTTTGGAGGTGGGCCGACCATTCGTCTCGAAGACATCCTGCCCGGTGGTGTGTGGGTTCGTTTGCTCGGCTCCTCTCACGGCAAGTCGGTCTTTCGGATGGCGATCAGAACCCGTGTGCGTGATCAGCTCGATCTCGCGCTCAACCTCAATCGCGATCTTTCACCGGAGGCCGCTCAAGAGGAGGTGGACTGGCTCATCGTGTGCAGCGAGGCCAGAGGACCCGGCCCCGTCGTCGAGGTCTTTGGAGGCGCCTGGCCCGAGCATGGTCTCTGGACCGAGGAGTTCATCCCGGGTGAGACCCTCGACCATGCGCTGCGCCGACTCGCCAGGCGAGGGAAAGACCCTGATCGCCTCACGGGTTGGTGGCCGTTCGCCGCCTGGGCCGCCCTCAGCGCCTACGTCGACTTCTGGAACCGTACCGGCCGCCGGCTCGTGGTTGAAGATCCTTCACCGGCAAACGTAATTGTCCCTTTGCACGACTACCACACCGGCGCACGCCTGGTCTCGATTTCTTCGCGCGGGCCCTTCCGATCGGTGTTGGGAATGCTCCGATCGTTCCACAACAACTTCATCACCCCCGTCGAAACCGAACACACCGAGTTGCGGAACCTCGTTGGCTGGGACACGCTGTTTTCCGCGGTACTCGAGATCGTCGGCGAGCAGGAGGGGATCGACCATCTTCACGAGGTTCTCGCCGCAACCCGGGAAACCGACTGCGAGATGGCAGAGTCCCTCGTGGCCTTTTTAGAATCGGTGGGGCGACGGGGGTTCCTCCCCCGCCGGTTGTTCTTCGCCGCCAAGCGCTTCCGGCGGTGGGAGCGCCTCAACCCGGATGCCACTCTGACCGCGCGCGCACGGACCCTGCACGAAATCTTCGGTACGTACGGACTCGCGGATCTGCAGGCAAGCTATCCCGAAGCGCGTGCCAGGTTCTTCCGTGAGACGGTGTTCCGCGGCGGATCCGGGGTGCTGGCCGAGGGTCTCGACGAGGTGATCGCCCGCCTTCGAAATGCCGAGCTCGCGCCGGATGACCTCAGCGCGGCGGTTGCCGACCTTCGAGCGCACCTTCGCCTTGAACCCGAGGAAGACTACTTTCTCGCCCGGCTCTCCTACCCATACCTGCGGCCGGAGGATGAGGCCGAGTTCGTGGCTGCGGCCGCCGGCGGGACCCGGCAGAGCGAGATGGTAGTCACCCGCGAGGACGCGGAAGGCTATCCGTACCGGATTCGCCACGCCCTCAGCCCAAAAGAGGTGGGCCGGCTCCACCGGCTTTTCCTCGCCGCCAAGCTGCAGGTCCAATTCCGGCCGGAACACCGCTTCTTGGTGGCAATAGGCGACCGCGGCAACCTCATCGGAGGGCTCTTTTATGAGGAACAGCCGGAGGCCCACACGGCCCATATGGACAAGGTCGTCGTGGCCGAGCGGTTCCAGGGCAGGGGCATCGCCAGCGCCCTCGTCGAGGAACTTTGCAACCGCCTGCGAACCGCGGGCTATCGATCGCTCACAACCGGCTTCTTCCGCCCCCTGTTTTTCTACCGCATGGGTTTCGCGGTGGAGCGCCGCCACGCCGGCCTCGTCCGTTCCCTGGGGCACGAGAACGGAGCAGCAAGCTCTCCGGTCGAACCCTGAGCCGCTGACCTTCTTGGGAGCGTCAGCGCTGACCAGCACGCAGCGGCGTGCTCTCCAAGACCCTCATCGATATCCGAAGAGCATCGCGTAAACGATTAGAGCGACCAGGCTCAGTCCGATACCGAGGGCGATGAAACCGAAGACCTTGAGCGCCCGCTCGCCCCGTTTCGGGAAGGGATCCACCAGCTTCGCCTCGATCTCCTCGGCGCTCCCGCTCGCCATCAGTTCATCGTACTCGCCCGGTTTGTCGTGCTTGAGTTCTTCGAGCGATACCTGGCCGGTGAAGATCACCGGATCCATCGGAAATTTGTCCGGACGGAAGTGGGTGTTGAAAAAGTGAATCGTGAAGATGAAGGCCACCGCAAGCAGCGCCTCATCGGAGTGGATGATGGTCGCGACGTTGACCGACCAGCCGGGCAGAAATCTGGTAAAGAATTCAGGAAACCAGAGCAGCAGACCGGTGGAACCGATCACAAACACTCCCCAGAAAACCGCGAAATAGTCGAACTTCTCCCAGTAGGTGAAGCGACCGTAGTGGGGTCTCGGCCCGCGACCCAGAAACCACTTGACCGACTCCCCGATCTGCCGGAAGTCGGTGAGGTTGAACATCAGGGTTTCCTTACCGAAAATATATGCGAACCAGCCCTTGCCGGAGTCCTTTCGCGCCAGCCAAACCTGACGTAGGTGGAAGGCGAAGAGGCCGATCAAGACCAGGGCCGCGATCCGGTGCAGAATTCCCATGGTGTCGAATCCGCCCAACACTCTCGACAGCAGAACAGCCCAGCCCATGTACGAGAATTTCAGAGTCATACCGGTGAGGGCGAGGGTAAAGAAGGAGAGCAGCATTACGAGGTGCATCGTCCGATGGACGCGGCTGAATCTCTCATAGAGGCGCCCGGCGGGCGCCTTCTTGTGCAACTCCCATTTGTCGCGGGTGCGCAGCAGTCTCCACAACCAAGCCAAGGTGTGGATCATGGCAAAGGTCATCGTTCCCACCAGCAGGGCGGTCATGAACCAGAAGGAGTAGAAGAGGAACGGGTACTTGTCGGGGTCGTGGTGGGTGGCGTGGGTGAGATAGCCGGCGAACTGGCGGTGAGCGCCCGGATGGCAGGTCGCACACGTGCCCACGACGTTGTCGTGGCTGAGGGTGGAGTTGGGATCGATGGGCGGTAAGATGTTGTGGGTGCCGTGGCAGTCGTAGCACTTCGCAGCACCCTCGGAGCCCAAGCGCGAGACCTTTCCGTGGTATGTGTCGAAGAAGGTCTCGGCCTCCGACGTGTGGCAACGGCCGCACTGGTTCATCATCGCGAGACGGAAGCCCTCGACATCGGTACGGGAAATAGTGTGCGCTGTGTGGCAGTTCTCGCAGGTTGGAAGCTCACGGTCGGTATCTGCGTTTCCCGGCCAGTGGATGCTCGTCCGGAAGGTCTCCTCGATCCCGTGATGACAGGTCCCACAGGTCTCGGCGACGTTCGTGCTGTTGACCGAGGACTCCGGATCGTCGGCAGGGAGTTCCATGTGGGCGGTATGGCAATTGGTGCACGTCGCCGAGACCACCAATCCTGCTTCTACAAGACCTTTGCCGTGAATGCTCATCACGTAACTGCCGACGATGTCGCTGACCGTGGAGTCGATCCTCTTCGCCGCTTTCTCACCCTGGCGGTGGCATTTTCCACAGAGGTCGGGGACGTTCCGCGGATACGTCGGCGAGGACGGCAGGCGCCGGCTCGCGGTGGCGTGCTTGTCGTGACAGTCGAGACAGGAAGGCGCATCCGAGTCGCCGGCGGCGAACAGGGTGCCGTGGGTGCTCCGCCGGTAGAACTGGGACTGTTCCGCGTGGCACGTGCTGCAGTCCACCGGCTGGGTGATGGTGTCACACGCCCGCTCGTTTGACGGTGTGACCTGCGAGTGGCACTGGGCACACGCCACCCCGGCGTGTGCCCCGATATTGAAGGCACTCTCCTCAACGAAAAGCGAGATGGCTTCGCCGTCCAGTTCGATCTCCAGCTCCGGATCCGCGTGACAGCGGAAGCAGTTTCGATTCGAGGCCCCCAGCGCCGTCAGCGCCTCGCGTCGGATCTTGTGGGGCTGGTGACATTCCACGCACGAGGGGATCTGGTGGGGTTTCTCCTCCCATAGCCGCCCTTCGACCACTTTGATGTGCACTTCCTCGATGCGCGAGTGACATACGGTACATGTGGCGGCAACGTTGTCGCGGCTGATGCTCGATCTCGGATCGGTATGCGGCAGGATGTCGTGCGACGTGTGGCACGATGTGCATACGGCAGTGACCCTGAGGCCCTTCTTGAACAGGCCTTCGCCGTGGATGCTGAGCGAGTAGTTTTCGAGAATACGGTCCTGAGGGATGTCGTGCGTGATCGAGACCTGGGATCCCTCATGGTGGCACGTCCCGCACAGAATCGGAACGTTCACGTTGTTGGTCGGCGATGCGGGATCGGTGTGCGGTAGAATCGCATGGTGCTTGTGGCAGGTGACGCAGCTCGGCGCGAGGTCATCCCCCCTGGTCGCAGCCTGGCCGTGAAAACTCCGGCGATGCTCCATGGCCTGTCGAGGGTGACAGGTACCGCAAATCGCCACCTCCTCATTCTCCCCCTTGGGTGGCGTCATGGCATGGCCGCTGTGGCAATCCACGCAGCTCGCTTTGGGAATACCTCTCGGTCCTCCTCCGTGAGCGCCCTTTCCGACTTGGCGGGCCTCCCTGACATGACAGCGACCGCAAAGCCCCGACGACAGTAGCGGCCCGGTTGCTGCGGCCGGATCGCCGGGAGGAAGAATGTCGTGAGTTCCGTGGCAGTTGACACAACTGGCCGCCGGCGAGCTGCGATCCTCTGCCCACGCCCCATGCGGCCCCGCGGCGAGCTCCTCGGAAATATCACTATGGCACCCGGCGCAATCGGCAGGTTCGAGTTCCTCGTCGTGCGGGAGCTCGACGCCATCCAGGGCGCCGTGGCAGTCGATACATCCGAACTCGCCGTGGACCGAGGAGGAAAAGGCCTTGGGATCTACAAAGACCGACACCTCGACGCCGCCCAACTCTCCGACCAGCTCGGGGTCTTCGTGGCACATCAGACAGTCTGCGTTGTCCTGGGCTGCCAGGGGAATCGTGGACAGACCAATGACCAACCCGGAACACAACGCCGCCAGCCAACGGCTCCTGTGTTTCGAGGTCAAAACCCACTGGACGCAATCCCGCATGAAAGTCCTCCAACCCCGGAGATGCCCCGGGCACGACAGGGACCTTAACGTCATGTGAAGAAAATTACAAGCTCATCAACAGGTTGTTTTTGAGAATGGGATTCGTGAAATTTGAATTTCATCAAGGTTTAACTATCTGTAATTTCAGAAACTTTCTTCGGTATTTCCGAACTTCTCTGAAGTCAGCCAAGTATCATTTGAGTTGTTGCGCATACAATCCTCAAGTGATAGTATCCCGCCCGCGCGGAGCGAAAGGTCCCTGGAGGTCCCATGGCACCCAGCAGCGAGAATCGAGAAAAGTATTTCGGAAGACTCTTCAACTACGCCAACAACGGGCTCACCATCGCCGGTGTCGTCCTCACCACTCTTTCCGGTCTTCTCATCATTGTTTTCATCGTCGCCCAGCTATGGGGAGGGCTCGACAACCCGTACATCGGGCTCTTCGCCTACGTGGTCATGCCGATGGTTTTCGTCCTCGGACTGATCGAGATCCCAATCGGGATGTGGCGCCGGCGTCGCAGGTTGATCAAGGCTGGAGCTACCGAGGCCGAGCTCACGGCTTACCCGCGGCTTGATTTCAACGACTCACGGTTGCGTCGGGTGGCGATCATCATCATCGGTCTGACTATCCTCAACACTCTGATCTTGGGAGTCGCGTCGTTCCGCGCCGTCGAGGAGATGGAGACGGTCGAGTTCTGTGGCGAAACCTGCCACACCATCATGAAGCCCGAGTTCGCGGCGTATCAGGACTCGCCGCATTCGCGGGTGGCCTGCGTCGACTGCCACATCGGTCCCGGCGCCTCATGGTTCGTCAAATCGAAGCTCGACGGACTCCGCCAGGTGTGGCACACCGCCATCGGCACCTACCAGCGTCCCATCACGACTCCGCTCCACACCCTGCGTCCGGCACGTGAAACCTGTGAGCAGTGCCATTGGCCCAACAAACATCACGGTGACAAGTTGAGGGTTTTTTCGCGGTACGCCAGCGATGAGACCAACACCCCGTCCTACACAGCTATGCTCCTCAAGACCGGCGGCGGCAGTCTCGACACCGGACGCCACGGCGGCATCCACTGGTGGCACATCTACTCCGACAACCGCATCCGGTATGTTTCGGCCGACAACACCAGGGAGGAAATCACCTGGGTCGAGCTCACCACGCCCGACGGCAGCGTAAGAACCTACAGCCGCGATGGTGAGGACCTTCCGAGCGACGAGGAGATTGCGAACGCCCGCATCATGGACTGTATCGACTGTCACAACCGACCCACCCACGATTTTTTCGTACCCAGCAAGGGCCTCGACTGGATCCTCGACACCCATCCCGAGCTGGCGGATCTGCCATACTTCAAACGCCAAGCTGTCGCCGCGATCAAGGGTGACTATGAGACACACAGCGCGGGCGTGAACGCGGTCCGCGAGACGATCCTCGAGTTCTACCAGACCGAGTATCCCGAAATCGCCGCAGGCCAACCGGACCTGGTGCGGCAGGGCGCAGAATCAGCGGCCCTGGCATACGGCAAGGTGGTTTTCCCGGAGATGGACACCAACTGGGAGACTCATCCGAACCACATCGGCCACGACGATTCCCCGGGATGTTGGCGCTGCCACGATGACGAGTTGGCGACCGCCGATGGTGAGTATTCGATCCCGATGGACTGCGAGAACTGCCACGTGTTCCTGATCGAGGACAGTCCGGAGATCCCCAATTTCGCCGCCCTGTTCAATGGAGGCTGATCGCCGCCTGCAGCAGGAAACTGGTGAGATAGTGATCTTTTGAATCCGGCCGTGTTAACCTCGCCCGAAATGGGATGCTCGCAGGCGGGAGATGAGAGACATGGAGTGGCTGGAACAGAACATCGATGCCTATCGAATCGTTGCCGAGGTCCTGACCGAGCTGCGCGAAACGGTGAAGAACGGTTTGGAAGCGAAGTACGGCAGCACCTGGTATCAGGACGGCCTCCCGGAGGGCCTTCTCGATCGACTTGTTGCGGCCAAGGAACGTGAGCAGGCGATCGATTGGTACGAGAGCCAATATCAACAAGTCATGGACTATGCGGTCTTTCCTGATCTTCTCGAGATCCTCGAGGAAAACGCAGAGACCTTTCCGGGGATTTTGGGTTTGGCCCCCAGCGCCGCCCTGCTGCATGCCCGCTTTCTCGAGCTGGAGGTCATGCGAGCTAAGCTCGGGCGAACCCGCCCGATCAGCGAGACCGAGCTTTCCTTTCTCGGCACCTTTCACCTCCGATTCAGAAGAGCGATGAGGAAAAAGGAGAACACCCAGCGGGCCGTGGGAGATCCTGCATCCGAAATCCGGCCGGCAGCCGGAACCCCTGGGAAGCGAAGCGGGAAACCGTCTTCGGCGCCGATTGCGGTCGAGCTGACCGAGGATGAGGACGGCAACGTCACAGCCGTCGAGGCTTCGGTCGTCAAACCGGTGGAGGATATGAAGCCCGGGCCGCCGAAACGGCCAGTGCAAACCTCGGCAGGTCAAGGTGACCGGCAGGAGCAAGAGCCCCAGCCGAAACCCACACCCGCACCGGAGCCGGAGAGCGATGCGCCGACGGACGAGGATAACGGCGGATTTGAAGGCGGGCCGAAAAAGCTCGCGAGAGCGCTCGACGACAATAATCATGCCGCGGTGCTGCGACAGCTATACCGCGAGGTGACGGCGATCGCTGAAGGTATTTGGACCGATGACGTGATCCCGGCGCCCCTCGTCTGGGAACAGGTCACCGCCCACGATTGGTACGAGCTCAACTTCTCACGGTTCGGCATGCAACCCCTCTCCGAGTTCTATGACGTGATCTCCAAGGTCGACAAGAAGACGAGCGCCGGCATTGCCAAGGGCGAGCTGCAGGAGTTCCTCAAAGAGGTGAATTTCGCCAAGATCCTTCTCTCTCTCCGCGACATGTTTCAGAACAACAACATATAGATTCACATCGCGAGCGGCAAAACCGCTCGCGATGTGAATTTAGGCGGGTGGGAACTGCTCGGTGTAGGCACTGTAGCGGTGGAGAATCCGACGGGTGTATCCGACCGCGCGCCGGCATCGGCAGACCCCTGCCGAAAACCTGCGCGCGACCTCCGGATCGTCCAAAATCACCATTGCCGTCTCGACCGAACCCGCCCACCGGTTTGGGTCGAAGCTCATCTCGCGGGCGAGGCGACGGGCATCAAAAACATGGCGGGGACCCACATTGTATGAAGCGATGGCCATCGCCACGCGGTCGGGCAGCGGCAGGTCGGCGAACTTGTCCATCAACTGCCGAAGGTACCGCCCTCCCGCCTCGGCGGCTTCGTAGGGGTGGTGTGGATCCTCGACTCCCAGCTCTCTCCAGGTGAACGGCATCAACTGAAACAGCCCGGCTGAGCCTCCCGGCCCCACGGCGTCGGGGTCGAACCGCGATTCCTCGTACATCAGTGAAGCCAGTAGGCGCCAGTCGATCTCGTACCGCCGACCAACCCACTGCAGGACTTCGTCGTACGGAGTGAGGGCATTCTCAGGGATAGGGGGAAGCCGGAGGGGGACGTGGGGACGCCAGGATCCCAGGTTGCTGAGCACGAGTTGGCGTATCAGCCCGGATTTCCGCCCCTGGCGAAGAAAACTATTGGCCTGGCGGTGAAGCTCCGGAGCAATGGTGTTGAGAACCCACACGAGATCGACCATGGGCACTACCGTCGCCCCCAGCTTCAGGTCCGTGCGGTTGGCGAGCTCTATCCTGGCCGTGTCCTGGTCCACCACCGCCACGGGCGCCCGTCCGCGAGCCACCTCGAGGATGGCGGTGAAGGCGTCGGCGCCCACTGTCGGAGCGGCCGCTAATATCGGCGCCCGCAAAGGAAACAAACGGCAGATCTCGGCAACGGGACCTGATGCAGCCACCCTCACTCCGATCAGATCCTCCACACCGGCCGGCGAGTTCGTTCGGGTGGAGACCACGCTCACCAGGTCCACCGTTCGATAAGGAAAGCTGACCAAGAAGCGTCCCTCGTCCTTGGGCGAGATCGGTTCATGGAGGGCGGCAACGTCGCCATACCCCATCTCGAGCCAATCCATCGGCTCCACCCCAGGAGGTGGAATCGAAAGCTCAAGCCGTACCCCGAGACTGCGTGCAAAGCTCAGACCCAGGTCATACTCGAATCCCTCGAGACCACCACGTTCAACCGTACACGTCGTCGGCGAGTTACGGGTGATGAGGCGCAGGACTCCCGCCTGCCGAACGAGCTTGAGATCCCTGCAGGCCGTGGTCCTCGACTCTCGGGAGAGCACCTTCTCCGCGAAGAGAAAATCGTCAACCGCGAGGCGGAGCCGTGGGTTGGCCTTCCGCACCGCCCACACGAGAGCCCGACGTTCGGCGAGAGGTCCCAGGATGTTCATCTCCTCGGAGGCGCGCGCCTCGTCGGAGATTCCGCTGTCGATCAAGGCGAGAGGATACCTTCCGAGCCGAACGCGTTCGAGGATCTCTTCGAGGGTGACTTCCTCGGGGACATCCTCGAAATCCAGGCCTTCGGCGCGGAGGGAGGCAAGGATGATCTCGCTCATTCCCGATCGATGGAGACGCACCGTTCCGCCGCGCGCCGAATCGAGATCGACGACCCCCGAGTTCGGCCCCGAAATCAGAAGGTCCTCGACCCAATCGACCGCGGCCGTGGCTGCGAAGTTGTCACCCAACAGCGAGGATGGGGAAAACCTTGATACCGCGATATCGGCGACCCCTTCCCTGAGAGCTGCGAGGATCTGGTCGTGGCGACCGACCTCGATCCAGCGGATGCGGACACCGAGGCGCGCGGCCAACTGGCGGAGCAGGTTTGTCTCGGAGATTCGGTGATTTGGCCGCCGGGCAGCGGCAGAAAACCCGGGGCGCACGACCACCCGGAGTTCCCCGTTGGCCCGGATTTCTTCCACATCGCCGACGTGGCGAACCGGCCCCAGGCAGGCGCTGATGGCGGCCAGCGGAATCAACGTCGCCCCCACCAGGAGCCTCTGCTGAATTCTCACCCGAGTACTCTACCTGCATATCTCACCACATCGCATAACGGGACCCGTGAGATGCTGTGTGACGGCGTGAGATATTGGAGTTAACTGCCGGTAACTCCCGGTGGAACCGGAGCCTTTTTGGTTCCAGCTCCGCCGGGAAGGGTGACAAATCCGTGCACCTTGCGTATTATGCCGCCGCGGTCCGCCATCCCAGTCTCGGGGTCGCAATTCAGCCTGGAGGCAATTCGTGGTCCAATTCAAGGAAGTGAGTATTCCCGAGGGCGACCTCATCGACTTCAAGGACGGACGTCTGGTCATCGGCGACAACCCGATCATCGGCTCTCTACGGGGCGACGGCATCGGTCTCGACATTACCCCGGTGATGCAGGAGGTGGTCGATGCCGCGGTCGCCAAGGCCTATGGCGGCTGGCGGGTGATCGCGTGGTGCCCGCTGTACGCGGGTCTCGAGGGTCTGCATCACTACGGCAGCGAATTCCCCGATGAGACCGTCGAAGTGATCCGTCACTTGAAGATCGCCATCAAGGGACCCTTCACAACCCCCATCGGCGAGGAGACCCACGTCTGCCTCAACTGTGCCCACCAACAGAACCACGAGGGCACGTGTGACAGCTGCGGTCACGATGACAGCGTCTGCCCACGCTTCAGATCGATCAACGTGCGCTTTCGGCAGCACCTCGATCTCTTCGCCTGCGTGCGTCCGATCCGTTACTTCGAAGGCGTCCCCTCCCCCAACAAGTACGCCGACAAGGTCGATTTCATCATCTTCCGCGAGAACACCGAGGATGTGTACGCGGGCCACGACTTCGAGCGCGGAAGCGACATGGCCACAGCAATCATCGCCCTCATCAAAGAGAAAACCGGCCGCGAAATTCGGGCCGACTCCGGGATCGGAGTCAAGCCCATCTCCACCTTCGGCACAGAGCGGCTGGTGCGCAAGGCCCTGCAGTGGGCGGTGGACCGGAACCTCCCTTCGGTCACCCTGGTCCACAAGGGCAACATCATGAAGTTCACCGAAGGTTCGTTCGCGAAGTGGGGCTACGAACTCGCCGAGCGCGAGTTCGGCGACCAGATCATCAGCGAAAAACGCCTATGGAACGAGT
>JBGMRN010000008.1:39562-41272 GCA_048061535.1 Thermoanaerobaculales bacterium | reverse complement strand
CCTGTTCGTGCCCCTCATCAGCATGCGGCGGATCGCGCTCTGGAGCAGGCCGCCCGGCGGTCCGGACCGCCGAGGTCTGATGAACGTCTGGTGGGCCGGATGGGTGGTCGCCGGTTTCGCGTTCTCGGTGATTGCCGTCTTGCAGAGCCAGGCCGACGAGACCGCGATCTGGATCGCCGTGAACGGGGTGGACGCCGGCATTACTCTCGTCCTCTTCGCCATCGGAATGCTCGCCATCAAAATCGTCAACACCCTGAGCAGAGACCAGATCGCCAAGGCGGAGTCTCTGGGCTCGGGCGGTGATACATTCTCCGAGACGGAGTCGCAAAAAATCGCGATGCCCGGGAATCCGTGGGAAAACGAGTGATCGCGGACACCTTTGAGGAACCGCGCGACGAGCTGCGCGGTCTCGATCGACTGGCCGTATCAAACAAGGAGATTTCTCTACCATGACCCGACCCGACCCGGAGCTTCGGTCCTTCGTCGACATCCCCGCCGGATCCGACTTCCCCATCCACAACCTTCCCTACGGGGTTTTCAGGCCTGACGCTGAAGCCGAGCCGAGGATCGGCGTGGCGATCGGCGAGCAGGTCCTGGATCTCGCGGTGCTCGCCGAAAACGGGATCCTCGCCGGCGCGAAGCTCGGGGACGGCGCGGTTTTTCGCGAGCCGACACTCAACGCCTTCATGGCCGCAGGCCGCCCCGCTTGGCGGGAAGCTCGAGAGGTGCTGACCCGGCTGCTCCGCTTCGACGAACCTGCCCTGCGCGACGACGCCGGGCTGCGCGACACCGCCTTCCACGCCATGGCGAGAGTCGAAATGCTGCTCCCGGCAGCCATCGGCGACTACACCGACTTCTACTCCTCACGCGAGCACGCCACCAACGTCGGCGTGATGTTTCGCGGCCCCGAAAACGCACTGCAGCCCAATTGGCTCCACCTGCCGGTGGGCTACCACGGCCGCGCGAGCTCGGTGGTGGTCAGTGGTACCGACATCCGCCGACCGATGGGCCAATCCAAGGCGGAAGATGCTGCAACCCCCAGCTTCGGTCCCAGCCGGCTGATGGATTTCGAGCTCGAGATGGGTTTTTTCGTCGGGCCCGGTAATGCCCTCGGCGAGCCGATCCCGATCGCCAACGCAGCAGATCACATTTTCGGCATGGTGCTGGTCAACGACTGGTCGGCGCGCGACATCCAGAAATGGGAGTACGTCCCGTTGGGTCCCTTCCTGGGCAAGAGCTTCGGCACCTCGATCTCACCCTGGGTGGTGACCTTGGACGCGCTCGAGCCCTTCCGCTGCGCGGGGCCCGCGCAGGACGACCCGGTGCCGCTCGACTATTTGCAAAACCCCGGCGACTGCGCTTATGACATCCGTCTCGAGGTGCTGCTGCAGTCGGAGACGACGGCGGCGCCCGAGCGCATCGCAACTTCCAACTTCAAGTACATATACTGGAGCGTCTGCCAGCAGATCGCCCACCACACCGTCAACGGCTGCAACGCCCGGCCGGGCGATCTCCTGGCATCGGGAACCATCAGCGGACCCGAGAAGCAGGAAAGAGGCTCGATGCTCGAGCTGAGCTGGCGCGGGACCGAGTCGATCGAGCTACTGAACGGCGAGACCCGCAAGTTCCTGGCCGACAACGACACCGTGATCATGCGCGGGCATTGCGAGGCGAACGGGATTCGAATCGGGTTCGGGGAAGTCAGCGGGA
>JBGMRN010000008.1:25442-39462 GCA_048061535.1 Thermoanaerobaculales bacterium | reverse complement strand
CAACGCCGCTACGCCAAAGACTGCGAGGATGATCGCGAGCTGTTTCATGGGGACTCGCTCCCGATCTCGACCGAAGAAATCATGATCGCAAGCCTCACTGAATTCGGAAGCGCCTTGCTCGAACATCGGAAACAAAGACGGGCACGGGTTGACTTCCTCCGTGCAGGGGATCATGAATGGTGAAAGGAGGTGTCATGGAATCCGTGGTCCTCGGCCGCTACTGGCGCACCCTCTCCGACGGGCGCGTTCTGTGTGAGCTTTGCCCCCGTCTGTGCAAGCTCAAGGAGGGACAGCGGGGCTTCTGCTTCGTACGCCGGTGCATCGACGGCGGCGTGGTCCTCACGACCTACGGACGCTCCTCCGGCTTCTGCGCCGACCCGATCGAGAAGAAGCCGCTCAACCACTTCTTTCCGGGAACCGGGGTTCTCTCCTTCGGCACCGCCGGATGCAATCTCGCCTGTCGGTTCTGCCAGAATTGGAGCATCTCCAAGTCGCGCCAAACCGACACAATCGCCGACACTGCCTCGCCCGATGGCGTCGCCCGGGCCGCCGTCGCGTTCGGCTGCCGCGGCGTCGCCTTCACCTACAACGATCCGGTGATTTTTCTCGAGTACGCGGTCGACATCGCCCGCGCCTGTCGGGAGCGGGGAATCGTCACAGTAGCGGTCACCGCCGGCGAGATTCTTCCGGCGCCGCGAAAAGAGTTCTTCGCCCATATGGACGCCGCCAATATCGACCTCAAAGCATTCTCGGAGGACTTCTACCGACGCCTCTGTGGAGGAGAGCTGCAACCGGTGCTCGACTGCCTCGAGTACGTGGCGCAGGAAACCGACGTCTGGCTCGAGCTCACGACTCTGCTCATCCCCGGTGAGAACGACTCCGAACGTGAGATCGATCAAATGACCCGGTGGGTGGTGGAGCACCTCGGCATCGACGTTCCCATGCATTTCACCGCCTTCCACCCCGACTACAAGCTCCACGATCGACCGCCGACCCCGGTGGCGACGCTCGCCCGCGCACGAGGTATCGCGCAGGCCAACGGTGTTCGCTTCGCTTACACGGGAAACGTCGTCGACGAGACGGGGGGCAGCACCTACTGCCACCAGTGCGGCGAGCTGCTCATCGGCCGCAACTGGTACCGGCTGACAGCGTGGAACCTCGGAAGCAACGGGCGTTGCACGGCTTGCGGCGCCCAATGCGCCGGGTGTTTCGAAGACGCCCCGGGCGACTGGGGCCCGCAGAGAGTGCCCGTCAAGATCGGCTGATTCCGGACCGCATTCCCTCTTTCCCCGCCACCGGGAGGAGGATCGTGAAGGCCGTGGACTCTCCGGGTTCGACCTCGACCGACAAGGCGCCGCCGGCCTCCTCGACGATCTTCTTGGAGATCGCAAGGCCGAGTCCGGTGCCGCCCTGATTCTTGGTCGTAAAAAACGGATCGAAAATGCGGTGGATGATTGGGCCGGGAATCCCTTCCCCGTTGTCCCTGACCACGAGCTCCACGATCTCCTCCTTCTCGCTGAGACCGAGGGAGATGGAGATCGTGTTCTCGTGACGCTGCCGATCGGGCATGGCCTCCATCGCGTTGACGAGCAGATTCGTGATCGCCTGGCTCAGCCCGGTGGGCGAACCCTGGACTCTGGGCACAGGAGACAAATCGACCGAAAAATTGGCGCTCTTGAGAATGGCCGACCTCACGAACTTGAGGGTGAGCTCGACGATTTCCTTGAGATCTGCGGTCGTCTCCTCGTCACGGTGTTGGTGGCTGAGTTCGATTCCTTTGATGATCTGCTCGGCGTTCTTCGCCGCTTCCTTCACTTGCTGAATCGCGTTTCGGACAGCGTCGAGGATTCCCTCCTGTTGGGCGGTGATGGTTTTCGGGTCGTGGGCGATGGTCTCGACGTGGGCCCGGGCGAGATCGGCATTCATGACGATCGCCGAGAGTGGGCCCCTCAGCTCGTGGGCCACGCCCGCCGCGACCACGCCAAGGGCATAGGTGCGCTCGGCGTTGAGCAGTCGAGTCTCCAACTCCCTGACTCGCCGCCGCGTTTGGTAAACCTCCAGCGACTCGCGCATCACGGCCTTCAGCTCCTCCGGGTCCCATGGCTTGCGCAGGTAGCGACGGATCCGACCGCGATTAATGGCCGCGACCGCGTCCTTGAGATCCGAGTAGGCCGTGATCAGGATACGGATGGTGTCCGGGTAGAGGTCCTTGGTAGCCTCGAAGACCTCCACGCCGGTCATGCCCGGCATCCTCTGATCGACCAGGAGGACTGCGACCTCCTGGCGGTTCAAGATCTCGAGCGCCTGCTCACCGCTCGATGCCGTGATGATCTCGAACTCACCCTTCAGGGCGGCTTCGAAAACCACCAGGTTGGAGGCGTCATCATCCACGTAGAGAATTAAGTCACCCACGAATCTCCGCCTTCCCGTTGCCGAGCCTGTCCGCATGAGAGGCGCACCTCACGCTCGGAGAAGCTCTCAGCCCACCTCACTTCTTCCTCACCATCAGGAAATAATACGCATTCCCGGGCTCGGTGATCACATCCACGTCGGTATTTTCGGGGAGCAGGCCGGCCAAACGGAAAACCTCGTCCCGTGTCCGGTACAGGATCGTCCAGTCACCGAGGAACTCGGGCGCCCAGAAATGCTCGTTCGGCGCCAGCGCATTGCCGATAATGACCAACCCCCCGGGAGCGACGAGCTCGTACATCGTCTGGATTAGAGTCTGCGCCCTCTCCTCTCGGATGTAGTCGAAGAGCCCGGTGCAGTAGATGAGGTCCTGCGAACCCGGATCGCGCAACGGAAGGCCCTCGCTCAACAGCTGGAGGAAGGAAAGATTGAGCAGCTCCAGGTGCCCCCGCGAGTCCCCGGTGCTGAGCTCGCGCCGTCCGGCGCGGTAGGCCACGCTCAGGGCCTCCTCCTCCTGGTCGATGAGCGTCCACATGATTTCGCCGGTCCAATTCCGGTTGCGGGCGATGAAGTCGGAAACCTCTCTCGCCGGACCGCACCCGAGGCTCGTCACCTGAAACGTCGCCGACTCGCCCCTGCTGCGGATGACCCTGCGATGCTCCTCCTCCATCTGGCGGATAATCAGGTCCTTGCGGGTTCTGACTCCGTTGGCGAGGGGATGCTCCATGTGCAGCTTGTGCATCGCCTTGGTGAAAACGGTATCGCCCTCATAGCCGTCGGCGTAGTAATAGAGCATCACCTGATAGTCACCGGAGTAGCCGAGCGGCTTGAGATAGGCGCGGTTGTTCAGCGGGATGTCGAGCATGCACGGCACCATCAGGGTCTCGGTGTACTCCTTGGCAGCCAGGAGCACTCGCCGGTCACCGAGGCATTCCACCGCCGCCCTCGAAGCCTCGCGCTGGAGCTCCGCCCACGGCTGGCGCATCGCATCGGCGGCCCGGTAGACCAGACCGGTGATGGCTTCCTCGTCCGCGCCCTCGTCGCGGTATCGCCGCTCGTGGTAGTCGAACGTTCTCCGGTAGAACTGGAAGAAGTAGACGATCCGCGCCACAACCTCGCGGTAGGCCGCGGGTATCAGAGTTGTGGCCAGCTCGTGGCCCATGTTCAGCGCATCGTCGAGTCGTTTCTCGTCATCACGTCGCCGGATTTCGGGGAGATCGAGGAACCCGCGCACGAGGCCCAGACCGACCCGGAATCCTCCCCGGGGGCCAGGCTCGACGCGAGCCACCCGCGCCTGTCCGCTGAAAATCTCCTCTCCGTGCAACATCAGCAACACTTCGACCTCATCATCGACGGACATCGTCGCCGATTCACCGTGGGCCAGGAATGACAGCCCGCTCATCGAGATGTCGAAAAGTGGGTATTCGGTCCCGCTAACCATCAACTTGGGTTGTGACTCCCGCGACAGGAGCTCGCGCACTCGCTGTCGCTCCGGCCGATAGAACATCGCGCGACCGATAGACCCCATCAGGCTCTCGTATGACTTTGCCAACTATCCCCCCATGACCGGCCGTTTCGAACAGGCTACCCGGTCCGCGATATTGGGAGGGTGTAGGGAGTAGAATGCACGGCGCCTTTCGGACGGCGTCAAGTCCCGTTTTGGATGCATTCCCGGTCCGCACTCACCTTGCTGCCCCATGGCCCGAGAATGCGCCGCAACGGATCCTCCACGCCCTACCGAAATCCTCGATCCCTCGTTCCCCTTGCGCCCTCCGTGGTCCGCACAACGCCCTCCTAGTGTACTGCGTCTGTAGCACGTTCCAAAAGTCGGCAAAAAATCCGCGCCGCCGACACGGCGCGACGACGCCTTCGAGGAGCCGCAGCACCGTTGGCGGCGTGGAGGGCTCTCGAGAGGGGGTTAATATTTTCGGGCGCAGTGCACTACGATACCGCAGGCATCTCGACAATGAACACCGCGCCACCTCCCGGACGCTCCTCGACCCGAAGCGATCCTCCGGCCTCCTCGACCATCCCCCGTGAAAGGCTGAGACCGAGGCCGGTGCCGGAGCCATCCTCCCGATTGCTAAAGAACGGGTCGAAGATCCGATCGGCATCCTCCGGAGGCACCCCTGGACCGTCATCGCCCACACTGATGACCAGCCGATCATGTTCCTCAGCCACCGCCAACCACAGGTTTTTGGCCCCGACGCGCAGCGCATTGTCGATCAGGTTGAGGAAGACCTGACTCACCTGTCCCGCCGGCGCGTTCGCGAGACGGCCTGTGCGATAGTCGCGGTGCACGGTAACGCCCGCCATTCGGTATCGGAGCAATCTGAGAGTCGCCTCGAGGCTCTCACCCACATCGCTCACCCCGGTCTCCCCCGATTCGGCCGGGCGAGCGTGGGTGTCGAGGGCCGCGGTGATCTCGTCGATCCGGTTGGCGCCATCGGTAATCACCTCGAGTAACTGCCGTTCCACCTTCGGTTGGGTCGACCCTTCAGAGAGCACGCGCGATGCGTTGAGAATTGCGTTGACGGGGTTGCGGACCTCGTGGAGGATTCCTGCCGCCAGAGTCCCGACCACCGCCAGCTTCTCCTGCTGGGCGAGCTGCAAGGCGAAAGCCCGCAGTCTGATCTGCGCTCGGATCCGCGCAATCAGGACTCGTGGGTGGAAGGGTTTGGCCACGAAGTCGTCGGCGCCATGAGCATACGCCTCGAGAGTCGCTTCTGAACCGACCTTTGCGGTCAACAGGATGACTGGGATGGATCGCAATCTGGCGTCATTCTTGATCGCCCCGCAGAGTTCGGTTCCACTCATCGCCGGCATCATGACATCCGAGACCACGAGGTCGGGAGGATCGTGTTGAATCTCTTCCCACGCCTCCTCGCCGTCACCGGCCGTTCGGACGTCAAACTGGGTCTCGAGAAGACCGCGAACAAAGTTGCGGACCTCGGGGTTGTCCTCGGCAAGAACAATGCGCGGGCGCCGGCCGCCGATGAGCACCAGTTCCTCGACTTCGTGGGCTGCCCCCTCCGCCGCATCGGTGAGCCCCCCATCCTGAACCACCGGTATCTGCTGGTCCTCCACCCTCCGCCGTTCGGAGGCCGGCCCGAATTGTCGGCGCCGTTCGACCACCTCCGGACGGATGTGGTCCCGACCGAACGGCAGCATGACCACAAACCTGGTGAATTGGCCCGGTTCACTGGCGACGTCCACCGATCCTCCGTGCAGCTCTACGAGCTCCTTGGCGAGGGCAAGGCCGATCCCCACACCACCTTCACGCCGCCGGTCCGCGGGGTTCACCTGGAAGAACCGCTCGAAGATCTTCGGCAAATCCTCGACCGGAATACCGGGACCGTTGTCCTCGATCTCGATCTGAACGGCATCTTCGAGGTCCCGCACCCGGATCTCGATGGTGCCGTGCCGGGGGGTAAACTTGAGGGCGTTTGAAACCAGGTTGGTGAGGACGATTTCAAGGCGGTGCGCGTCACCAAAGATCTTCCTCTCCGAAGGCTCGGTATCGAAACGAAAATCAATGTCCTTGGCATGAGCTGCCGGAGAGCTGTTCTCGTACACCGCCGCCGCCACTGACCGGATGTCCATGTCGTCGAGATTGAGGCGGAGCCCGCCGGCGTCCAACCTCGACAGATCAAGGAGGTCGTTGATGAGGCCGAGCAAGCGCTCGGCATTGTTGCGAATGACCCGCAGCTGCTGCTTTTGAAAATCACTTTCAGCAACCAGAGCCAGCTCCTCGACCGGCGCCAGAATCAGGGTCAAGGGCGTTCGCAGCTCGTGCGAGATATTGGCAAAGAACTCGCTCTTGAGGCGGTCGAGCTCCTTCAGCTTTTCGAGGGCTTCCTGGAGCTCGCCCGATGTGCGCGCGAGATCGAGCCGGGCCTCGGACTCGCGCTTCGCCACCGTTGCCAGTCGAACCCGGCTGAGAAAATCCCGTTTCGCGATGTCGTACTTGAACACCGTTGCGAGAAGGCTGAGCCCGGCTGCGGTCATCACCAGAAAGATGTTGCCCACGACCTCCCTGACCGAGAAGCCACCCGTCCATGCGATCGAAAACGCGAGCACGTTGACGCCGAGGGAGGCCAGCAGGACGGTCAGGACCCAGCGGGGGTGCCAGACGGGAACGACACCTATACCGATCATGGTCACGGCCAATCCCATGACGAAGGGTGACAGATTCTCACCGACCCTCGGCAGCATCGGAGCAATGAACGCGCAATATACAAAGGCCAGAATCCACAGACCCAGCCACGTGTGACGTTCCATTCCAGGACGGAGCACCACCACCGCCACCACCGTGTTGATTCCGGCCGCAGTCAGCCGCAGGAGCAGGAAATAGAACCAAAGCTCGGGGACCAGAAAGAAGTCGAAAACCGTCCACGCGACGTACAGCGACGTGACAACAATTGCGGTCCACAGGAGGATCGGTCGGTTCCGCCGCTGGAGCTCCTCGTGAAAGGCCTCGACATCAAGGGTGAGTCCGTCTGCAATCAGGAAGGGGTCCGAGTCGATGGCGATCGCCAGCTGACCTTCGTCCCGAGCATCGAGGGATGCCGTCGCCTGTTCGACGGAATTGCTGTTACCTTCCAGTCGTGCCTCCGAACGGATAGCGCGCGGTTTCGACTCCGCCTCGCATGGGAGAATTCTATCACCTGAGTTCGGCAAATCTTGCGAAAAGCAAGGTTCTTTCGGTCAGCACGCCCAAGTGCGGGAAACCCGCCTCAATGCCCCTGGCTGCCAACCGCGCCGATAAATCCGAAATACCCAGTTCCTAACCCGCACTCACCAGATTTCGTCACGAGGGGTACAAGACGCATTGCGTGTCTGCGCTCTCGCAAGGTTTGGGAGCGAAGTCGTACTTGCGGTACATCGAGCGAGCAAATCGAGAAGGCGCAGACACGCGCTGTGTATTGTGCCCCCACAGTAAAAAGATGGTGAGAAATGCGGATGAATTCCGAATTCCGAATTCGCGCCCTCCGGGCGCGCCGGGCGCGCTCTACCAGGTGGGCGCCGAAGCGATCAGTTCCTCCGCAGCCAGAGCCGTGAGCGGCCTCGAAAACCAGTATCCCTGACCGTGGGGGCACTCCATCTCGCGCAACCGATCCACCTGTTCCGCAGTCTCCACTCCCTCGGCCACAACGCCGATGCCGAGGTTGTTGGCCAGACTGAGGATGGTCTCGACGATCGCTCGTGAATCGCCGGCCTGGCTCAGCTTGCTGACGAAGGAACGATCGATCTTGAGCTCGTCGTAGTGGAATCGTTGGAGATAGCTCAGTGAGGAATAGCCGGTGCCGAAGTCGTCGATGCTGAGCTGGACGCCGAGCGCCCGGAGCTCCATCAGGTTGCGGATAGCCACATCCGCGTGGTCCATCACGACGTTCTCGGTCACCTCGATGCGCAGGCTGCTCGGTTCGAGGTTGGTCTCCTCGAGGATGACCACGAGATTGTCGACCATATTGTTTTTCATGAACAACTTCCCCGACATGTTGACGCTGATCCACAGAGGCGGATCTCCGGGGAAACGCTGTTGCCACCTACGAGCCTGGCGGCAGGACTCGCGGAGAACCCACCAGCCCAGGGGCACGATGAGTCCTGTCTCCTCGGCGATAGCGATGAAGTGGCTCGGCGCCACGAGCCCGCGCACGGGGTGCTCCCAGCGGACCAGCCCTTCAAATCCCACGATGCGCCCATGGGTCAGTGAAACGATCGGCTGGTAGTGCATGATGAAATCCCCGCGTTGGACGCTCCTCCGCAGCTCGGTCTCGAGCTTGAGCAGCGCCACCGCGCTCTGGTGCATGTCGCGATCGAAGACCTCGTACCGCGCCTTGCCTCCGGCTTTGGCGCGATACATGGCGATGTCGGAGTCGCGCAGTATCTCCTCCGGGTTCTGATATCCCGTAACGCTGTGGGCGATGCCGATCGAAGCGGTCACAAAGACCTCGTGGCCGTCGACAGAAAAATCTTTGCCCAGTGTTTCCTGAATTCTCTCGGCCACGTGGATGGCGCCGCCCGCATCTTCAACCCGGTTGAGGAGGATGGCGAACTCGTCACCTCCGAGCCGGGCCACGGTGTCCCCGGGACGCAGGAAATGCTCGAGACGGCGCGCGATGCCAATCAACAACTTGTCGCCGAGGCTGTGGCCGAGGCTGTCGTTGACGTTCTTGAAGCGATCGAGATCGAAGAAGAGCACGGCAAAATGGGGTTTCGCCCGGCGCTGGAGATCGGCAAGAGCGAAGGAGAGCCGATCCATGAACAACACCCGATTCGCCAACCCGGTCAGGGAATCGTGGAGGGCGTCATGCTGGAGCTGGTGCTCGGCACGCTTGCGCGCCATGATATCGGTCTGGGAACCCGCCATCCGGGTCGGTTTTCTGCTCTCATCCCGGACTGCCACGCCGCGGGCGAGCACCCACACGAACTCCCCGGCCACGTTGCGCATGCGATGCTCGAACTCGAACTGGTCGGTGTGCCCCGCCAGATGGGCGTCCAGGTGCCGGCGGAACGGGGGTTGGTCGTCCGGGTGGACGCGATCAAACCACTCCTGCGGGCTGTCCCCAACCTCGGTGTCGGCAAAGCCGAGCATGGATTTCCATCTCGGCGAAAAGAAGATGCGATCCGCCTCGAGGTCCCAATCCCACAGGCCGTCATTGGCGCCACTCACCGCCAATGCGTACCGCTCCTCGCTGTCCCGCAGGGCATCCTCAGCGCCCTGGCGCTCGATCGCGTAGCGGATGGACCGTACCAACAGGCGCGTGTCGGCTTCGCGCTTGACCAGGTAGTCCTGCGCGCCTTCGCGCACCGCCTGGATGGCGAGCTCGTCGTCATCGAGGCTGGTGAGGATGATGATCGGCACTCTGGGCGCCACCGCCGAGGCACGGCGAAAGGTCTCCAGTCCGACACTGTCGGGTAGGGAAAAATCGAGGAGCACGACATCGAAGCCACCCCGATCGAGCAATGCGAGACCTTCTCCGAGGCGATCGACATGGGTGATGTCGATGCGGCGACGCTTCGCCTTTCCAAGCTTGGTTCGGATCAACTCGGCATCGCCGGCGCTGTCCTCGATCAGCAGCACCCGCAGAGGTTCATCGCGCCGTTTCTCAGCTCCGAGCGAGGGCATCATCCACATCCTCCCGCATTCAGTTGTCCTCAACCATTCCCGGGCTCCTCATCCGCGACCGTGAGCTTGGGCAAGGTGAATCGGAACGTAGCTCCACGGCCCGGCGCCGCCTCGACCCATATCCGTCCGCCATGGCGCTCGACAATGCGCTTGCAGATCGCAAGGCCGATTCCGGTCCCCGGGTACTCTTCCTCGGTGTGGAGACGTTGGAACATGACAAAGACACGATCGGCAGACTCGGGATCGAGCCCGATGCCGTGATCCCGAACTGAGATCTGCCACTCCGATTCTCGTTCTTCACAGCTCAGGTGAATGCGAGGCGGTTCATCACCCGCGAACTTCACGGCATTGGCGATGAGGTTTTGCAATAGCTGATCCATCTGTCCGGGGTCGGCCACCACCGTCGGCAGACCGCCGCAACTCACTAATGCCCCGGTCGCTTCGATCTGCTCGTTCAGGGTGGTCTCCACATCCTCGAGAACCCGCCCGAGATCCACCGCCACGAATTCCGCTCCGCGGGCATCGACTCGGGCATACCCGAGAACGGCATCCACCAGCCGTTGCATCTTCGCCGCTCCGGCGGCGGCCCGATTCAGATACGAGCGGGCTTCATCGTCGAGGCTGTCACTGCCACTCTCGCCGAGCATTTCGAGATAGCTCGAAACCATGCCCAGGGGCTGTTGCAGATCGTGCGTGACCACATACGCGAACTGTTCGAGCTCGTCGTTGGACCGGGCCAGGGCGCGGGTTCTTTTCGCGAGTTCATCCTGGGCAGCGTGGTAATCGCCGGTGTCCTCGACGGTGCCCTGGATGTGACGGCCACCCGTGGCTGCCTCTTCCACCACCCATGACGAGATTCTGGCCCACATGAGCATGCCGTCCGCACGGCGAAGCCGGGCATCGAGGTTGCCCACGGCGCGCGAGGATTCCATCTGTGAACGCCAGCTTGCGGCCATCGAGGTCTGAGCGAAGAATCCGGAGAAGCTGCTCCGCGCAACCTCTTCGGGATCTGCGAAACCCAGCATCGCTGCGAAAGCCGCGTTGGCCTCCAGAATCTCCCCGTCCAAAGCAGCCACAAAGACGCCCACCGGCAACCCTTCGACAAGACGGCGGTAGGGAGCGTCGCTGGAGCTTGCGAGCGCTCGCCGTCGGGCGCGAAAGAGGGCCGACCTGACCGCCGCGGGGAGCCTGACGAAACCACCAGTAGACTTGGAGACGAAGCCGTCGACTCCCAACCGGAGGGTCTCACTCCATAGCTCCTCTCCCTCCGAAGAGGTGAAAAGAATCACCGGACAGTCGGGCCGGACTTCGCGCACGAGCTTGACCAATTCGAGACCGTCGCTCCATGAGAACTGGACCTCGGTAATGACCAACCCGAAGCGCCGCGCAGCGAGGGAACGGCTGAAATCGGTCGCAGTTCCAACCGACTCGATATCGAGCTCGCCGAACTCACCGGCAAGCACCCGGAAGGCAAGCTCCCGGTCGTTCGAATTTTCGTCGATGAACAGGATTCGCGGCAGGTTGTTCATCATCCGGCCAAGAGCACGACCGAAGGCGCGCACGTCCGCATGCGGGCGGCGCCGATCTCCACCGCCGCCGCCCACGCCGGGAGATTGCTGTTGATCAGGAGGAAATCATCCACCGTGATGGGCGGAGTATAGCATGTGGAAAGCTGTTTTTATGGCACCCGGTACCTCGCCGGCCTGACAGCGGAACTCGGTGAGAAATGCGGGCAAATGACGGTGACCCATTGGCTGCCTCCCTTGCGGCAGCCCGTTGGAACCGGTAGCGTGCTGCCGATGGACCTGACCCATGATGCACCCGCCCCCGAAGCGGATCTCCCGCAGATCTCCCTGGTGATCCCGGTGCTCAACGGAGGTACCTTCATTGCCGACAGCATCGGGCGAGCAAGGGCATTCCTCGATGAACGGTACCGCGCCTTCGAGATCGTGGTGGTTGACGACGCCAGCACCGACGACACCGTCGCCGCCACCGAGGCGATGAACGACCCCAGGGTCCGGCTTTTCAAGCTGTTCCCGAACCGGGGCAAATTCGGCGCCCTCAAGGCAGGCATGGCCGCCGCCAGGGGCCATTGCAGAGTCTTCACCGACGCCGACCTTCCATACGATCTCGAAGCGGTGGCTGACATGGTGCACCTGGTGAATTCGCGGGGCTTCCACGTCGTGGTGGGCGACCGAACGCTTCCTCTGTCTGAATCCTCCGGGGCCACACCCGCCGTACGACGGTTAACGACCAGGGTCTTCAGCTTTTTCGTTCGGCTCCTTGTGACCGGCGGCCTCTTTGACACCCAGTGTGGGCTCAAGGCCTTCCGCGGCGACGTGGCCGATGCGCTCTTCCCACTTCTCACCGACGACGGATTCTCGGGGGACGTGGAGTTGCTCTACATTGCGCTCAAGTACAACCTCGAAATCCGCCGGATCCCGGTTCAGCTGCGACGGAGCGCGCCCTCAACCGTCCGCATCACCGCCCACTCGCTTCCGATGCTGACCCGTATCCTCCGTCTCCGACGGAACTGGACATCGGGTAGATACGAGTCCGCGCGCCTGAGCGGACTCGGCGCCGAGATCCGTCGGCCGACCGGTGCTTTTGGAAGCCCCGAAAAATGACCGGTGGCGCCGAACCTCGGAGCTCTTGGCACGCTCTCCGCTGGCCGGCAGTCATCATCGTTCTTGCGCTCCTTGCTTATCTCGCCGTTCTCCAGCTCGGAAGAACCGCCCGCGAGGGAGGCCGAACAGCCACCAACCTCGCTCACGAGTTGACCGAGGGAGCCGCCGAAATCGCTGAGCGTTTTCGGGCCGGAACCATCACGACCACGTTTATCGCCGCCATTCCTCACCTGGCCCGTGACGACGCTGTCAGGCTCGAGTTGGCGGCTTTTGAGGCGACGGAGACCTTCCGCCGAAGTGACGAGCTGCGCATCGCCTTTGACTTCATCTCGCTTGGCACCACGGTCACCGAGATCCGCGTTCCGGTCACCTACCGCTACCACCTCCGTCTCGACGAACCCTGGCGCCTGGAGGTCCGTGAGCAGACGTGCGTCGTGTACGCGCCACCAATTCGCGCCACGCTACCGCCCGCGATCCATACCGGCGGCATGGAGAAGCACAGCGACCGGGGCTGGATGCGGTTCAACGAGACGGAACAAATGGAAGATCTCGAACGCAGCATCACCGCGACCCTCTCCAAACGTGCCGCAAACCCCGCCTACCTCGAGTTGGTTCGTGAACGATGTCGCCTGCGGGTGGCCGAGTTCGTTCAGTCATGGCTGCTGATGGAGGACCAATGGCACGCCGATCGCTTCCGCTCAGTCACCGTGGTCTTTGCTGATGAGATCGTTTCGGATCCGGCTCTCGTGCCTCCAACCCTGGCACTTTCCGGAGACTGAGCAGCGCATTGTTGCCGGATTTTGCCTCCAGGGGCGACGAACATGATACGGATCGAAACGTCTACAATGAACCGATGACCGAGAGTCGCCGACGAGCCATCGCCGCGCTTTTTCTCCTGGCGCCGGTCCCGAGCATCGGCGTCTGGGCGGCGATGGTGGGATCGCCCGGCCCCTTCGGGCACGCCGTCTTTCTCGGCGCCAAGCTCTGGCTCCTGGTTTTCCCGGCCGCGTGGTGGTTCGTTGTCGAGAAGGGGCGACCGAGCTGGTGGCCGCTGCGCCGGGGTGAAAACGAGGCCCGGCTGGAACGCCAGATCCTACCCGCTGATGGGTTGCGGCGCCGTGGGCCCGGGTATTGGGTCGGCGCCCTCAGCGGTCTCGCCTTCGGCGCGATCATCATCTTCGGTTCTCTGCTGGTCGGCGTCCAACGAATCGACCTCGGGCCCCTCCACAACGCGGTGCGCGACATGGGTCTCGCCACCCCAGCGGCCTTTCTCGCCGGCGCCCTCGGTTGGACGCTGGTCAACTCGCTGGTAGAGGAGTATGTCTACCGGTGGTTTATCCTGCGCCAGTGCGACACGCTGCTGTCAAAGTGGCCGGCGATCGTTGCCCAGTCATCGATCTTCACTTTGCATCATGTGATCGCCGTGAGTCGGTATCTCAGCCCCGGATTCACCGCCCTCGCCTCTTGCGGCGTCTTCGCCGGTGGGGCGGTCTGGGCCTGGCTATATTTTCGCTACCGCTCGATCTGGCCCGGTTGGATCAGCCACGTTCTTGCCGACGTGGCAGTATTCGCGCTTGGCTGGAAGTTGCTCTTTGGTTGACGAGCTCGAGCGCCTCGGGCGAAGAACCGAGCTTGTCGAGCAGCTTGTCCTGAAGGGCGAAGTGGAGCTTGGTGAGCTGGCGCTGCTGGATGAAGTTGAGCAGCATCTTGAATCCCCACCCCATGATAACGAACATGGTCGGCATCACGATAATCATGCTCATGGCTTCGGAGTTTGCATTGTCCATGAAAGCCTCCTTTTTCTCGTTCTCATACTCACTACGTGCTGACCGAGCCGATGGTTAGCACCCAA
>JBGMRN010000008.1:13998-25342 GCA_048061535.1 Thermoanaerobaculales bacterium | reverse complement strand
TATGAAGAAGGAATCGAAGGCGATGAAGATCAGAGAGACCGCCGACGACGCTTTGGAGCTACTGCTCGCGAAGAACGCCAAGGCCAAGGACCTCTATGGGATGTCCTACGGTTGGGCGGTCTTCGACAACCTCAAGCTCGCCTTCGGCTTCTCCGGGGGCGGCGGCAACGGCGTGGCGGTTGCCAAGGATACCGGCAAGCACACATACATGAAGATGGGCACCGCCGGCGTCGGCCTTGGCCTCGGTATCAACAAGTACCAGGTGATCTTCCTGTTCCAGGACGCGACGACCTTTCAGAATTTCGTCGAAAAAGGCTGGCAGGCCGATGCGGGCGCCACCGCGTCAGCCGGCAAGAACGCCGCCGAGGTCAAGACCGACTTCGTCAACGGATTGGTGATATACCAGATCACCGAGAAGGGGCTGATGGCCCACGCCGACATCGCCGGAACTAAATACTGGAAGAACGACAAGCTCAACAGGTAACAGGGGCGCAGACACCAGCCCCTACCCGGCGAACCGCCGATAATCCTTCGTGAAATATCCGGTCGGCGCGCGCTACAGCAGCTTCCGTTCGGACGCCGCTCGTTCGAGATCTTCGCGGAAGTACGGGTGGGCGATGTCTATCAGGCTGCGGGCGCGCTCGCGAAGACTGCGTCCGTACAGATTCGCGATGCCGTATTCGGTGACCACGTAGTGCACGTCGGCGCGGGTGGTCACGACGCCGGAACCCGGAATCAGAGTGTCCACGAGGCGTGACAGCGTGCCATTCTTGGCTGTCGACGGCAGCGCGATGATGGGTACCCCGCCCCGGGACCGCGCCGCCCCACGGATAAAGTCGAGCTGCCCGCCGAACCCGGAGTAAATACGGGTCCCGATCGAGTCCGCACAGACCTGGCCGGTCAGATCTACCGACAGGGCGGAGTTGATGGCAACCATCTTGTCGTTGCGTGAGACCACCCAGGGGTCGTTGACGTACTCGCTGGGGTGGAACTCCATGAACGGGTTGTTGTCGACGAAATCGAACGAGCGTCGACTGCCGATCACGAATGAGGCAATGATCTTGCCGCGGTGGAGGGTCTTCTTCTCGTTGGTGACGACCCCCGCTTCGAAAAGGTCCACCAGTCCATCGGAGAACATCTCGGTGTGAACGCCGAGGTGTTTCTTGCCCTCGAGGAACAGGAGCACTGCATCGGGAATCTCACCGATGCCCATCTGGATGGTCGCGCCGTCGGTGATCAGGGACGCGATGTTCTCACCGATGCTGCGCGCGAAGCCTGAGACCTCGGAGGTCATCGGCAGCTCGATCAGAGGCTGATCGACCTCGACAACCCGGCTGAGCTTCGAAACGTGAACAAAGGAGTCACCGAGGGTGCGCGGCATCTGCCGATTGACCAGAGCAATCACGGCACCTGCGTTTTCCACAACCGCCTTGGTGGCATCAACGCCAACACCGTAGGAGCAAAACCCGTGCTCGTCCGGCTGTGAAATATGGATCAACGCAACGTCGATCGGCATCTGCCCGCGAGTGATCAGCGCCGGCACATCGTGGAGGTGGATCGGCACGAAGTCCGCCCTTCCGTCGTTGACTGCCTGGCGAACATTACCTCCGGTGAAGAGCGAACGGTGACGGAAGTGGCCCTCCATTTCCGGCTCGGCATAGGGCGCCGGGGCGAGGGTGAGGACGTGAACGACCTCCACATCCTCGAGCTCGGAAGCGCGCGCTACCATGGCGTCGATCAGAACCTTGGGCGTATTGCAGCCGGGATGGATCCACACCCGATCGCCGGAGCGGATTCCCTCCACCGCCTTCCCAGCGGCCGTCACGCGACTCCGGTAAATGCCCGTCCAGTCCATCGTGTCTCCTCAGATCTCGTGGTAGGGCACGTCGAAGACGCGGGCCACTCCCTCGTGAACACAGTGGCCATCGTAGGTATAGGTGCCGCGACCCAGCGCTTTGTTGTCGCGGACCGCACGGTCGAAACCCTTGTCGGCAATCTCCTCCACATACGGCAGGATTGCGTTTGTGAGGGCCCGTGTCGAGGCCCGCGAAGCGGTTGAGGGTAGGTTGGGCACACAGAAATGGGTGATGCCGTCCACCTCGTATGTGGGGTTGGAAAAATCTGTAGGCCGTGAGGTCTCGCAACAACCTCCCTGGTCGATGGAGAGGTCCATGATCACCGAGCGCGGCTTCATCAGCTTCAGCATGTCGCGGGTGATTAGGATGGGGGTACGTTCGCCGTGCAGCGCGACCGCACACAAGAAGAGATCGGCAAAAGCAAGCGCCCTCTCGATCCTCGCCTGGCTAGCAACCATCGTCGGAATCTCGTCGGGGGTTTCGTGCTGGAGTCGACGCAGGGCCTTGATGTCGCGATCGAGCACCACCACGTGAGCGCCGATGCCGCGCGCGAATCGAGCCGCTTCGCGACCGAGGGTGCCGGCGCCTAGGATCACCATCGACGCCGGTGGGATGCCCGGCGCTCCGCCGATGAGAAGACCCTTGCCGCCGAACTCGTTGAGCAACAGGCCCGCTCCGATGGTCACCGCGAGACGCCCCGCGATCTCGCTCATCGCCTCGAGCACCGGCGCATGGCCGTCATCGTCCTCGATGATCTCGTAGCCCACCGTCGTCACCCGGCCTTCGAGCAGCTTGGAGAAGCACTCTGACGATGCGACCGCCAAGTGCCAGCCGGAGATCACAACCTGCCCGGGCTGGAAGAGCTCGCACTCGTCCGGAGTCGGCGGCGAGAGCCGAACCACGAGCTGCGACCGGAGCCTGACCTCGTCAACGGAGTAGACAACGATCCCGCCCACCTCGCGGTAGACCTCGTTGGGAAACCCCGCTTCGAGGCCCGCATCGTTCTCGACGTAGACCCGGTGACCGCGCTCGGTGAGTGCCCGCACCCCTCCCGGAGTGAGTCCGATTCGGTGTTCGAAGGGCCTCTGGTCCTTGATCAATCCGACATCCATGGCACCTCCAGAACGGTCGTGGATTTCACCACATTCTCAGGCGGTCGGCAACACCGAGACCGATCCAATCCCCAATTCGGCGAAAAGTGCCAACACCCACTGTGCAACACGCCCCACAATGAAAAGGTGGAGAGAAATGCGGGTCAGGTCGCCGGGTCACTAGTCCTCCTCGGCGACGAGTTGAAAAAATTCTTCAATGTCACGAGATACCAGAGAAACGACAACCAGACCGCGGCCCACAGCAGGGTCATCAGCCACCGTTCGGGGCTGGCAAGGTCTGCCAGCAGGGCGAGCTGGTCCTTCGGCAACCCCATCGCCCGATAGAGCTCGACGGCTTCGACCCGGGCAAACGTGAGAAGGGTCGACAATGCTGCGAGCAGGGTCGCGGCGATCCCCATCCACCAGGCCCAGGGCGCCCGCCGGCAGGTGGCCCAGGCCAGCACCACACAGACCGCCAGTACGATCACCCAAACCACCGCGCCCGCGGCGCCATCCACCAGGACACCAAAAAACGGCGTGACACAACGATAGGCCGGCATGACCAGAACCGACACCGCCGTCAACGCCCACAGGAGGGCCAGCGTCAACAGCCGCGGCGGGCAATCATCGGTCCACTGGGGCCGCGGGTCACGGGCGCGGCAGGTCGCAACCACGCTCTCGGACCGGTAGAAGAGAACAAAGGCGCCCGGAAGGAGGACATAGACGAAGCTGAGGATTAACAGGGAGACCAGCGCCACGACGGCGACAACCCCTGACGACAGGCCGGCGTCCGCGCCCAAGTCGAGCAGGAGTCCGGGCATCACCAACCACGAGATCAACAAGGTGCACACGCCGGTCAGCAGCCAGATCCAGGACAGCGCGAGCGTGAGGTCGCGAGCCCAGCGGCGGGCTCTGATCGAGCCGATCCCGAGCCAGATGAAGACCACGGCCACCACGAGATAGAGCACCATGCCGGGCAGGACGGAGCGGAGGTCCACGCCGCCACCTCCAGCGGTGGGTGTGAGACTCACGGCAACCAGGCTCAGCGGGACCAGCAGGACACAGAAGAAACCAACAAGAATCTCGAGGACGCCAAAAACCAACAGCCCGAGGCTTCGATCTCTGAACTCCGAGGCCGGCGTCTCGATGGGGTCTTCCACGAACTGCACCGCCCCTCTTCTCTTTGCGCCAGAGTAGCCGCGACGAGAACCGGCGGTCAAGAGGCCTCGCGGTGTGGTAGCGTTGCCGGCGAAGGCGACTGCCATGAAGCTCATCATTCAGATCCCCGCGTGGAACGAGGAGGAACAGCTTCCTGATGCCCTCGCGGCTTTGCCCCGCGAGGTGGACGGGTTCGACGAGATCGAGTTCCTGGTGGTGGACGACGGCTCCGACGACCGGACCGCCGAGGTGGCGCGAACGGCCGGCGCAGACGTCGTCCGGATGCCGGTGCACAGAGGTCTTGCGGTCGCCTTCGCCACCGGATTGCGCGCGGCGATGGCGCGCGGCGCCGACGTTGTCGTCAACACCGACGCCGACTGCCAGTACGACGCACGCGACATCCCGGCGTTGGTGCAACCGATTCTCGACGGCGAGGCGCAGATGGTCATCGGCGACCGGCAGGTCCACACGCTGCGCCACTTTTCGGCCTCCAAGCGATTGCTGCAGAAGATCGGGTCCTGGGTCGTCGGCCGGATCTCCCGGACGTCTGTCCGCGACGCGACGTCGGGGTTCCGCGCCATCTCGCGCGAGGCGGCGCTCCGCCTCCACGTCTTCACCCGCTTCACCTACACCTTGGAGACAATTCTCCAGGCAGGAGAAGCGGGACTCAAGGTCGTCTCGGTACCGGTCCGGGTCGCCTCCGAGGCCGGTCGCCCGTCGCGCCTCTTTCGGAGCAACACCGGCTATGTCCTGCGCTCGTTGGCGAGCATCGCGCGCATCGTCATCCTTTACAATCCGCTCCGCATCTTCATGCTCATGGGCGCCGTTCCGGTCGGTCTGGGCAGCGCCCTACTGCTTCGGTTTCTCTGGTATTACTTCAGCAACCACTCCCCTGCGGGGCACATCCAGTCGCTCATCCTCGCGGTCATCCTCGTGGTCATCGGCGCCCTCGTTTGGTTGCTCGGCATCACCGCCGACCTCATCGCCGTCAACCGGCGCCTGATCGAGGAGTTGGTGCACCGCCAACGCGAGCAGAGCTACGAGAGCGACCGCTGAAGATCCTGCCCGCCCCCCGGGCCTCGCGGGGCAGACACCTGGTGGCCGGGACCATCGGGCTGGTGCTCCTCTTGGCCGTCCTGACGATCGCGAAGCCGGCCGGAGTGTGGCAGCTTCTCCGAACCACTGACCTCCGCTTGCTCACCGGTGCCGCGGCAGTGGCGATGGCCTCGCTGATGATGCGCGGTTGCCGCCTCGCGCTGCTCCTCGAACCGGGACGCCTGCCCTTCCCGCGGGCCACGCTGGTGGCAACCGCGGCCCAGGCCGCCGCCCTCTTTGCTCCCGCCCGCACCGGCGAGCTGGCGCTCCCCTGGCTCCTCTCGCGGCACGGCGGCGCCGGCCTCGCCTCGGGAGTCGGAACCCTGCTCGCAGCCCGCGCCCTCGACTTCGCCACCCTCGGCGTCTGGGCCGGTTCGGCGGTGCTCGGCATGCGCGGGTTAAACCGACCATTCCTCCTCGTCGCCGCCCTTTTCCTGATCACAGCACCGCTGCTGCTTGCGCCCGCCCTGACCGCAACAGACCGCTTGACGACACGCCTACTGGCGCCGCGAGGTCAACGAGGACGGCGCTGGACGCGACGCATCCGGCGGATCCGGCGCGAGCTGGCGGCGCAGCGCCGAAGACCACTCCGGCTCGTACTTGCGACCCTTGCCTCGTTGGCGATGTGGGGGCTTCAGTGGGCGTTGGCGTGGATATTACTGGTGGCGATGGGTCACAGCTGGCCCCCCGCTAAGGTGGTTGCCGGCGCCACCGCAGCCTCGCTGGCGAATCTCCTTCCGGTCAACGCCATAGGAAACCTGGGACCTCTCGAAGCGAGCTGGACGGCGGCGTTCACCGCCCTCGGGGTGCCACTCCGGGAAGCCGCCGCCACCGGTCTGGCGACCCACATCTGGGGGCTCCTCTTTGCCGGCGGATTCGGTGCCTGCGCATGGGGGATCCTGTCAGGGATCGCCGCCGCCGCTCGGGTCGAGGCGAGGCAGAAATCGGACTCGCCATTTGATTCTCAATAGTCTTACGACTCGTTTGTGCGAGCATCGCCGAGCTCGTGTGCCTTGACCTCATTCCACAAGGCGTCCTGTTCGTCGAGGCTCAGATCGCGCAGATCGCGAGCCATTTCGCGCGAACGTTTTTCCATGGCGCGGAAGCGACGCTTGAAGGTTGCGTTGGTTCCCTGCAGCGCGGTCTCGGGCTCGACCCCGAGATGGCGCGCCAGGTTCGCCATCACAAAGAGCACGTCGCCCATCTCGGCGCGAACCCGGTCGGCCGCCGCATCTCCTCCGGCCGCGAGCTCGACCTCGAGTTCGGTCATCTCTTCACGCATTTTCGCCATCACGTCTGCCGGCCTGCGCCAGTCAAAACCGACGGCGGCAGCTTTCTCGGTCATCCGGAAGGCCTTGAGAAGCGCCGGCAGGGACCCCGGCACGCCGTCAAGAGTCGAGGACTCGGGCTCGTCCACCCGCTCGGCCCGCTTTATGTCCTCCCAGTTTCTCATCACCTCACCGGAGTCCGCGACCGTCCGATCATCAAACACGTGAGGGTGCCGTCGGACCATTTTCTCGGAGATGCCGTCGCACACGTCATCGAGGTCGAACCACCCATTCTCCCGCCCGATTCGGGACACGAAGACGATTTGCAGCAGAAGGTCGCCCAACTCCTCACACAACTTTGCCGGGTCTCCGGACGCGATCGCGTCCACCACCTCGTAGGCTTCTTCGAGGAAGTACGGGGCCAGAGTCTCAAGAGTCTGTTCGCGATCCCACGGGCAGCCCCCGGGTTCACGCAGGCGGTCCATGATCGATACGAGATGGTCAAAGCTTTCCGACATGGCGGACATTCTACAGGGGGCGGATCGAGGAGAAGAGGAGAATTCGGAATTCGGAATTCCGAAAAAGCCTCGCCCGCCTTGACTCCGACCGCACCCGAGCCCTACCTTGGAAGGGACGCCATGATGGACCCGACTGTGCGCCAACCAGCGGTGGCCGGCACCTTTTACCCCGGCACGGCCGCCGGCCTCAACCGGCAGGTCCGCGAGTTCATTTCGGAAAAGCCTGAGCCCCATCGGCTCCTGGCCTGCATAGCCCCCCACGCGGGTTATGTCTACTCCGGGGGCGTCGCCGGCGCCTTGTATGGCCATCTGGATGTGCCGCGGGACGTCGTGATTCTCGGCCCCAACCACACCGGCATCGGCGCCCCGGTCGCCGTCGCTCCCCACGCTCGGTGGAGCACTCCCTCGGGAGATCGGAAAGTTGGAGTCGAGCTCGCCGCGGCGTTGGTGGAGCGGTACCGAGCGGCGACCTTTGACGCCGATGCCCACCGGGGAGAGCACTCGATCGAGGTCCAGCTGCCCTTCTTGTCCGTACGCCAACCAAAACTCGAATTCGTCCCCGTTTGTCTCGGTCACATGGTTCTCGAGGAGTGTCTCGAGCTCGGCCGCGTTCTGGCCGAGATCATCCGCGACCACCCAAGCGATGTGGGGTTGGTCGCGTCCTCGGACATGACCCACTACCGTCCCGATTACGAGGCGCGAAAGCTCGATCGGAAAGCTATCGACGCCGCGCTCGAACTCGATCCAGCTTCCCTTTACGAGACGGTCCACCGCGAAGGAATCTCCATGTGTGGGGTGGTTCCGGCCACCGTCGCTCTGGCCGCAGCCAACGAGCTCGGCGCGGTCGCCGCCCATCTCGTCGCCTACGCCACTTCCGGAGACATCAACAACGACCGCTCGGCGGTGGTCGGCTACGCTGGAATCTGCATACACCGTTAGAAAGAATTCTTAATTCTCAATTTGCGACGGTCCAAAACCCCTTGCGAGGTGGGTGAGAATTCAAAATTGAGAATTGACCATCAACACTGACCGAAGCCCGGTCTCGTGCCTTCGAACCGCCACGTTTTCTCCATCGGCACACCGTATTCGACCGTCTATAATCCCCTCCCATGAACGAGCTCCGTGTTTTCGACCGCATTTCGGACGCTGCCGGCTGGACCCCGTTGGTGCGACTCGGGCCGACGGTGGCCGATCTCGGCTGCGAGGTCTTCGCCAAGATCGAGTTTCTCAACCCGATGGGCAGCGTCAAGGACCGCATCGCACGTTTTCTCATAGAGAAAGCCATCGCCGACGGTCGACTCTCTGCCGGCGGTCAGATTGTCGAAAGCTCCTCTGGGAACACTGCCATGGGGTTGGCGATGATGGCAGTCCTCGAGCATCTGCGCTGTACCATGGTGGTGCGCCGACAGACGTCGAAGGAGAAGCTCGACTGTCTCCGTGCGATGGGAGTGGACCTGGTCCTGGTGGACGGAGACTTGCCGCCGCATGACCCGGAGAGCTACAACCGCAAGGCGCAGGAGATCGCGGCCCGGAACCCCGACGCTTTCTTCCCCGACCAGCACAACAACCGCGACAACAACGAGGCTCACTACCGAAGTACCGGGCCCGAAATCTGGCAGCAGATGGAGGGTAGAATTGACCACCTGGTTGCGGGTATCGGCACCGGCGGCACCATCTGCGGTGTCGCCCGTTACCTCAAGGAACAGGACCCGACGATCGAGGTGGTGGCGATCGATCCCGAGGGATCGGTCTTCTTCGACCACTTCCACAGCGGCCGTCACGAACCGTGCGAGCCCTACCTGATCGAGGGCCTCGGCGACGAAGAGATCATCGGCTGTCCCGACTTCGAACTCATCGACGACATGTACCGGGTGAGCGACCGCGAGGCCTTTCATGCCACTCGGGAGCTTGCCCGCCGGGAGGCGATCCTCGCCGGTGGCTCCTCGGGCGCCGCGCTGTGGGGTGTTCGCAAGCTCGCCGCCGGCCTCGACCGACCCGCGCGCATCGTCACTCTTTTCCCCGACTCCGGAGACCGATACCTGAGCACGATCTTCAACGACGAGTGGATGAAGGAAAAAGGGCTCCTCTGAGGGGCGCGTGAGGAACGTGCCGGTGCCTACCTTACGGGAGCGTTCCCTGATAGGTAACCGCCGGTTGGTAGACCGAGTCGCCGGTGACCTCGTCCACCACCGCGGCGTAGCCGTACCAGATCACCGACGGATCGGAGCAGCGGATCTCGACCCAACCGTCGAGGAGGGTTCCCACGCCGAAGAACTTGAGGCTCTTTTGCTTCAACCCGGCCCGATCGAACAGGAGAGACCCCGATCCGACCTCGGTGCCGACATTGTCCCGCACCGTTACCGAGAAGATCACCGGCTGGACCGGGTCGGCGGGCATGAAGATGCCCAGGTTGGTCCGGTAGAAACCGTCGTGCTCCACCGCCGCCACCCACGCCGTCTCCGCATCTACGAGCAGAACCCCGTAAATACTTAGGCCGAACGTCCCCCCCTGATCGCTGTTGGTGTAGGTCCGGGAAGCGATCACCAACGGCGAACCGTCTGAGGAAAAAATCGACAACCCGCCCTTGACGTTGCGCAGATCGAACTGGCTAGTCACCACGTTGGCAAGGGTGATCTGTCCCCCACCCGGCACCGGAATCGGATCGGTGATCAGCGGCTCGAATGAAGGCCCGTCGTTGCGGAGCTCGGGGAGGAGCACCAACACCACCGAAGTATCGGAGGGATTCAGATTGAGGATGCTGACGTCCGACCTCCAAAAAGTGCCCTGTTCACCAGAAATATTGGAAACAGCCGGGATGGTCCCGCCGGGAGCAACCGATTGAGCGCCACCCATCACGGCCCACGCCATCATCACCACGGTCAACACAATCGTCCTGCGCATTGATACCTCCAACGCCAGTGTACCGCGGAAAGACCCGCCGCTGCTTTCGCGACGCAATCCCTGTACCCGATGAAAAGTGCGGGTCAGCCGGGACCGAGCCCGAGGACCTTCAAGCTGTCGTCCTCGAACTGGGCAACCATCGCCGAATTGACGCTGCGTACATTGCCCAGCAAACGATGCGCTTCAGCGTCCTTGCCCTCGGCGAGCAGGACCTCCACCAGGAACACCCGGTTGTACAGCTTGAACCAACCCGTGCCGGCCTCCATGAAAGTCAGCCCTTTGTCAGCCGCACGCAGCCGCTCCTCAGCGCCGATGAGATCACCCTGACTGGCGAGACGAACCCCCTCCATGTGGTTGATGGCGCCCTTGAGAACCATGATGGTCTTCTCGTCCCGGGACTCCTGGATCTTTTTCAGGAGGTCGGCGGCCTCAGCCTCAATCCCACGTGCGATCTCCAACTCGCCGACGCGGCAAGCTGCGAGGTGAGTAATGACTGCCGGATACCCCTCTTTGAAACCCTTGACGCAGTCGGAATCGCGCTGACCGAGGACCTGCTGCCATGCCTCCTTCTGCGCCAGTTCCGCATAGTGCGCCAGACAGTCGATGTTGACCACCAGATGCTCCGGCGCCTCGGCAGCCTTCGCCCGCTCGATAGTCTCGCGGGCTCCCTCGATGTCGCCTGTGAAGGCCTTCATGAGCGCCATGTGCTGATATGAAGCCCAGAAATCGGGCTTGATCTCCATCGCCTTTTCCAGGCTCTCCTCCGCCTCGTCGTAGCGACCGAGGATGATGAAGAGCTCTCCCAGCGAGTCATGGGGGTTGGCCTGATCGGGGGCGATGAATCGGTAGCTCTTGAAGTACTCCTCGGCCTCGGTAAGGCGCCCCTGCGCCATCGTGATGTAGCCGAGCTGGTTGTAGGCGATGACCCAGTTGGGGCTGATCTCGATCAGACGTTGATAGAGCCGTTCCGCCTTTTCGAGATCCCCCTGCTGCCAGGTCCTCAGGGCCTTTTCGTTGAGGATGTACGGGTCGTCCGGGTACATTGCGACGTACTCGTCCAAGATTCTCGCGGAGTCTTCCGGCCGCTCGTCGTGGTAAGCCCTCGAACGCTCGATGAAGTACCGCTCGCGAGGAGTCAACTTCGACGTGTCGGCCGCCAACACCTCCTCCCAGAGCTCCTTGGCCCGGTCCTTGTCCTCGCGACGGACAAAGTCCGAGTACATGAGCTTGGCCATGAGGAAGTCGGGGTCGAGCTCGTAGGCACGTCTGAAATGCTTTTCCGCCTCCCAGAAGTAGAGCTTCATCTGAGCTTCCATCGCGGCCTGGAACTCCTCCAGCGCCTCGGGCGAGGATGTCGTCCACTCGGGCCCCTTGGGAAGGGCCAGTAGCGTCACCCCCGCCGCAACGACCACCAACGCCGCGATTGCCAACCAGGCCCCACGCCTCATACAGCCTCC
>JBGMRN010000008.1:5879-13898 GCA_048061535.1 Thermoanaerobaculales bacterium | reverse complement strand
CCATCACGTATCGCTCGCGCCCTTCCAAGCAGGAGCTGCGTCTTGCGCATCGTGGGCCAGGTCAGTGCGATCATGACCCCGGCGAGAAGAAAGACCCAGACCGCAGTCCTCGGGCCGAGCCCCCACACCGCTGCCACCAACCCACACAGCACGATCGCCTCGAGGCGGAGGAGCACAACAACGTAAACCATCCAGTAGTCGCGTAGCAGCCGCTGCTCCTCACCGTGAACGGCAAAGGCCCGTTTAACGCGATCGAGCCGCGCCCGGGCGTCACGATTGGCCGAGAAGCCGATCCAAAGACTCGCCGCCGCCGCCAACAAGGTCATGACCAACGGGGACGCCAACGATGCCTCCCGGTGGGGCGCGAGAAAAGCAATCGCCATGGCCAGTGGAACCCCCAGCAGGAACAGTCCCGTGGTCAGTGTCATCCTGAGGAGATGGGATCGAAGAACAGCCTGGGAAACCCGCCCGTCACAGCTCTCTTCAGTCTTCGCCATCGCGGCCCTCGACTCTCCCTTCTCGCCCCCCGAAAACGCCCCAAACGAGACCGATCCACGAGGCGAGGAGATACCGGTTGAGCGGCGTCTGCAAGCCGAAGCCCACGAGCTCGTGAAGAGCCACCGACGAGATGGCGGCGGCTGCGCCCGCGAGTGGGTACCGGACCTCGAACCTCAGCCGGCGAACCCACTTCGGTCGCAGCGACCGCACCAGTCCGACGATGACCAGAAGCAAGACCGCGAAGCCGACCAGGCCCGCTGTGGAAACCCACTCGAGCCAGTCGTTGTGCGCCTGCTCGAGAACGTTGGCGCCGGTGGCCGGCTTGTCCAGACCGATCACATGGCGGTAGCTGCCGAGGCCCGAGCCAACGGCCGGCGAGCGCCGCCACGATTGGAGGGTGCCCGCCCAGATGTCCCAACGCGTGTTGCCTTCCACTCCTTCGACAACCAACAGCTGCCGAAATCCGTCGCGAAGCTCCGGTAACCTGGTCCAGGCCAGGGACAGGGCCACCGCGAAGAGTAACCCGAACGCCGCCACCCATGGCCAGCGCAGTGCACGGGCGGGGCGCCTCCACAACGGCAACGCGATCACCAGACCAGCCGCGAGGAACAACACCCCACCCCGCGACGAGGAACGAAGCAGAGCGGCGACTCCCACCAAACCGACGACCGCCGAGGCCAGCGCCAGCACCGCCGCCCGTTGGCGGGCCGCCCCCGGGCGCGGCAGGTGTCGAGTAGCTGCAGCCAGCAACACCAGGGCGGCGGGCACGCTGAGCTCCATGGCGACCGCGAAGTGGTTGGAGTTGACAAAAGGTCCGTAGACATCACCACCGCCGGTGTTGGCCCGCACGAGAAGCACCTTTTCCGGTGCTCCGCCCTCGCCGGCCAGGCCGAGAACCGCCAATACGCAGCAAACCACGGCGATGATCCCGAGCAAGGTCGGCAGACCACTGCGGGTGGCCGCCATGCGCGCAGAAGTCAGCGCCACAACCGCCGCCACCGCTACCGAACCGACCACCAGAATCGTCGACCAGGGAGCGAGTGAGAGCGGCGCCCAACCGGCGGCCATGACATCCGCGAAACCGGGTTGGAGCAGACGGCGCAGGCTCTCAGGGAGTGGAACCAACTGGACAGCGGCCAGCGCCGCGAACCCCCAGGCCGCAACCCGCACCGGCGCCGGGGCTTCGGGAGGCCGGCGCAAATCCCACGCCAGCACAAGCACGGCCGCAGCCGTCACCATCCGAACCAACGGGTCCACGCCGGCAAAGGCGATGGCATTCCCCACCAACACGACGGCGAGCAGCACGCGGTGCAGCGACAGCATCATGAGGATTCGTCTGTAAAGCGATAGCCGACGCCACGAACCGAGTGGATGTACTGCGGTTGCTTGGGGTCATCCTCGAAGTACCTGCGGAGCCTGACGATGAAATTGTCGATCGTGCGCGAGGAGGTGCTGAACCGATAGCCCCATACTCTCTCGAGGATCTCCTCGCGGGAGATCACCTGGCTCTTTCGTTCCACGAGCAACTTCATCAGCATGCACTCCTTCTCGGTCAGGCGAACGGTGCGGCCCTTCGCTTGTGCCTCGAAGGTCAGAAAATTGAGCTCGTTGTCACCGAACCGGAACACCACCTGCTCTTCGGGCGGGCTGCGATACCAATCCTGACGTCTGAAAATCCCGTGGATACGGAGGATCAACTCCTCGAGAAGGAAAGGCTTGGCGACGTAATCGTCTGCCCCGACCTTGAGCCCGAGCAGCCGGTCGGCATCGGCTGACTTGGCCGTAAGAAACAAGATGGGCACCCGGCTGCCGGTGGCACGGAGGCGCCGGCAGACCTCGAGTCCGTCGAGCTTGGGCATCATGATGTCGAGGATGACCAGATCGAACTGCATCGTCTGTGCCAGGCGCAACCCCTCCTCACCGTCATACGCGAGTGTGGTGGAGAAGCCCTCGAACTGGAGGTTGTGACCGAGGGCGTCGGCGAGATGCTCCTCGTCCTCGACGATGAGGATGTGCTTCTTCATAGCTCTCCTTCCTCCTCGACAAAACCCGGAAGCGTCACCCGAAAAACGGTCCCTTCCGGGCCGGTGGATCCGACCTGCACCGTACCCCGATGCGCCGCGACGATCTGTTGTACCAGATATAGTCCGAGTCCGGTCCCATGAGTCGTCCGGGTCAGCTCTTCACCACTGCGGTAAAAGCGCTGAAAAATGAACGGCACCTCCTCTTCGGAAACGCCCCTGCCATTGTCGCCCACTTCGAGTACAGCGTCACTACCCTGCAGCTCCAAGCACACCTGCACCAGCGGTGGGTCTCCTCCGTACTTGACCGCGTTTTCAAGCAGATTGGAGACGACGATCCCGATCGCTTCTTCATCGATCTCACCGGTGATTCCAGGCGAAATACTGGGCGTGACCGGCGCTCCCGGCCCGAGGGTCCGGCGCGAGAAGATCTCCACCGCCCCTTCGACCACATCGCTGAGATCGGCACGCCGCAGCCGTAGCTGCGCCCCTCCCTCGCCGAAGCGGGTTGCCTCGAGCACCTTCTGAACCAGGTCCTGAAGCCGCCCCGTGTCCTCGAGCGCATTCTTCAGGAAGCGTTCGCCGGCTTCCCGCGGCGCCCGCCCCGACAACACCGTCTCCAAAGCCAGCCGCATGGCAGCCAACGGCGATTTAAGCTCGTGGGTGATTGCCGAAAGGAAGTTGCGATGCTGTCGCTGCAGCTCCACCTCGCGACGAAAAGTCCTCCACAGCAGCCCCATCAACACCAACAGAAGCACGGCGAAAAATCCGCCCTCGGAGACCATCATCACGATTCGGCTGCGGTAGGCCTCGAGAATGGAACCCCAAACATCAGGCCGCGGTCGGACCGCCAGCTTCGTGAATGGCGGCGACAGAGCTGCGTTGGGTGGTGCGGCGGATACCGGATCGCCTCCCGGAACCTCCACAACCTCCAGCTCGCCCTCGTACGCCAGCATCGCCTCCTGCCACTCATTGGTGACAACCGCCGACACGCAGGCAGCTCCGACCTCGACACCAATCTCGATGCCGCCGTTGGTGTTGAGCAGAGCCGGAGGGCAACCATTCTCAGCCGCCCCCCGGCGCCATCCGGCAAAGGGCGCCGGCACCGAACTCCTGCCCGGCTCCGCACCTCCGAGGAGAGCGTTCCGCAACCTCTCGCGAACCTCCTCCAGGTGATTGGACACCTGGACCGCTTCGAGGCCTGCGGTCGCCAGCAGGCGTTGTCTCTCGAGCTCGAGATGACCCCGATTGAGACGCAATCCGAAGACGATCCACCACGTCAGCTGAGCGTTGACCACCAACACCACCAGCGCGGCGAAGACGAAATGGCGCATGGTAATCGGACCCTGGCGACGCATGGGGATCAGTATAGTCCCCCCACGCCGGTCCCCAGCTCGTGCCGGCCGGGGCGCAAGGTCGCTCGGCGCTTCCGGCGCCGGCGGCTCCCCGCCGCCAGCGCGTGGCTCAGAGCCTCCCGATTCGGATGAGGCTTGAGACCTCAATCGGGACTGCCTGTCCCTACAGGGTGGTGAGCACCTTCCCGATACGTTCCACGGCCCAGTCGATCTCGTCGCGACTGACGGTGAGCGGCGGCGCGACACGGATCACCGTGGCGTGGGTTTCCTTGCACAGCAGACCTTCATCCTGCAACGCCTCACAGAATCGACGAGCGCCGCCGGCCTCATCGTTGAGCTCGATGGCGATCCACAATCCGCGGCCGCGAACCTCCTTGACATGCTTGGAGTCAACAGCCTGCAGGCGCTCGAGGAAGTACGCGCCCTTCTCCGCCGACTGCCGGACCATCTCCTCCTCGACCATCACCTTGAGGGCCTCGCGCGCGACCGCTGCCCCGAGCGGGTTGCCGCCGTAGGTCGAGCCGTGCTCGCCGGGGTGGAAGACGCCCATCACCTCGTCGTCGGCAACGATGGCCGACACGGGGTACATGCCGCCGGAGAGCGCCTTGCCGATGATCACGATGTCGGGACGGATGCCCTCGTGTTCGAAAGCGAAGAGCTTTCCGGTGCGGCCAAGCCCCGACTGGATCTCGTCCATCACCAGGAGAGAATTGTGTTCGCGGGTGATCTCCCGCAGCCGCCGAAGAAAGCCCTCGGGCGGAATCACGACCCCGGCCTCGCCCTGGATCGGCTCCACCAGCACCGCAGCCACCTTGTCATGCATCGCCGCCGCCACCGCGTCGGCGTTTCCGTAGGGCAGAATGCGAAAACCGGGGGTGAAGGGCCCGAACCCGAAACGGTACTCCTCGTCCGACGAGAAGCCCACGATGGTCGTCGTCCGACCATGGAAATTCCCTTCAAACACAAGGATCTCGGCCTCGTCTGTCGGCACTCCCTTCACGGTGTACGCCCATTTGCGGGCGGCCTTGATCGCAGTCTCCACCGCTTCGGCGCCGGTGTTCATGGGCAACACCCGGTCAAAACCGGTGATTTCGCAAAGCTCGCGGCAGAACGGCCCGAGCTGGTCGTTGCGGAAGGCGCGCGACGTCAGGGTCACCCGGTGCGCTTGCTCCTGCATCACCTTGACCAACCGCGGGTGGCAGTGCCCCTGGTTAACCGCCGAGTAGGCGGCAAGGAAATCCAAATATCGGTTGCCGTCCGTGTCCCACACCCATACACCCTCGGCCCGTTCGATGACAACATCGAGCGGGTGATAATTGTGCGCGCCGTAAGCGTCCTCCATGGCAATGAAATCAGCGGACCGCTTCCGCTCGGCAACCTGTTTCACGGCTCATCCTCCCCGGTTTTTCGGTTCGAAACCAATTCTCGGAACTCAATAACTACTGTTGCTGCGCATTCCAGTGCAGAAAAGCCTCGATAAACCCGTCGATGTCGCCGTCGAGCACCCGGTCGGCGTTGCCTTCCTCGTGGCCGGTGCGTTGGTCCTTCACCATGCGGTAGGGCTGAAGTACATAGGAGCGGATCTGGTTGCCCCACGAGATGTCCTTCTTCGGCCCCCTGATCTTTTCGAGCTCTTCGTCGCGCTTCTGCATCTCGAGCTCGAAGAGCCGCGCTTTGAGAACTTTCATGGCGCTGGCGAGGTTCTTGATCTGGGATCGCTCGTTTTGGCAGGTGACGATGATGCCGGTGGGCAGGTGGACGACCCGCACCGCCGAGTACGTCGTGTTCACCCCCTGGCCGCCCGGCCCCGAAGAACAATAGCGGTCCACGCGAAGGTCCTTCTCCGCGATCTCGAGGTTGACGTCGTCATCCACCTCGGGGTAGACGTGGGCGGAGGCGAAAGATGTATGGCGGCGGGATTGGGAGTCGAAGGGAGAGATGCGAACCAACCGGTGGACTCCGTTCTCCGATCTCAGGTTGCCGTAGGCATAAGGCCCCTTGACCAGCAGGGTGGCGCTCTTGATGCCCGCCTCTTCTCCCGGTTGCTCATCAATCAGATCGACCTCGAAGCCGCGGCGCTCGCTCCAACGGAGATAGAGCCTCTCGAGCATCTGCGCCCAGTCCTGGGACTCGGTGCCGCCGGCGCCCGGGTGGATCTCGACGAAGGCGTTCGAGGCGTCGTGATCGCCGGTCATCTTCGTCGTGAGTTCGATGCGGTCGAGCATTGGAGTGATCCGCTTGAGGGCGGCGCCGAGCTCGGCATCGAGCCCTTCCTCGCCCTCGCGCGCCATCTCGAGCAGCACCTCGAGGTCTTCGTGGGCCTCGTGCAGCGAGGCCGCGGTTGCGATCTGTTGCTGCAAATCAGACCTCCGGCGCATCACTTGCCGTGCTCGGTCCTGATCGGACCATATCTCGGCGTCCTGAGCCTCGGCATCGACCTCGGCGAGCTCCTTGGTCAGGGCCTCCTCGTCAAAGGTACCCCCGCAGGCGCAGGATGCGCTCCATCTCGGCTCCACCGGTCTGTATCAACTCGTCAAGCATTTTCGCCTCTCAGGGGTTTGTTCCCGCCGTTCCGGGCGGCTCATTCTATCCAACATCTGTTCGGGAGGCTAGCCCGCATCCATACGTCACCGGGTTTCGTCGCCAGGAGGACACCGTGGTAGCATCCTCGGGACCGGAACACTCTTGGAGGCGTCCATGATCAACGTCGGCGACGCGGCCCCTGGATTCACTCTCTCGGATCAGTTCTCACGGAGCATCAGTCTCGATCAATTCAAGGGCAGAAGACATGTGATGCTGCTGTTCTACCCCCTCGACTTCACCCCCACGTGAAGCTCCGAGATCCCCGGCGTGGAGGCGCTGCTCGACCGCTTCCTCGCCGCCAACACCCAGGTTCTGGGTGTCAGCGTGGACTCGATCTACTGTCACGGGAACTGGGCTCTCGGCCTCGGCGGAATCTCCTTCCCTCTCCTCGCCGATTTCAACCCGAAGGGGGCGGTGGCGAAATCCTTCGATCTGTACCTCGAGGAGGCCGGGATCACCGACCGCGCGACCGTGATCATCGATGCCGCCGGCGTGGTTCGTCATCGTTCTTCAGTTGGTCCGGGCGGGAAACGCGACATCGCCGAGCTCGCAGCCCGTTGCGAGGAGGTCGACGCCGCCTTCGACGGCAGCCTCGGCACCTTTCCGGAGCCGGCCGGTCTCGATGACGACATCAAGCTCTACGTCCGCAGCAACTGCATGTTCTCCACCAACGCGATGGCAGCTCTCGCCAACCTCCACCTCGAATCGGCGGTTCCCGTCGCCAATGTCAGCGAGGACCCGGCGGCACTCGATGAGCTGACTGAAATCGCCGGCAAAGGTCAGGCGCCGTGTTTGGTGGTCGCAGGGAGGCCCATGCACGAGGCCAACGAGATCATCTCCTATCTGGCGGAAAGGGTCAGCGAGCTCTAGCTTCGGAAAAGGGTTAAGAGTAAAGAAGTTAAGGGTAAACAGGATCTAGGTTACCATTGAGGCTGGAATTCTTGGCCGCTTCAACTTGGCAATTAGAACAACGTCTTTCCCATACCCTTAACTCTTAACTCTTCACCCTCAATCAGCGGACGCTTGCTCCATCGAGCCGCCGCCAGGATCACCACGACTGCAACCGCGCACAGCATCGCCCACCAGTCTCCCCAGCGTGCCCGCGGCGTGAGTCCCGTCATCGGCTGCACGGTCTCGACCAGCAGACCGCTCTCGCCGACGCCCAGACGGGCAACCTCTCGCCCATAGGGGTCGATGAAGCCGGAGATCCCGGTCAAGGCCGCACGCGCAAACCATCGGCGGTTCTCCGCGGCGCGCAACACGACCTGCGCGAAGTGCTGGCGAGGCGCCCACGAGAAGCCGTACCAACCATCGTTGGTCAGGGTCGTGAGCACTTGGGCCCCGGCTCTCACCTCGGCTGACGCGAGATCCGGAAACACGACCTCGAAGCAGATCGCCACCCCAATCGGCGCCCGTGCCGGCAGAACAACCGGCGCCCCTCCCGGGGTAAAATTGCCGACCTCGCGGACGAGGGCCTCGGCGAAGGCGAGCTGCGCCCACCTCGGCACATACTCGCCAAAAGGCACCAGATGGATCTTGTCGTAGCGGGCGGGCGAAACACC
>JBGMRN010000008.1:0-5779 GCA_048061535.1 Thermoanaerobaculales bacterium | reverse complement strand
AACCCGGCGCCGACCGCGACCACGCACCAACCGAGACCCGTGGCCCCCCACACCGGCGCCGAAAGGAAAAGCCGCGGCCACCCGGTGAAGGCCGATGCCGTTTCGTTCCAGGGGAAGCCGAAGGGCGGGAACCGGGGCAAAACCTGGACGACGGCCCAGACCGTGGGGAACAGCCACAGCCGCCATGCCGTCGGAACCATCGACGTCACGCCACACGCGAGGGCCCACAGGCTGCCGAGAATCATCGCCATACCGAGCAGGCAACCCACCGCGAGCACGAGAGGCAACCCTCCGTAGCGGTGCATTACGGGTACCACCCAATTAGTCGCGATGGCCCAATGAACTGTTCCCGCCAGCCAACCAAGAAGCCACGGCCGCCACCGTCCTCGGCCCCGTTCCAAGGTTTCCAACAGCAACCCCGGGAACAGCAGAATCAACGGCCACAGCCCGAGCCCCGGAAGTGCGAGGGCAAGAGTCAGACCCGAAGCTGCGGCGAGGAGCCAGGGAAGCGCACGCCTCATGCGCGCAGTATATCCCCCGCGCGGTCATCGCCTCCTCAATTCAAACGATTCCTGGTATCGTCTGTGGGTGAGTCGGTCGGGATTCAATCGGGTCGAACGTGAGCGCCGTACCGTTGGTGCGATGATCCGTATTTACTGCAAGGCCCACCATCCCGACGCCCCCCCGCCGTGCGCCGAGTGCGCGGAGATCGAGGCCTACGCGTCCTGCCGCCTCGACCGATGCCCCTACGGAGCGGACAAACCCGCGTGCACCAACTGTCCGATCCATTGCTACCGCCCGGACTTCCGGGAAAAAGTCCGCGAGGTGATGCGATTCTCCGGACCCCGGATGGCTGCCCGTCATCCGATTCTCGCTCTGCGCCACCTGATCGACGAGCGCAAACAGCCACCGCCACTCAGAAACCTACGTCACGGTGAAGGGGAGTAGGCGATTCCGAACTCCGCCAGCACGGATTCGGTGTGCTCGCCGAGACAAGGTGCAGGGCGCTGCGGCGTGCGTCCCAGGGCGGGGATGAACGGGCCGACCCCCTTGTAACGCAATCCGTCGGGCATCGGCGTCTCTTCGACCAACCCTCCCGTCGCGAAAACCGGGTCCTCCCGCGCCTCATCGAAGCTGTGGACGGGGCCCATCGGCAGACCGCATTCGCCCGCCCGCCGCAACCAGTGTTCTCGCGGACGACCGGCGAGAGCTCGCTCCACCACGCCGACCACGCGCTCGCCGTCAGAACCGAGCGCGAAGGCCGCGTCCGCCACATCCTCGGCGCCGATCATCTCGACGAAGGCGGTCCAGAACTTGGGCTCGAGAGCTGCCAGGGACACGCTCTTGTGATCGCCGCAGCGGTAGATCCGATAGCAGGGACAGACCCCTCCGAGCAAGGCGTCGAGCGCCCCTCCCCCACCGACAGCCTGTTCGGCCCAGCCCCAGGTCAGAAAGGGCAGTGGACCCGCGGCGAGCGGCTGATCGAGCCGCGTGCCGCAACCGGAACGCTCGCGGACAAACAGGGCGGCCAGAATCGCGGACGAGGCGAGAAGGCCCGATGTGATGTCGGCAAGCTGGAGCCGCGGCACCCGGCCGCCGACGAGATCGAGAACACCCGCCATGGCACTCAGGTTGAGATCGTGGGCGACGCGGTCGCGAACCTCCGGGGCCCTGCCGAAGGACGAGAGCCCACACCACACAAGACGCGGATTCGCACTCGACATTTCCTCCCAACCTAGCCCCCAGTCGTCGAGAGTTCCGGGGCGAAAGCTCTCCACCAGCACGTCGATCTGGGAGGCGAGCCGCCGGAGGCATCCTGCGTCTCTCTCGTCCCGAAGATCGAGGGTGATGGACTCGGCACCGCGGTAGAAGGCGGCGAACCCAACACCGATCCCACCCACCAGCGGCGGCACCAGGCGCATTGGATCGCCGGCGCCGGGATCCTCCACCTTGATCAGGCGAGCCCCAAGATCGACGAGCTGGCGAGCCAGCACCGCGCCGGGGAGCATCCTCGTCAGGTCGAGGACCACCGTTCCTTCGAGGGGTGGGGAAGGGTCGCCAGCAGTCATCGTATCTCCTTCGGTGGGCGGTCGTGCCGGTGCCGGGCTGAAGCCAGGCACCCGCCAGGGCATCCAAGAACGGCAAGAAGGGTGCCTGGCTTCAGCCTGGCACCCCTCCCATCACGCCTACGGGTAAAAAGCGCCACCTGAACCTGCGAGGTCTCTCAGCGACGACGCCGGTTCGAAACGCCGGCCGTGTTTTTCGGCGAGGCCTTCGAGGCGCGCGACCAGCCGCGACGCCCCCTCGGCGTCGATGAGACGGAACGGGCCTCCCCGGAAGGGCGGAAAGCCGAGTCCGAGAATAGCGCCGAGGTCGCCGTCCCGCGGCGATTTGATCACCCCTTCCTGCCGGCAGTGAACGGCCTCGTTGATCATGACCGAGGCAAGGCGGTCCTGGATCTCGGCTGCCGGAACGGCTCTCCGCGGCGCGGCGCCGAGCAGGCGGTAGACCTCGGAGTTGACCCGTCGTTTGCCTTTCTTTTTCTCCGGCGGGTAGAGATAGAACCCGCGCCGGTTCTTGCGCCCCGCAAGGCCCGCCTCGAAGAGGTTGGGCAACGACGGGCTCCCCTCGAGGCCTCGGTGGGCGAAGGCCTTGCCAAGCTCCCGGGCGACATGAGCGCCAACGTCGATCCCGACCTCGTCGACCAGCGCCAGGGGACCGACCGGGAAACCGAAGTCCTTCATGGCCCGATCGACGTCCTCGATGCGGGCGCCCTCCTCGACCAACAGCACCGCCTCGTTGAGGTAGGGAGCGAGAATGCGGGTGGTGTAGAAACCCGGCCCATCGGCGACTACGATGCAGGTCTTGCCCTGGGCGGAACCAAAGGCGTGGGCGGTGGCCACCACCCAAGGTGCGGTCGCCTCACCGACCACGATCTCGAGCAGCGGCATTTGCGGCACCGGGGAGAAGTAGTGCATGCCGATCACCCGTTCCGGGTGGAGAGCTCCGGCGGCAATCCCGGCGATCGGAAGGGCGGACGTATTCGAGGCAAAGACAGCGTCGCCCGCCACCATCTCCTCCACCTCCGCCAGCACCCGTCGCTTGAGCTCGAGATCCTCGAAGACCGCCTCGATGATCAGGTCGGCGCCCCTGACGTCCTCCGCCCCGGTGGTCAGGAGCAGGCGGGAGCGGCGCTTGTCCGCGACCGCCCTCGAGATCGCCCCGGAGCGCACCTGTCGCCGGAGCCCGTCATCCACGGTCTTCGCCGCCTTGCCCAGAACCTCGGTAGAGAGGTCGCGCACCACCACCGGACACAGGCCGAGTGAAACCGAGGCCACGCCCGCACCCATGAACCCTCCACCAAGGACGGCGAGCCCGGTGACCTGGCGCGCCTCGTTCCCGGCGAGTGGCCTCTTCGCCTCGTTCATGGAGTGGAAGAGGCGCACGAGGTTGCGGCTCACGGGGCCCACCGCTAGCTTGCCGAAGTACTCACATTCACGCGCAAGGCCCGCGGCCCGCCCCATTTTCAGCCCCGTCTCGACGCAGTCGAGAATCGCCGGCGGCGCCGGGTAAAGCCCCCGCGTCTTGCGCGCGACCTGCCGGCGCGCGGCGCGGAGAATCAGCGCCCTTCCCGGCGGCGTCGCAGCCAACCGATCCATCAGACGCCTCTTGCGGGGCTTTCGCTCGAGCCGCCCTTCGGCCAATGCAAGTGCCGCGCGCGCGCCGGTCTCGGCGATCCCCCCCGGCGTGGTGATTGCGTCCACCAGACCCATCTTCTGCGCGCGCCGCGCCCGCACCCGTTTGCCGGTCAGCAGCATCGGCAGCGCCGCCGCCAGTCCCACCCGATCCACCAGGCGCTGGGTGCCGCCACCGGCGGGCAGCAGGCCGAGCATGACCTCGGACTGCGCGAGCACCGTCTTCGGATCGTCCGTGGCGAGAATGTAGTGGCAGGCCAGTGCGACCTCGAGTCCGCCGCCGAGGGCCGCGCCGTGGACCGCCGCAACGACAGGTTTCTTCGCCGTAAAGATGCTCTCGAGAAGCGCGTTGCCCTCGCGCGACATGGCGCTGATTTCCGCCTCGGAGAGGTCCTCGATGACGTCGAGGTCGGCGCCGGCGATGAACGTATCCGGTTTGGCCGAAACCACCACCAACGCGCAGACGCCGTCATCCTCGAGCAAGGGCATCACGCTCTCCTTGAACTCGTCCAACACCGCCGGCGACAGGGTGTTGACCGGCTTGGACGGATGGTCGAGAACCACCATCGCCACGCCGTCGACACGCCGGTCCACTGAAATCATGGGCATATGCTTCTCCCTATTCGAAACAGTCCTTTTCTCCTTTTTTCGGCCGGGGATTCCGTTTCGAGATCTTCTAAGCCGGCACCGCAATACAGCGGAATCCACGACCGAAAAAAGGACAAAAAGAAGAGCATCACACTCTCTCGAACACTAAACCGATGCCGATCGCTCCCGCCGCGCAAGCTGCCACCAACCCATAGCGGGCGCTCTCATCCTGAAGCCGGTGACAACAGTTCGTGATCAACCGTGCGCCGGTGGCGCCGAAGGGGTGGCCCACCGAGAGCGATCCGCCCCAGGCGTTGAGTCGTTCGCGGTCCACCCGGCCGACGGGCCGCTTGCGGCCCAGACGTTCGCGGCAGAAGTCCTCGTCTTCGAGCAGCCGGAGCACCGCCAGGACCTGGACCGCGAAGGCCTCGTGCAGCTCGATCACCTCGACATCGCCGAGCTCGAGTCCAGCCGCATCGAGGGCCATCGGCACCGTCAGCGTCGGTCCCAGCAGAAGCTCCTCGAGTGGATCGAGGGCCGCCATGGCGGACGCCTTGAGGACCGCCAACGGCTCGAGCCCGAGACGCTCCACGCCTTCCTCCGAGGCCAACAGCACCGCCGCTCCACCGTCGGTGAGATACGAGGCGTTGCCCGCGGTGATGGTGCCGAAGCGGCGGTCGAAGGCCGGTCGGAGCTTGGACATCTTCTCCATCGTCGTGTCACCGCGGACACCGTTGTCCTCGGCCACCTCGGCGTACCGGGGCGGAATGTAGGCGGGCACGATCTGACGCGCGAGGCGACCGTCGGCAGTGGCGGTGGCGGCGCGGTGGTGCGAGGTCATCGCATAGACGTCCTGCTCCTCGCGGGAGATTCCCAGGCGCTTGGCCAGCCGCTCGCCGTTCTCCCCCATCACCTCGCCGGTGGAGAACTCGGCCAGGGCGACCGGCTCGGGGAGCAGGTCTCGAGGGCGCAGCCCCCTGAGCAGCTTGAGGTAATCTCCAAAACCCCTCGCCTTCTGCGCGGCGATGAGACGCTTGCGCACCGACCGCCGGTACCGGACGGGCGCATCGGAGAGGGTCTCGGCGCCGGCCGCGATGGTGAGGTCGGCCGCTCCGGTTTGGATCGCCCGTGCAGAGTCCAGAAAACTCTGCAGCGACGACACGCAGGCGACGGTGCAGGTGTGGGCCGGGCAGCTCGAGGGCAGCTGCGTTCCGAGCACGACCTCGCGTCCCAGGTTCGAGGTGGCGGGATCGGCGATCACCGTTCCCATCACCAGCAAGTCCACGGCCCCGGGATCGATGCGGGTCCGGTGGAGCAGTCCCGAAACCGCCATGCGACCGAGGTCGTAGGCCCGCAGGTCGGTGAACTCCGTGCCCGAGCGACAGAAGGGAGTGCGGCAACCGTCGATCACGAAGACGGGACGAGCGTTGTGCGGGCTGTGCATGGGAAGAACCCCCCGCTCGGTATTAACAGAACCGTCGCCCCGACGCTAGCCC
>JBGMRN010000007.1:33377-42595 GCA_048061535.1 Thermoanaerobaculales bacterium | reverse complement strand
TGCTCGACTGCGGCCTCTTCCAGGGACCGGCCGAGTACCGGCGCCTCAACTGGAAGTCGCTGCCCCAACCCGCCCACACCCTCGATGCGGTGATGTTGACCCACGCTCACATCGACCACTCCGGCTACCTGCCACGCCTCTGCCGCCAGGGCTTTTCCGGGCCGGTCTATTGCACGCCACCCACCAAAGCCCTGCTCGGCGTTCTCCTGCCCGACTCCGCCCACATCAACGAGGAGGAGGCGCGCTACGCCAACAAGAAGGGTTATTCAAAGCATGAGCCCGCGCTGCCCCTCTACCGCATGGCCGACGCCCGGGAAGCCCTGCGCCTGCTCGAGCCCGTCCCCTTCGACACCTGGCACGAGCTCCACCCCGGCATCCGCTTCCGCTTCCACCGCCAAGGCCACATCCTCGGCGCGGCGGCAGTGGAGCTGGAGACAAAGACCTCGGGTGGCCGGCGCAAGACGGTCTTCTTCTCGGGTGACGTCGGCCGCTACGGCGTGCCCATTCTGCGTGAGCCCGAGCCCTACCCGGGCTCGGACGTGCTCTTCCTGGAATCGACCTACGGCGACCGCCTCCACGGTGAGGACGATCCCAGGACCCAGCTCGGCGAGGAGATCCGGGCGGGCCTCGACCGCGGAGGCGTGATCCTCATCCCCGCCTTCGCCATCGACCGTACCCAGGAGATTCTCTACATGCTCCACGAGCTTATGGTCGACGGCGACCTGCCGCAGATCCCGATCTACCTCGACAGCCCGATGGCGATCGAGGCGACCGCGCTCTACACCCGGTACATCGCGGAGCACGACGCCGAGATGCGGCAGTTCTTCTCCGAGCAAGACAATCCGATCTTCCCCCCCAACCTGCAGGCGACGCCCACCTCCAGAGACTCGCGCAAGCTCAACTCCCTCGACGGCCCGGCGATCATCATCTCCGCCTCCGGAATGGCCACCGGCGGACGCATCCTCCACCACCTCAAGCTGCGCCTCCCAGATGAGCGCAACTCGGTGATCTTCGTCGGCTATCAGGCCCGTGGGACCAAAGGCCGACGACTGGTGGAAGGCGAGGAGAAAATCAAGATCCACGGCCAGTGGGTGCCGGTCAAGGCGAAGGTTTCGAGAGTTTCCGGACTCTCCGCCCACGCCGACGCCGCCGAGCTGATGGTGTGGCTCAGCCGCCGCGAGCGCGAACCCGAGAAGGTCGTCCTGGTACACGGCGAGTACGAGGCGCAGCAGGCGCTCGCCGAACGTCTCGGCGAAGAGCTCGGCTGGCAGCCGGTCATTCCGGAGCTCGGTGATATTGTCGCGATCTAATATCTCCCCAGCTTTCAACTGCAGGAGAGTAGAATGAACGTGAACACGGTGTGGAGGGAATCAATGCGCGTACAAGCTCTTAGCAAGCGATCTCCTGGATTCGTCTTTGCCGCCGTCGTGATGTTGGTCGTTTTTGCGACGGCTTGCCGGAAATCTCCCGAGCCGGCGCCGGAGACGCCGGGTGACCAGGTTCCGTCGTCAATGCAGCCGACGCCGGTTACCGAGCTGGCAGGGCCGCAGGATAATCCGGTGCTCGGCGTTCGCGTCGAGTCGACGCCGCCCGGACTGGTCGTGTCGTACAACGATCAAGAATGGCTCATGTTGGTGGAACGAGCGTCTCCCAACGTGATGTTCATCGTCGAGGTTGATCGCACGCGGGCGCCTGTTGACCTCGCCGGCGCCGCCGGCGAATTCGAGGCAATGATCAAGCGCTATCCGGATGGCGAGCTCCTCGGCAATGGGACGCTCGAAGACTCACAGTTCGGTCCGGCGCGGTGGGCGGCGGGATCTTACTCCGAGGACGGTGAGAAAATCGAGGAGATCAGGCTGTTTACCACGCACCCGTCGGGGTCGGGCATGCTGATCGTGTACGCGCGTTACCCACAGGGCTCGGGTTCGGTCGACGGTCGTCTGGCGCAGCTCGAGGCGGTCGTGGCCGGTTTCGGCTAACCCGCATATCTCACCGGGTTTCGTCGTGAGCGCGGGGTCGGTCAGGCGTCCTTCTCTTTTTTCTCGTCGGACGCCGCTTCGGCGTCCTCGGTTGCCGCCTCATCCGTCAACTCGGGCTCCGCAGCGTCGGCGTTCGCCGTCTCGGTGTTCGCCGCCTCGTCCTCGGAAGACGCCTCGGCAGCCTCGAGCTTTTGGGGCTCTTCGGGGGCCTCGGATACTTCGGCCGGCGCACCATCCTCAGGCTCGACGACGTCCTCGGCAGCGCCCTTCGCGCCGCCACCGAAGATGCCCTTGGCGCGGTCCATCAGCGAGGTCTTGTCTGCAGACGAGGAGCCGCCTTCCTCGTGCTCGGCGAGCTCGTAGTCGACGAACTCGATGATCGCCAGCTCGGCGCCGTCACCACGGCGCCGTCCTACCCGCATGATGCGCGTGTAACCGCCGGGGCGGTCCATGAAGCGCGGCGCGATGTCGTCAAAGAGCCGGCGGACGACCTGCTTGTCGGGAACCATGGTGACGACCTTGCGGCGGGCCGGCAGGGTACCGGTGCGGGCAAGAGTGACCATCCGCTCGGCAACCGGCCGCAGCTCCTTGGCCTTGGCCAAGGTGGTCACAATTCGATCGTGGGTGAACAGGGCTGTGAGCTGGTTCCGGAACAGTGCCTTGCGGTGGGCGCTGGTCCGGCCGAGCTTCCGGTGTTGGTTTCGGTGTCGCATCTGAATCTCCAACCCCTTACAGATCGAGGTTCATGCCGAAGCCGAGTCCGAGGATCTCGAGCTTTTCGCGCACCTCTTTGAGGGACTTCTCACCGAAGTTGCGGATCTCCACCATCTCCTTCTCGGAGCGGCCGACGAGGTCGCGCAGACTTCGGATATTGGCGTTCTTGAGGCAGTTCATGGAACGGATGGAGAGCTCGAGGGTCTCGATGCTGGCGTCCAGGATACTGTCTTCCTCGGGTTCGACGTCGGGCTCCACGGGCAGCTCGACTTCCTCGACTGCGGCGAGGCGGGTGTAGATTTCCAAATGTCCCTGAACCAACTGGGCGGCCTGGCTGAGCGCCTCCTCAGGGGTGATCGTGCCATTGGTCCACACCTCGAGCACGAGCCGCTCGTAGTTGGTCATCCGGCCGAGCCGTGCCATCTCCACGCGGAAGTTGGCCTTGCGTACCGGCGAGTGGGCCGAATCGACCGGGATGTACCCGGCGTCGAGGTCCTCGGTCTGATTCTCCTCGGCTGGGATATAGCCCCGTCCGGAGGCCACCCGCACGGTCATCTTCAGCTTTCCGTTGGCCGACAAGGTGGCCACGTGGACGTCGGAGTCGATGACCTCGACCCGGCTCGACCCACCGAACTGCCCCGCAGTCATCTCGCCCGGGCCTTTGGCTTCCAAGGTCAGGAAGGCCGGCTCGTGGCCGTGAATCTTGAGCGGGATTTTCTTGAGGTTGAGGATGATGTCGGTAACGTCTTCGACAACCCCCGGGACCACTGAAAACTCGTGGTCGGCCCCCTCGATCTTCACCGCCGTAATCGCCGCCGATGGAATCGAGGAGAGGAGAGCCCGTCGGAGCGCGTTGCCGAGGGTCGTCCCCCAGCCACGTTCGAACGGTTGCGCGAGAAATCGCGCGAAATCGGAGCTCTTTCCTTCTTCCTCCGGCTGCACCTGCGCCGGACGCTGGAATTCGTGCCAGATCATGCGGCCTCCACCTTAACGGGAGTAGAGCTCGACGATGAGCTGCTCCTGAATTGGAAATCTAATGTCTTCACGGCTTGGGTTCTCCACGACCTTCCCGGTCAGGGCGCCGGTATCGAGCTCCAGCCACGGCGGGATCCCCCGGCCCTGTGCGAACTCCATCGCCTCTGCGATCCGCTCGTTCTTACGACTCTTCTCGCGCACGGTTATTTCCATCCCCGGACGGACCCGGAACGAGGGAATGTCGACCCGCCGGGCGTCGACGCTGATGTGCCCGTGTCGGACCAGCTGCCGGGCCTGGGTCCGCGAGGTGGCGAACCCGAGGGAGTAGACGACGTTGTCAAGTCTGGTCTCGAGAAGCTGCAGGAGGTTTTTACCCGTGACGCCCTTGCGCCGGTTCGCCTCGTCGAAGGTGCGCCGGAACTGGCCTTCGAGGAGACCGTAGATACGACGCAGCTTCTGCTTTTCTCGGAGCTGCAGACCATAGGCGCGCACCTTTCGGCGCCGAGCCATACCGTGCTGACCGGGAGGCGCGTTCCGCCGCTCGATCGCACATTTTTCCTTGTAACAGCGCTCGCCTTTGAGGAACAGTTTCATGCCCTCACGGCGGCACAGCCGACACACCGGCCCTCTGTAACGTGCCATGTTTTTTCCTCTCCTAAGATGAGCGGTTCTGCCGGATGAGATGTGCCAAGCTCTCGATGCTCTGGTGCTTGCGACAAGCGGAGGCATACCCCGAGGTATGTCGAGCATTGGTGCAAGTGTCCAGAGCGCGGGAGCTTGGTGCAGATCGCCGGTGAGAATCACTCATCTTGGGTTACCTATACCCGACGCCGCTTACGCGGGCGACACCCGTTGTGCGGAATCGGAGTGACGTCGCGGATGCTCTTGATGTCGAGCCCGCTCGCGGCAACTGCGCGGATCGCGGACTCGCGACCGGGACCGGGGCCTTTCACCCGCACATCCACGCTTCGAACACCCTGGTCCTGCGCCTGCTCGGCGGCATTCTTGGCGGCCAGCTGCGCAGCGTAGGGAGTGCCCTTTCGTGAGCCCTTGTACCCGATTCGGCCGCCGGACGACCAACACAGAGTGCCGCCCGAGGGATCGACAAAGGTCACGATGGTGTTGTTGAAGGTGGCATGGATATGGGTCACCGCATGGGGAACGTTCTTGCGCTCCCGGCGCGCCTTGCGCCCACCTTTTTGATCTTTTACTACCATAACTTCAGCTCCCGACTCCCTTGGGGTCTACTTCTTGGTGACGGCCTTCTTCTTACCGGCCACAGCCTGACGCCGCGGACCCTTACGACCTCGGGCGTTGGTGTGCGTACGCTGACCTCGCACCGGAAGCCCGCGCCGATGACGCATTCCCCGGTAGCTGCCGATCTCGATGAGGCGTTTGATGTTCATTGCGACCTCCCTGCGAAGATCGCCCTCCACCATCCCCTCGTCCTGGATCACGCGTTGAATGCGAAGAACCTCATCCTCGGACAGGTCCTTGATCTTGATTCCTTCGTCCACGTCTGCCTTGCCAAGGATCTTCCTCGCCCGTGTGCGGCCGATCCCGTAGATCAACGTGAGACCGATCTCAACCCTCTTCCCCGAAGGAAGGTCAATTCCTGCTATGCGTGCCACCAAATACCTCCGCGCTCAGCCCTGCCGCTGCTTGTGCTTTGGGTTCTCGCAGATCACCCGGACCACACCCTTGCGGCGGATGATCTTACACTTCGAACACATTTTCTTGACCGACGGACGAACTTTCATGGTCGCCCCCTCCTACTTGTAGCGGTACACGATGCGCCCTCTCTTCAAATCGTATGGAGAGAGCTCTACCAGCACCTTGTCACCCGGAAGAATGCGAATGAAGTGCTTTCGCATCTTGCCGGAAATGTGGGCGAGGACCTCGTGACCGTTCTCCAGCTCAACCCGAAACATCGCGTTGGGCAGGGGTTCGACCACGGTGGCCACCACCTCGATCGCCTCTTCCTTAGGCATTCAATGACTCCTCGAGACCGAGCACACGACGACCGTCAGCGGTCACCGCCACCGAGTACTCAAAATGGGCGGCGAGTTTACCGTCTTCTGTCCTTGCTGTCCACCCATCATCGTCGATCCGCACCCGCCAGCCGCCGCGGGTGATCATGGGTTCAATCGCAATCACCAGACCGGGGCGTAATCGCTGACCGTGTCCGGCTTCTCCATAGTTGGGCACCTGAGGTTCCTCGTGCAGCGATCGCCCGATACCGTGTCCGACGAACTCCCGCACCACCCCGAACCCGGCCCGCTCGGCGCGACCCTGCACCGCAGCGGCGACATCGCCCAACCGGGCGTCCGGCGCCACCGCATCAACCGCATCGTCGAGGCACTGACGAGTCGTGTCCATCAGACGCTGCGCCTCCGCACTCACCTCACCGATGCCGAAGGTTATTGCGGCATCTCCGAAATAGCCGTCAAGAAGGACACCGCAGTCGACGCTGACCACGTCCGCCTCGCGAAGACGGACCTCGGGGCTCGGGATACCGTGCACGATGACGTCGTTCACCGAGGTACAGAGCGTCGCCGGGAAGCCCCGATAGCCCTTGAACGCCGGCGTGCCACCCTCGCTCCGGATCATTTCCTCCGCCAGGTGGTCGAGATCCCGGGTGGAGACTCCGGGCGCGGCGGCCTCCTCCGTAGCCCGCAGAATTCGATGGACCAGACGATTCGCCCTGTCCATCGTTTCCAGCTCGCGTTCCGACTTGAGGTAGATCATGCGCTCACCGGCGCCTCGATGGCATGACCCACGGCCCTGCTGACCTCGTCCGGGTGACAGTTACCGTCGATCTCAACTGAGAGGCCGCGAAGCCGGTAAAATTCGACCAGTGCCGTCGCTGCACGATGGTAGACCCGAAGTCGCTCGCGAACCGTTTCCTCGCGATCGTCCTTCCTCAGCTCCAAGGGCTCACCGGTGAGATCGTCCTTGCCCGCCGTCTGCGGGGGGTTGAAGTCGACGTGGTAGACCCTCCCGGAACCAGGGTGGATACGCCGGCCTCCGATCCTCTTGACGATCACTTCGTCGGGCACCTCGAGAACGAGCGCCCGTTCGATGGTGCGACCGAGCTCTGCGAGCACACCGTCGAGCAAGGCCGCCTGCTCGACGTTGCGGGGAAATCCATCGAGCACGAAACCGCGGGCGCAATCCTCGGCGTCGAGGCGTTGCAAAACCATACCCGCCACCAGGCGGTCACTCACCAGCTCGCCGCGGTTGACAATCGCCTCGACCTCCCGGCCCAGATCGGACCCTCGCTGCACCTCGTCCCGAAGCATTTCGCCGGTCGAGATGCGCGGAATCCTGTAGCGTTCCGCGAGGAGGGTCGCCTGGGTCCCCTTGCCCGATCCGGGAGGACCCAGCAGGACGAGGTTGAGACTGGAGAAACTGGGACTCATCAGCGTCTCCCGCGCACCCGACCACGCCGCATGAAACCATCGTAGTGGCGCATCACGAGCTGCGACTCGATCTGCTGGACCGTGTCCATGGCAACGCCGACGACGATCAGCAGCGAGGTGCCTCCAAACATGAACTTGATGCCGAGGCCCTGGGTGAACCAGGCAGGAAGAACAGCGTCGATCGTCGGCCCGATGTACGGAATGGTCGCCACCTTGAAGCCGGAGATCAGGATCTGCGGCAGGATGGCAACCAGGGCCAGATACATGGCTCCTACCAGGGTAATTCTCGTCAGGATCTTGTCGATGAACTCCGCGGTCCGCTTACCGGGTCTGATCCCGGGAACGAAGCCGCCGTACTTGCGCATGTTCTCGGCCGTGTCCTCGGGGTTGAAGATGATCGAGGTATAGAAGTAGCAGAAGAACACGATCGACAAAAAGTAGACCAGGTTGTATAGCGGTTCGCCCCATGCCAGGGCCTCGGTGATTTTCTGCAACCAGCGATTGTCGATCATCTGTCCAATCGTCTGCGGAAACGACATGATCGAGGCGGCGAAAATCACCGGAATCACGCCACCGGTGTTGAGGCGCAACGGCAGGTAGGTGCTCTGGCCACCGTAGACCCGGCGCCCGACCACCCGCTTGGCGTACTGGATCGGGATGCGTCGCTGAGCACGCTCCATGTATACGATCGCAGCCACCACGATCACCATGAAGACCACCAACAGAACCACCGTGATGATGTTCAGGGCGCCGGTCTGGAGGTCGGTGACGGTGTTGAATACCGCCGCTGGCAAACCGACCACGATGCCGGCAAAGATGATCAGCGAAATGCCGTTGCCGATGCCGCGCTCCGAAATCTGCTCACCCAACCACATGACAAAGGCGGTGCCGGTAGTCAGGGTCAACACCGTGAGAAGGCGAAACCCCCACCCCTGGAAATGCTCCGGGACCAGCAGGGCGCCGCCGGGGGCGGTCGTGCGCTCGAGGAAGAAGGAGATGCCCATGGACTGGATTACCGACAGAACCACCGTGCCGTAGCGGGTGTACTGGGTGATTTTGCGCCGGCCGAGCTCGCCCTCCTTGGAGAGCTTTTCGAGGTACGGCCAAACGACGGTCAGCAGTTGGAGGATAATCGAGGCCGAAATGTAGGGCATGATACCGAGCGCAAAGACCGTCATACGCCCCAGCGCCCCGCCCGAAAACAGGTTGAGGAAACCGAGCAGGGTGCCTTCCGCAGCCTTGGTGAACTCGGCGATCGCCACGGGGTCGATTCCCGGGATCGGGATAAAGGCGCCCAGCCGGTACACCGCCAGCAACGCGAAGGTGAAGATCACTCGCCTGCGTAGGTCCGGAATCGCAAAAATATTGCGGAAACTTTCGATCACGAGACCACCACCTCGCAGGTGCCCCCAGCGGCCTCGATGCCGGCGCGCGCTGAGGAAGAAAACTTATGTGCCTGGACGGCGAGCTTCTTCGTCAGCTTGCCATCGGCGAGAACCTTGACCGGCCGCTGACCGCCGCGCACGAGGCCCCGCTCAGCCATCGCCTCGGGAGACACGGTGTCTCCATCTGCAAAAATACGTTCGAGGTCACGCAGATTGACGACCTGGAAGGGGACCCTGAAGATATTGGTGAACCCACGTTTGGGTATGCGGCGAACGAGCGGCATTTGGCCACCCTCAAAACCGTAGCGCCTTGAGTATCCACTGCGGGACTTCTGGCCCTTGTGGCCGCGCCCAGCGGTCTTTCCGTTGCCCGAGCCGGGACCCCGCCCAACTCGTTTTCGGGAGCGCTTGGCGCCGGGAGCAGGATGCAAATTATAAAGTTCCATGGTTCAGCCCTCCAGTTCCTCGACCGACACCAGGTGGGTCACCTTGGCGACCATCCCGCGGATGCACGGATCGTCGAGGCGCGTCACGCTACTACCGATGCGGCCCAGGCCAAGCCCGGCCAGCACCCTGCGTTGCTTGCCGGCAAAGCCGATCTGGCTTTTCAACTGAGTGATTCTGAGCATCTTCTTGGCCTGAGAGGCCGACTTTGCGGCCGGTTTGGCCGGGGTCTTCGCCGCCGGCGATGTCTTCGGTATTGCAGCCTCCTTGGGCTTGGCGGCAGCCTTGGGCTTGGCGGC
>JBGMRN010000007.1:0-33277 GCA_048061535.1 Thermoanaerobaculales bacterium | reverse complement strand
CCTTGGGCTTGGCGGCAGCCTTGGGCTTGGCGGCGGCCTTGGGCTTGGCAGCCGCCTTGGGCTTCGCAGCCGCCTTGGGCTTCGCAGCCGCCTTGGGCTTCGCAGCGGCCTCGGTCGCGGCGGTCGCTTTCTTCGCGGAATCCGCGGGGGATTTCGGGGTCGTCATGACTTGCCACCCTCCTCCACAGCATTCTCGTTCGCTTCGGCGTCGAAGTCCTCGGACTCCTGCGGCGCTGTCTTGGAGCCGCTCACCGCTGCGCCTGGAGCGTTGACCTCGACACCGCGCAACCGCTGGATCTGGTCCTCGGTCATCAGCCGAGCGATGGCGTCGAAGGTCGCGCGAACCACGTTGAAGGGGTTGCGGCTGCCGACGATCTTGGTGAGAACATCCTGGACGCCGGCGGATTCCATCACCGCCCGCACGCCACCACCGGCGATCACGCCGGTTCCAGGTGAGGCCGGCCGGAGCAGAACCTTGGTTGCGCCCCAACGCCCCCATACCAGGTGGGGAACGGTGGTGCCGCTGGCCAGCGGAATCTTCACCATTTCCCGTCGGGCCTGCTCGCTGGCCTTCTGGATCGCGGGCGGCACTTCGCGCGCCTTGCCGGTTCCATATCCGACGCTGCCGGAGCCGTCACCAGCTACAACCACTGCCGAAAACGAAAAGTTCTTTCCGCCTTTTACGACCTTGGCAACCCGGTTGATATGGACGACGGTTTCTGCGAATTCGCTCTCTCGATTCATCATGGTCAGCAACCCCTAGAACTTCAGGCCCGCTTCACGAGCCCCTTCCGCAATGGCATGCACCACACCGTGAAATCGGAACCCGCCGCGATCGAAAACCACGGCCTCGACACCCTTTTCCTTTGCGCGCTCGGCGATCAACTCTCCGAGACGTTTCCCTGCCTCGATGTTCGAGGTCGAACTGAGGTCGCCGGCGGTCGCCTTTTCCAGGGTCGAGGCAGCAGCCAGGGTGACCCCACGATCGTCGTCGATGACCTGGGCATAAACGTGGCGAAGACTTCGGAACACCGACAGGCGGGGCCGATCACCGGTCCCGTGCACGGCGTCGCGATAGCGGCGCTTGATTTTCATCCGACGTTGCCTGCGATCTCGAACCCGGCTCATGCTGTCGCCCCCTGTTTCCCTGCCTTGGTGCGAACCCTTTCGTCCGCATAACGAATGCCCTTGCCCTTGTAAGGCTCGGGCGGCCGAAGCGCACGGATTTCCGCCGCCACCTGTCCCACCTGCTGACGATCAACGCCCTTCACCGTCACGCGGTTGGTCTTGGCATCGACGTCGATCTCGATCCCCTGCGGAATTACAAAGTCGATGGGGTGCGAGTATCCGAGGTTGAAAATAACGCTCTGGGCCTGCTTCTCGGCCTTGTAGCCGATGCCGATGATATCCAGATCTTTTGACCAACCCTCGACAACCCCGGTTGTCGCGTTGGCGAGCAGGGCTCGGATGAGGCCGTGAAAAGAGCGGGTCTGTGCATCGTCGTCGGCACGGGTGACGTTGATGGCGTCGTTTTCCTGGGCGACGAAGATCCCAGGCAGTTTCTTTACTTGCAAGAGACCCTTGGGGCCCTTGATTCTGACCGCCTCGTCGCCGACCTGGACGTCAACGCCCTTCGGCACGGGAATCGGCATTTTTCCTATCCGTGACATAGCGCCCCCTACCAGATCTCGCAGAGAACTTCGCCACCCACGCGGAGGCCACGAGCCTGCTCGTCGGTGAGAACGCCCCTGTTGGTGGAGATCACCGCAACGCCAAGGCCGTTTTGCACCTTGGGCAACTCATCCACTCCTCGGTAAATCCGGCAGCCCGGGCGCGAAACCCGCTGCAGATCGTGGATCACCGGCTCGCCGTCGTCGGCGTACTTGAGAAAGATGCGAATGGTTCCTTGCGGGCCTTCCTCGAGCACCTTGAAGGTGCGGATATAACCCTCCTGTTTGAGGATCTTGGCAATCTCGAGCTTCGTTTTCGATGCCGGAACATCGGTACGATCGTGACGCACGCGGTTCGCGTTCCGGATGTGCGTCAACAGGTCGGCAATTGGATCCGTCATACTCATTTTCTACCCCCTCACCAACTCGCCTTGGTGACCCCGGGCAGATAGCCCTCGTGGGCCAGCTTGCGGAAACACAGACGACACAGCTGGAACTTGCGCATGTATCCCCGCGGACGGCCACAGACCCGGCAGCGGTTCCGATGGCGCACTTTGAACTTCGGCTTCTTCAAGCTCTTTGCGATGCAGGACTTGCGTGCCACGGTGCCTCCTAACGACTCTTGAACGGCATCCCGAAACCGGCCAGGAGAGCGTGCGCCTGGTCATCGGTGGGAGCTGTCGTCGTGATGGTAATGTTCATGCCCATGGTTTCCTCGACCTTCTGGTAGTCCACCTCCGGGAAAACCAGGATGTCGCGAATGCCGAGGGTGTAGTTTCCGCGGCCGTCGAATGCAGTCGCCGAAATCCCGCGAAAGTCGCGAACACGGGGCAGTCCGATACAGATCAGGCGGTCGAGAAACTCGTACATCCGCTCGCCGCGCAGGGTCACCCGCGCCCCGACCGGCATGCCCTCGCGAAGCTTGAAGGCAGCGATCGACTTGCGGGCGCGCCGAACCTGCGGTTTCTGGCCGGTGATGTTGGTGAGCTGCTCCAGCGCCGTGTCCAGGAGCTTGGCGTTACGACTCGCTTCGCCGACGCCGATGTTGCAGGTGATCTTCGTGATCTTCGGAACCTGCATGGAATTGGTCAACCCGAAGTCCTTCTGGAGCTTCGAGAAGACCTCCTTTTTGTACTTTTCGTGCAAGCGCGCCATCGTCCCTCCTAACGGTCGAGAATCGCGCCGTCGACCTTGGCTATCCGGACTTTTCGTCCGTCGTCAAGCACCCGGATACCGATCCGGGAGCGCTGTCCACTGTCGGGCGAGACAATCATCACGTTGGAAACGTGGATGGAGGCCTCGCGTTCCACCACCCCACCCTGCACGTTCTTCTGCGGGTTGGGACGAGTGTGGCGTTTGATCATGTTCACACCCTCGACAACGATCCGCTCGCGGTCGCGGTCGACCACCAAAACGCGGCCCCGTTTGCCGCTGTCCTTGCCGGAGATCACTTCGATGGTGTCGCCTTTTTTGATCTTCATGAAAGACTCCTAGAGGACCTCTGGAGCGAGGGACACGATCTTCATGAATCGTTTCTCTCGCAGCTCCCGGGCCACCGGACCGAAGACACGTGTTCCTACCGGGTCCTGTTCGGGGGTCACCAGTACGGCCGCGTTTTCGTCGAATCGAATGTACGAACCGTCGCGCCGACGAGCTCGGTACTTGGTGCGAACGATCACCGCCTTGACCACGGTGCCCTTCTTGATGTCCGAATCAGGGGCCGCCTCCTTCACCGAGCAGACGATGATATCGCCGAGACCGGCGAACCGCGGCGCCGCGGACCCACCGAGCTGGCGAATCGCCATCACCTTGCGCGCGCCGGAGTTGTCGGCGACTGTGAGCATGGTTCCCATCTGGATCATCGTAAGCCTCCCAGCTACTGCGCCCGCTCGATGACCTTGCGGACACGCCAGCGCTTACGCCGCGACAGCGGGCGGCACTCTTCGATGAGCACGTGATCTCCCGCGTTGCAGGTGTTTTCCTCGTCGTGCGCCATGAACTTCGAGGATCTGCGCACGAATTTCTGATACAACGGGTGCATCACCAGGCTCTCCACTTTGACCACCACCGACTTGTCGGCGGCGTTGGAGGTGACCACACCCACCTTGGTGGTCTTGTGCGAGGTCTTCGCGGTATCGGTCATCATGCACTCCCCTCGGCCTGGCGCTGGTTCATCACCGTCAGCACCCGCGCGATATCCTTGCGAACCTCGCGGATCTTTGTGGGGTTTTCGATCTGCCCCGTAGACTTCTGAAAACGGAGCTTGAAAAGCTGCTCCTGGAGATCGCCGAGCGTCTTGCGCAGCTCGTCGTCGGACCGATCGCGAACGTCCTTGGCTTTCATAGCTGTTCACTCCTGCGGACGAACCGTGTTTTGATCGGCAGCTTGTGGGCCGCGAGCCGCATCGCCTCACGAGCGATCTCTTCGGAAACGCCCTCCATCTCATAAAGAATTCGTGCCGGTCGGACAACCGCCACCCACTCCTCGGGATTGCCCTTGCCCTTGCCCATGCGGGTTTCGAGAGGCTTCTTGGTCACGGGCTTGTCCGGAAAGACTCGAATCCAGATCTTGCCTCCACGTTTGACGTGGCGGGTCATGGCGATACGAGCCGCCTCGATCTGGCGCGCCGTGAGCCAGCCGCGCTCGACGGCCTGCAAAGCGTAGTCTCCAAACGAAACCAAGGCGCCGCGCAGGGCAACGCCACGATTCTTGCCCCTCTGCTGCTTTCTGTACTTGACCTTCTTCGGCATCAACATGGCAGATGCTCCTTAGAGTTGGGGACGCGCGACGCGCGCACGATGACGCTCGCCCCGGTAGACCCAAACCTTGATTCCGATCGTTCCATAGGTCGTGAACGCCGTGGTGACCCCATAATCGATATCCGCCTTGAGCGTATGCAACGGCAAACGCCCCTGCTGATACCACTCGGAACGCGCAATCTCCGCCCCGTTGAGACGGCCGGCGCAGCGGATCTTGATCCCCTGGGCGCCGAATCGTAGGGCGTTCTCGATCGCCCGGCGCATTGCCCGCCGGAAGGCGATCCGACGAACAAGCTGGCGCGCCACGTTGGCCGCGATCAGATGCGCGTCGATCTCCGGGCGCTGAATCTCCTGGATGTTGATGTGGATGTCCTGGCCGTACCGACGCATGAGGTCGTCGCGCAGCTTGTCCACCTCGGCGCCCTTGCGACCGATGATGATTCCAGGTCGCCCGGAGAGGATGTTCACGCGCAGCTTGCTCGCCGTGCGCTCGATATCCACCGCGCTCACCGCAGCGTTCTCGAGCCTGGTCATCAGCTCTTGGCGAAGCTGCAAATCCTCGTGCAGGAGGTTTGCGTAGTTGCCGCCGTCGGCGTACCACCGAGATCGCCAGGTGTTGTTGTATCCCAGGCGAAATCCGAACGGGTGTGTCTTCTGTCCCACTTGAATCTCCTTAGTCGCGAACCGAAAGCTCGACGGTTACGTGGCACATCCGCTTGAGAATGCGGTGCATGCGCACCCACTTCGAGGCCGGGCGCCCGCGCTTCAGCCGCGGCCCGTCATCGACGAAAATCTTGCTGATAAAGACCCGATCCACATCCACGCCGGGCTGGGCCTGCTCGAGATTGGCAAGCGCCGACTTCACCAATTTGCCGACGTCTTTCGCGGCGTACTTCGGGCTCAGCTGAAGCGAAGTGAGGGCAGGCTCGACCGCCTGTCCGCGCACCATATCCACCACCAGCCGAACCTTGCGCGGCGAAGAGCGATAGTACCGGAGTTGAGCTCGTGAATCCATGCTTCCCCCTAGTGCGCGCCCTTCTCTCGTCTCCCGGAATGGCCGCGGAAGGTCCGCGTCGGCGCAAACTCACCAAGTTTATGACCCACCATGTTCTCGGTGAGGTACACCGGAACGAACTTGTGACCGTTGTGCACTGCGATGGTGAGACCGACCATCAACGGTGTGACTGTAGAGCGCCGAGACCATGTCTTGATGACCCTTCTGTCGCTGGCGCCGCTGATCTTCTCGACCTTCTTGGCCAGGTGCTCATCGACGAACGGTCCCTTACGGATTGAACGTGCCATCTCCGCCTCCTACTTCTTCTTGCGTCGCGAAACGATGAGTCGATCCGAAGCCTTCGGTCGACGGGTCTTCGCGCCCTTTGTCGGCCAACCCCAGGGAGAAACCGGATGACGGCCCTTGTTGCGGCCTTCGCCACCTCCGTGGGGGTGGTCGACCGGGTTCATCGCGGTACCGCGGGTCTGAGGCCGGACGCCCAACCAACGCGACCGCCCGGCTTTGCCGAGGTTTTGATTGTTGTGATCGGAGTTGCCGACCTCGCCGATCGTGGCCATGCACGACGAAAGCACCATGCGCATCTCACCGGAAGGCATCCGCAAGGTTGTGTACTTGCCCTCTTTCGCCATGATCTGTGCCGAGGTGCCGGCCGAGCGCACGATCTGCCCCCCCTTGCCCGGCTTGAGCTCGATGTTGTGCACCAGGGTACCGAGCGGGATGTTTCCGATGGGCATCGCGTTGGCGGGCCGAATGTCGACCTTGTTGCCTGCCACCACCTTGTCGCCGACCTTCAGCCCCACCGGGGCGAGGATGTATCGTTTCTCGCCGTCCGCGTAATGGAGCAGGGCAATGAACGCAGAGCGGTTGGGGTCGTACTCGACGGTGGCCACTTTCGCCGGCACCTCGAACTTGTTGCGCCGGAAGTCGATGATGCGATACCGCCGCTTGTGGCCGCGACCGCGGTGACGCGAGGTGATGTGACCATCGCTGTTGCGCCCGGACGAGCGTTTAATGCCCTCGGTCAGCTTCTTTTCCGGACGGCTCGTCGTGACCTCGTTGTAGTCGAGGCGGGTGACGAAGCGTCGTCCCGGAGAAGTCGGTTTATAAGACCGGATCGCCATAGCGTTACCTCAGATTCCCTCGAAGAACTCGAGTGTCTTCGAGCCCTGCGCCAGCTTGACGTATGCCTTGCGGACGTTGGCACGATGATTGACAGTGCGCCCGTAGCGCATGACCGGTTTGCCCTTGCGGTTGACGATGTTGACGCCGGTGACCCGGACGTCGAAGAGCTCTTCCACCGCCTTGCCGATCTCGATCTTGTTGGCCCGGCGATTCACCTCGAAACAAACGGTATTCTCACGCTCCTGCATGAGGGTCGTTTTTTCGGTAATGAGCGGACGCAGAATAATCTCACGGGCCTTCACGACAGCACCTCCTCCAGAGATCGCAGCGCGGGCTCCGTGGCCACAATCCAGCGATGGTTGAGGACCTCGTACGTATTGAGCGAGCCCGCATCGAGCATCGTGAGCTCGGGACGGTTGCGGCTCGCCAGATGGAGGTTCAGATTTTCGAGACCCTCTAACAAGAGAACCTTGTCGCCCTTGATGCCGAGATTGTCCAGGCGCTGGATGAAATCCTTGGTTTTCGGCGCCTCCAATTCCATCGAGTTGAGGACCAACAGCCGCCCTTCGGCGATCCGCTGCGAGAGAACGCCCCTCAACGCTGCCCGGCGCGCCTTCTTGTTGACCTTCATCACGTAGGATCGAGGACGCGGGCCATGCACCGTGCCGCCCGAGCGCCACAGGGGCGAACGCCGCGAACCAGCCCGCGCACGCCCGGTATGCTTCTGCTTCCACGGCTTGGCGCCGGTACCGGCTACTTCACCGCGCTCCTTGGTCTTGTGCGTTCCGCGGCGACGGCTTGCGAGGTATGCCCGAACAACTTCCCAAACCAGGTGTTGATTGACGTCGCGAGCGAAGACCTCCTCCGGGAGGTCGATCTTGCCAACCACCTCGTTGTCCCAGTTCTTGATATCGACCTTCATGACCCCCCCCTCACACGGCCTTGACGATCCGGATGTAACTGTTGCGTGCACCCGGGACGCCACCTTTGAGGAAGAGCAGGTTGCGCTCGGTATCCACCTTCACGACCTGCGCGTTTTTCACTGTGACCCGCTTGTTGCCCATCTGTCCGGGCATGCCCTGGCCGGGGAAGACCCGCGACGGAGAAGCCGAGCGCCCGATGGAGCCCGGCGCACGATGAAACATCGAGCCGTGGCTCGCCCTTCCGCCCTTGAAGCCGTGGCGTTTGATAACTCCCTGGAATCCACGCCCCTTGGACCGCCCCACGATCTGCACCTTGTCATCAGCGGAGAAAATATCCGCCAAGATCGAGTCACCGGGCTTGCTCTCGTCTTCGGAGTCCACCGGGACCTCGGCCACGAAGCGAGTCGGCGGAACGCCGGCGGCCGAAAAATGGCCGGATATCGCCTTCGAAGCATGGCGCTTGGGACGATCCTCGACGAAACCGATTTGCACCGCCTCGTAACCGTCGGGATCGACTTTCTTGCGTTGCACAACCACGCACGGCCCGGCCTCGACGACGGTGACCGGAATGATCCGCCCGTCCTCGTCGAAGATCTGGGTCATACCTACCTTTTTGCCAAGAATTCCGCGTACCATCTCACCCTCACTTTGCGCCGTACGCTTTGATCTCGACATCGACGCCGGCAGGCAGCTCGAGCTTCATCAATGCGTCGATTGTCTGCTGGGTCGGTTCGAGAATGTCCAGCAGCCGCTTGTGCGTACGGATCTCGAACTGCTCGCGTGACTTCTTGTCCACGTGCGGCGACCGCAACACCGTGAAACGCTGGATGTGGGTCGGCAGCGGGATCGGACCTGCGATCCGCGCACCGGTCCGCTGCGCAGTGTCAACGATTTCGGTCGCCGACTGATCCAGCAGGCGGTAGTCGTACGCTTTCAGACGGATGCGGATCTTATCGCTCGCCATGTTCTACTCCAGAATCTCAGTGATCGAGCCCGCACCCACGGTGCGGCCACCTTCACGGATCGCAAACCGTAAACCGCGCTCCATCGCAATCGGCGTGAGCAGCTCGACCTCCAGGTTCGTGTTGTCACCCGGAATCACCATCTCCACACCCTCGTCCAGATTCACCGACCCCGTCACATCCGTCGTGCGGAAAAAGAACTGCGGCCGGTAACCACGGAAAAACGGCGTGTGGCGACCACCCTCTTCCTTCGTCAGCACGTACACCTCGGCCCGAAACTTCTTGTGCGGCGTGATCGACCCGGGCTTCGCCACCACCTGGCCCCGCTCCACGTCCTTCCGCTCCGTGCCCCGCAACAACAACCCAACGTTGTCCCCAGCCTCCCCGCTGTCCAACAACTTGCGGAACATCTCCACACCCGTCACGACCTTCTTCATCGTGTCCCGAATGCCCACGATCTCCATCTCTTCGCCGACGTTCACCCGACCACGATCGATCCGACCCGTCACCACGGTGCCCCGACCCGATATCGTGAACACGTCCTCGATCGGCATCAGAAAATCCTTGTCAACGTCCCGCTCAGGCAGCGGTATGTACGTGTCCAACGCCTCCATCAGCTCCCATATCGACTTGCACTCCGCCGAATCAGAATCTTCAGATTCCCCGGCCTTCAACGCCGAACCCCGTATCACCGGGATGTCGTCCCCAGGAAAATCGTACTCCGAAAGCAGCTCCCGAACCTCGAGCTCAACCAGATCCAACAACTCCTCGTCGTCCACCTGGTCAACCTTGTTCATGTACACCACGATGAACGGCACCCCTACCTGACGCGCCAACAATATGTGCTCCCGCGTCTGCGGCATCGGCCCATCAGCCGCCGATACCACCAACACCGCTCCGTCCATCTGCGCCGCACCCGTGATCATGTTCTTCACGTAATCGGCGTGACCCGGACAGTCCACGTGGGCGTAATGCCGCGTCTCCGACTGGTACTCCACGTGCGCCGTGTTGATCGTGATCCCCCGCGCCTTCTCCTCCGGCGCTTTGTCGATCGAATCAAACGGCGTGAAGTCCGCCAGCCCCTTCGCTGCCAACGTCTTCGTGATCGCCGCCGTCAACGTCGTCTTCCCATGGTCCACGTGACCAATTGTCCCGATGTTCACGTGCGGCTTCGTCCGCTCGAACTTCTCCTTGGCCATTGCTGCCTCCTTACGCCGTCACACCTGTGGCGCGGGCGACGATCTCTTCGGCTTTCTGCCGAGGAACCTCGTCGTAGTGGTCGAACTGCATGGTGTAGGTGGCCCGCCCCTGAGTCGCCGAACGCAAATCAGTAGCGTAACCGAACATCTCCGCCAGGGGAACATGAACCGTCACAACCTGAAGCCCGGCGCGTGATTCCATGCTGACCACGCGGCCGCGACGGCGATTGAGGTCACCGATGACGTCGCCCATGTACTCTTCGGGAGTGACCGCCTCGACCTCCATAACGGGCTCAATGAGGGCCGGGCGTGCTTTTTTCGCCGCATCCTGGAAAGCCATTGAACCGGCAACCTTGAAGGCGATTTCAGAGGAATCGACGTCGTGGAAGGAACCATCGAACAGGGCCACTCCGACCCCGACCAACGGGTAGCCCGCGAGGAAACCTCGATCCATTGCCTCACGGATTCCCATCTCCACCGGGCGAATGAACTCGCGAGGGATCGCGCCCCGCTTGATCTCGTTTTCAAACTGGAAGTCCGAGCCGTCGGTGGTTGGCCAAATCCGAATCTTGGCATGCCCGTACTGGCCGCGACCGCCTGTCTGACGCACGAATCGTCCCTCGCCCTGAGCCGCTTCGGTGATGGTCTCACGGTAGGCGACCTGCGGACGGCCGACATTCGCCCCAATCTTGAACTCGCGCATCAGGCGATCAACGATGATCTCGAGGTGGAGCTCGCCCATCCCCGAGATGATGGTCTGCCCGGTCTCCTCATCGGTGGTGACCCGAAAGGTCGGGTCCTCGTGGGTGAGCTTGCCGAGGGCGGCGCCGAGCTTCTCCTGATCGAGCTTGGTCTTGGGCTCGATGGCCACCGCAATCACCGGTTCGGGGAATTGCATCGCCTCGAGCACAATGGGCCGCTTGCGGTCACAGACCGTGTCACCGGTAGAGGCGTTGCGCAGACCGACGACGGCGCAGATATCGCCGGCGAAGACCTCCGAGATCTCCTCGCGCTTGTTGGCGTGCATCTTGAGCAAGCGGCCGATGCGCTCGGACTTGCCCGACGCCGCGTTGATCACCGAGGTCCCGGTAGCGATTCTGCCGGAGTAAATGCGGATAAAGGACAACTGGCCGACGAAGCTGTCGGTCATGATCTTGAAGACCAGCGCCGAGAAGGGCTCGTCATCGTCAGGTCGTCGGTGGTCGATCCTTTTGCCGTCAGGGGTGTAGCCCTCGATCGGTGGGATGTCCGCCGGCGACGGCAGGTAGTCCACCACCGCGTCGAGCAGAGGCTGGACCCCCTTGTTCTTGAAGGCAGAGCCACAGAGCACCGGTACCACAGCCCCGTTCACCGTTCCGACCCGCAACCCTGAACGCACCTGCTCCTCGCTGAGGGTCCCCTTGGCCAGATAGTCGTCGAGGAGGTCGTCCGAGGTCTCTGCCACGGCCTCGAGAAGGCGCTCGCGATATTCCTCGACCTCGGCCCGGTACTCGTCCGGAATGTCTTCCTCGTTGTACTCGGCGCCGAGGCTCTCGTCGAGGTACCGATACGCCTTCAGGCGAACGAGGTCAATGACTCCCGCGAAGCTGTCCTCGCTGCCGAGGGGGATCTGGATGGGGACGGGGTTGGTCTTGAGCTTGTTGCGGATCTGGTCCACCACACCGGCGAAATTGGCGCCCACGCGGTCCATCTTATTGACGAACGCCACCCGTGGAACCCGGTAGCGATCCGCCTGACGCCATACCGTCTCGGACTGCGGCTCAACTCCGCCGACCGCGCAGAATACGGCCACCGCGCCGTCGAGCACCCGCAGGCTGCGCTCCACCTCGGCGGTGAAATCCACGTGGCCGGGGGTGTCGATGATGTTGATGCGGTGTTCCCGCCACGAGCAGGTGGTGGCGGCGGAGGTGATGGTGATGCCCCGTTCCTGCTCCTGCGGCATCCAGTCCATGGTGGCGGTGCCGTCGTGGACCTCACCAAGCTTGTAATTGATGCCCGTAAAATAGAGCACACGCTCGGTAGTCGTCGTCTTACCGGCATCAATGTGGGCCATGATGCCGATATTCCGGACCTGAGCGAGTGGGATGAGACGGGGCATGTTTTCAAAGATCTCCTGCGTACCGGGGCTCGTTGCTGTCGTTTTCTCCGCTACCAGCGGTAATGGGCGAACGCCTTGTTCGCCTCCGCCATGCGATGAGTGTCATCGCGCTTCTTGATCGTCCCGCCACGGTTGCTGGCGGCATCCAGAAACTCACCCGCGAGCTTCTGGGTCATGTTCTTCTCGTGGCGGGATTTGGCGAAACCGATCAGCCAGCGGATCGCGAGCGCCTGCTGGCGATCGGACTGGACCTCGATCGGAACCTGGTAGGTGGAACCACCCACCCGGCGAGACTTCACCTCGACCTGCGGCCTGGAATTGTCCACGGCACGTTTGAAAACTTTGAGCGGATCATCGCCGGTCCGCTCCTCGATCAGTCCCAGGGCGCCGTAGAAAATCCTCTCGGCGACGGTCTTTTTGCCATGCTGGGTCACGTTGTTGATGAACTTCGTCACCAGACGCGAGTTGTAGACCGGATCGGGAAGAACCTCACGTTTGTCGATGCTTGCTCGCCGAGGCATGACTCTTTCTCCCTAGTTCTTCGGGCGCTTGGCGCCGTACTTCGAACGTCGCTGCCGCCGGCCGTCAACACCCTGGCAGTCCATGGTTCCACGAATGATGTGATAGCGGACGCCCGGGAGATCTTTGACCCTCCCGCCGCGGATCATCACCTGGGAGTGCTCCTGCAGATTGTGGCCCTCGCCCGGGATATACGCTGTGACCTCGATGCTGTTGGTCAACCTCACGCGGGCCACCTTGCGCAGTGCCGAGTTCGGTTTCTTGGGCGTGGTTGTAAAGACGCGCGTGCAAACACCCCGTCGCTGCGGACACGCCTGCAGCGCCGGACTGTTGGTCTTTTCCGTTCCCATCTTCCGGCCCTGACGGACCAACTGCGAGATCGTCGGCATTTTCACTCCCTGTCCAGGTAGAAAAACCAAGCGGAGAATCCGCCCGGTCGCTCCCCAACATTGACGGCCCGGGACTATGAGCCAGAGCCGCGGAAGAATACTCGAGAATCCCAGACATGTCAAGCCGTTCTAAGCCGAAACCAAGTGCTCTTGAACGAAAAAAACGGCCGCCCCTGCGGGCGGCCGTTCGAATCACTATTCAAAGAGGCTCAGCTTTCGGCCGCAGGCTTTGCCGCAGGCTTTTCCACCGGCTTCTCCACCTTGGCCTCGATCAGGGCGGTGGCCGCCTCCGTCATCTCCCGGTAGAGGTCGTCCGGCTCTTGACGGGGTTCCATTTCCTCCTCGGGAACCGCGTCGACAAGCGTGCGCCGGTACTGGGGAGCGCCGGTGCCGGCCGGGATGAGCCGCCCGACGATGACGTTCTCCTTGAGACCATGGAGGTTGTCCACCTTGCCCGACACCGCCGCCTCGGTCAGTACCCGCGTGGTCTCCTGGAAGGAGGCCGCCGAGATGAAGCTCTCGGTCGCCAGGGAAGCCTTGGTGATCCCGAGGAGCAGGGAGGTGGCCGTCGCCGGTTCGCCATCAGCCGCGGTCACACGCTCGTTCTCCCGCTCGAATAGATACCGCGGCACCTGTTGGTCGAGGAGGAAATCGGTGTCGCCGGGATCCACCACCTTCACGAACCGCATCATCTGGCGGACGATCACCTCGATATGTTTGTCGTTGATGGCCACACCCTGCGAACGGTAGACCTCCTGGATCTTGTCGACGAGGTGCCGCTGCATCTCCCGGTCACCGAGAATCGAGAGGATGTCGTGCGGGTTGACCACGCCTTCGGTCAGCGGATCACCAGCCTGGACGAACTCGTTCTCCTGCACCGAAACATGTGCATAACGGGGAATCGAGTACTCGCGCTGCACCTCGCCCTCGCCTTCGCCCTCACCCTCGACCACGATCCGGCGCTGGCCGCGGGTCGGCTCGGTGATGTGGATCTTACCGTCGATCTCGGAGACCACCGCCGGATCCTTGGGTTTGCGAGCCTCGAAGAGCTCCACAACTCGTGGCAGACCGCCCGTGATGTCCTTGGTCTTGGACATCTCGCGCGGGATCTTGGCCAGCACGTCGCCCGAGGAGAGCTTGTCTCCCTCGGCAACGGTGAGATGCGAACCAATGGGCAGTTGGTACCGCAGCGATTCCTTGTTCTTGCCCTTGCCCACGACCTCGAGGGTCGGGATGCGCTTGCCGGCCCCCAGCGGCTCGATGACGATTTTGTGGGCGTGGCCGGTGAGCTTGTCGATTTCCTCACGAACGTTTTCGCCCTCAACGAGGTCGTGAAACTGGACCTTGCCCGAGATTGCCGTGAGGATCGAAGAGGTGAATGGATCCCACTCCACAAGTGGCTGCCCGGCCACGACGTCGGTACCGTCCTCCACCTGCAGGTGGGATCCGTAGGCGACCGAGTAGCGTTCTTTCTCGCGCTGCCGCTGGTCGAGGATCACCAGCTTGCCGGTCCGCGAGATCGCGACCCGCTCGCCATCCTTGTTGATCACCGTCGACACATTGAGAAACTTCACCTTCCCGACGTGGGTGGCCACGTGGTGCGACTGCTCGCCGCCGCGGGTTGCGGTGCCTCCATAGTGGAAGGTGCGCATGGTGAGCTGGGTTCCCGGCTCGCCGATGGACTGGGCGGCGATGATGCCGACGGCCTCGCCGATTTCCACCCCTCGGCCGCTGGCCAGCATGCGCCCATAACAGAGCTGACAGACGCCACGCTCGGTCTCACAGGTGAGCACGCTGCGGATCTTCACCCGCTCGATGCCCGCCTCCTGAATCTGATTGGCGACCTCTTCAGCAATGGCGGAGTTCACCAGGCAAATCTGACTGCCGTCGATGGGATCGAAGACGTCCTCGGCCGCCACTCTGCCGACGACCCGGTCCCGTAGCTGCTCGAGGATCTCGCCGCCCTCGGTGATAGCGGAGACCTCGATGCCGTTCTCCGTGCCGCAGTCATGCCCGACGACGATCACGTCCTGGGAAACGTCCACCAGCCGCCGCGTGAGGTAACCGGAGTCCGCGGTTTTCAGCGCGGTGTCGGCGAGTCCCTTGCGGGCGCCATGGGTGGAGATGAAGTATTGCAACACGGACAAACCCTCGCGGAAGTTGGCCGTGATCGGAGTCTCCATGATCTCACCCGTGGGCTTTGCCATCAGGCCGCGCATTCCGGCGAGCTGGCGAACCTGCTCCTTGGATCCACGCGCGCCGGAGTCCGCCATCATGAAAATCGGGTTGAACTGTCCGGTCTCTGCATCCACCGACGACATCTGGCTGAACATCTCCTTGGCCACCTCCTCGGTGACCCGGTGCCAGATGTCGATGATCTTGTTGTGCCGTTCGCCGGCCGTGATCAGGCCCTTTCGGCGCTGTTCCTCGACCTCGTCCACCTCGTTGTACGCCTGTTCGAGGAGCTTTTGCTTGGCTTCAGGAATCACCATGTCCTGGCTGGAAAGCGAAAGCCCGGACTTGGTGGCGAAGTCGAAGCCGATCTCTTTGAGGTTGTCGAGAAGACTCACCGTGGGATCGTGACCCATCATCCTGAACGAAAACGCAACCAGGTTCTGCAGGCCCTTCTTCTTCAACTGGCCGTTGATGAAGGGCATCTCCTCGGGGAGCTGCATGTTGAAGAGCACGCGGCCGACAGTCGTCTCGAGGAGCATGTTCTCGACCTCGATCATGTCCGCGTAAAGAAGATCCTGACTGCCGCCCTGGGCAACCAAGTCGATGAGGTTCCCCGAAAAGCGAAGCTGGATCGGCGCCTGAGTCGTGACCACACCGGCGTTGTACGCCAAAAACACGTCCTCCGGGCTGGCAAACGTCTTGCCACCCCCCTTGGCCATGTAGTTCTCGGTGGTCAGATAGTAGATCCCGATGACCATGTCCTGGGACGGAACCGCGAGGGGCCGGCCACTGGCGGGGGAGAGAATATTGCGTGCCGACAGCATCAAAATGTGAGCTTCGAGCTGGGCCTTGGGAGACAGCGGCACGTGCACTGCCATCTGATCGCCGTCGAAGTCCGCGTTGTAGGCGGCACATACGAGGGGATGGATTTTGATCGCCTTGCCCTCGACCAGCACCGGTTCGAAAGCCTGAATGCCCAGCCGGTGCAGCGTCGGCGCACGGTTGAGCAGCACGGGATGCTCGCGAATCACGGTTTCCAGGGCGTCCCAGACCTCGGGCGTTTGAAACTCCACCAGCTCTTTGGCCATCTTGATGGTGGTCGCCAGCTCCCGCTTTTCGAGCTCACGGTAGACGAAGGGCTTGAAGAGCTCCAATGCCATCTTTTTCGGCAAACCGCACTGGTGGAGCCGAAGCTCCGGTCCGACCACGATCACCGACCGGCCCGAATAGTCCACCCGCTTGCCGAGGAGGTTCTGCCGGAATCGTCCTTGTTTGCCCTTGAGGTTGTCCGACAGGGACTTGAGCGGCCGGTTGTTCGAGCCCTTGATGACTCTTCCGCGCCGGCCGTTGTCAAACAGCGCGTCCACGGCCTCCTGCAGCATGCGCTTCTCGTTGCGCACGATCACTTCGGGGGCACGGAGGTCGAGAAGTTTCTTGAGCCGGTTGTTGCGATTGATCACTCGCCGGTAAAGGTCGTTGAGATCCGAGGTCGCGAAGCGACCACCGTCCAGGGGAACCAGGGGGCGCAACTCGGGAGGCAAAACCGGAATCGCCTCGAGGATCATCCACTCGGGTCGGTTGCCCGACCGCCGCAGCGCCTCCACCAGCTTGAGCCGCTTGGCAGCCTTCTGACGGCGCATGATCGAGGTCTCGGTGCGCATGACCATGCGCAGCTCGGCGGCCATGTCATCGAGGTCGAGACATTCGAGATGGGCGCGGACGGCCTCCGCACCCATCTTCGCGACGAAGGCCTCACCGTACTCGTCTCTGGCCTCGCGATACTCTTCCTCTCCAAGAATCTGCATGGTCTCGAGCGCCGTGTCGCCGGGATCGACAACCACGTAGGCCTCGAAGTAAAGCACCCGCTCCAACTGACGCATGGTGATATCGAGGAGCAACCCGATACGCGACGGCAGTCCCTTGAAAAACCACACGTGGGATACCGGCGCCGCCAGCTCGATGTGAGCCATGCGCTCGCGGCGCACCTTGGATTTCGTGACCTCGACGCCGCACTTGTCGCACACCACCCCGCGGTACTTCATGCGCTTGTACTTGCCGCAGAGGCACTCCCAGTCGGTGATCGGGCCGAAGATCTTGGCGCAGAAGAGACCGTCCCGCTCCGGTTTGAAGGTCCGGTAATTGATGGTCTCGGGCTTGATGACCTCGCCGTGCGACCATGACCGGATCTTCTCCGGGCTCGCCAGGCCCAAACGAATGGCGTTGAAATCGTTGAGGGGCTTTGGTTTTTCGAAGAAGCTGCGGACCTCGCTCAGGCTCGAACGCTCCATGAGTCTTGCCCCCTTTACTCGTCGTCTTGCTGCAGCAGCTCGACGTCCAGCGCCAAGGCCTGCAGCTCGCGAACCAGCACGTTGAATGACTCGGGCAATCCCGGTTCCTCGGGCACCTGTCCCTTGACGATCGACTCATAGACCCTCGCTCGACCCTCGACATCATCCGATTTGACGGTGAGCAACTCCTGCAGAGTGTGGGCCGCACCAAACGCCTCGAGCGCCCAAACCTCCATCTCACCCAACCGCTGGCCACCGAACTGTGCCTTTCCGCCCAGCGGCTGCTGGGTGATCAGGGAGTACGGCCCGATGGAACGTGCGTGGATTTTGTCGTCGACCAGATGGCTCAGCTTGAGCATGTAGATGTAGCCGACCGTGACGCGCTGTTCGAGCGCCTCGCCGGTGATGCCATCGTAAAGAAGGCTCTTGCCGTCCTCGGGCAGCCCGGCCTTCTCGAGCATCGCGTGGATCTCGTCCTCGGTCGCCCCCTCGAAGACCGGGGTCGCGAACTTCATTCCCAGCTCCTGGCCGGCCCATCCGAGGTGGGTCTCCAAAATCTGACCGACGTTCATACGCGACGGAACACCCAGTGGGTTGAGGATAATCTCCACCGGGGTGCCGTCGGGCAAAAAGGGCAAGTCCTCCTCGCACAGGGTCTGCGAGATGACACCCTTATTGCCGTGCCGCCCGGCCATTTTGTCTCCCACCTGGAGCTTGCGCTTCATGGCGATGAAGACCTTGACCTGTTTGATCACACCGGGCGGCAGCTCGTCGCCCTGCAGCAGAAGCTCGATCCGCTCCCGGTTGATCTGGTCGAGGACCTCTACCTGACTTTCGGCCTGGCGGATGATCAGCCGCACCTTGTCGAGCAGAACCGCACTCTTGACAGGCAGTGCCTTGATGTCCTTGAGCTTGAGTCGGCCCAGGATCTCCGCCGTCAGCTTCTTGCCTTTTTTAACCAGAACCTCGGACTTGCGGCCGACAACGTCGTCGGTCACCGTGACACCGGAGAGCAGGTTCTGGATTTTCGAGTCCCGCACCTCGAGGATGATCCGTTTCTCGTCCTCGGAGTTGGTGCGAATGCGTTCGATCTCCTCGTTCTCGATGGCGACCTGGCGCGAGTCCTTCTCCACACCCTTGCGAGCGAAGATCTGCACTCCGACGACCACACCCTCGTTCCCCGGCGGGCACCGCAGCGACGCGTCACGGACATCCCCGGCCTTTTCACCGAAAATTGCGCGCAGGAGCTTCTCTTCCGGAGTCAACTGGGTTTCGCCCTTGGGCGTCACCTTGCCCACCAGGATCGAACCCTGCCGGACCTGGGCGCCGATGTGGATGATGCCGGCCTCGTCGAGATGCGCGAGGGCCGATTCGGAAACGTTGGGTATGTCTCGGGTGATCTCCTCGGGCCCGAGCTTGGTGTCCCGGGCAGAGGTTTCGAACTCCTCGATGTGGATCGAGGTGTATTTGTCCTCTTTGACCAACTTCTCGGACACGACGATCGCATCCTCGAAGTTGTAACCGCGCCACGGCATGAAGGCGACCAGCACGTTGTGCCCGAGGGCGAGCTCGCCCTTCTCGGTGTTGGGTCCGTCCGCCATCACCTGGCCCTTGACTACCTGCTGGCCTTCGGTCACCAGAGGCTTCTGGTTGATGGATGTGTTCTGGTTGGACCGACGGAACTTGGTCAGCTCGTAGATGTCGGCGCCGAACTCACCTTCGCCCTCCGCCTCGACGCGGACGATGATGCGTTCACTGTCCACCTTGTCGACCACACCAGCCCGGTGACAGATCACCACCGCGCCCGAGTCCTCGGCCACCACCGCTTCCATCCCGGTGCCGACGACCGGCGATTCCGGTCGTACAAGGGGGACTGCCTGCCGTTGCATGTTCGAGCCCATCAGGGCGCGGTTGGCATCGTCGTGCTCGAGGAAGGGAATCAACGAGGCGGCGACCGAGACGACCTGGCGTGGCGAGACGTCGATAAAATCCACATGGTCACGGTCGATCAGCAGGAACTCCCCGCCTGATCGCGCGATGACCTTCTCCTCGAGGAGGTTCCCGTCGTCATCGACCCGCGCGTTGGCCTGGGCGATGTTGAGGTTCTCTTCTTCCCACGCCGCCAAGTAGAAGGCGTGGGGCTCCCCCCAGGCTTCGACTCTTTTCGTCTTCGACCTGCGCACCTTTGCATTGGCCTTGTCGAAGTCCCCTTGACTCACGACTTCCGCGAGCTCGAAGCCGGTGTCGCCGACCTGAGTGACCCGGATGTGGTTTTGGACGGCGCCGTCCTCCACCTTCTTGTAGGGCGACTCGATGTAGCCCATCGGGTTCAAGCGCGCATAGCACGAGAGCGACGAGATGAGTCCGATGTTCGGCCCCTCGGGCGTCTCGATGGGACAGATCCGTCCGTAGTGGGTCGAGTGCACGTCGCGCACCTCGAAACCGGCCCGTTCACGCGAAAGGCCGCCGGGGCCGAGGGCCGACAACCGCCGCTTGTGGGTCACCTCCGACAGCGGATTGGTCTGATCCATGAACTGGGAAAGCTGCGACGAGCCGAAGAACTCGTCCACCGACGCCATCACCGGCTTGGAGTTGACGAGGTCTCGCGGCATCGCGGAATCGATGTCGGGATGGATCGACATCTTCTCTTTGATCGCACGTTCCATGCGGACCAGACCGATGCGGAACTGGTTCTCCATCAACTCGCCCACCGTTCGTACCCGACGGTTGGCGAGAGAGTCGATGTCGTCGACCCGCCCGAGGTCCCGGTGGAGACGCAGCAGATACCGCACAAGGCACCTAAAATCGTCGACGTCGAGAATGCGACGGTCGCCATCCTTGTCGAGACCGAGCTTGGCGTTGAACTTGAAACGACCGACCTTCGACAGGTCGTACTTGCGCTCGTCGAAGAAGAGCCCGTTGAAGAGGGTGGTCGCCGACTCCTCGGTCGGCGGGTCGCCCGGCCGCTGGCGCCGGTAGATCTCCATCCTCGCGCCCATCTGGGATTCCGAGGTGTCCTTTTCGAGGGTCTGGTGGAGGATTTCCCCCACCGGGTCCCAATCGGGGAAGGCGAGGCTGAGCACTTCGAGACCCGTCTCCTCCGCCTGTGCAAGAACGTCATCCGTGACGCGCGCGTTGGCCGCGACAATCACCTCACCTGTTTCCGGATCCACCACGTCGTCGATGACGATGGCCCCAACCAGATCGGCGCGATCCACCGCCACCTTTGCGGGCTTGCCCGGCTCCGCTTTCGCCAGGCGTTTCTCCATCGCGGCATCGAGCCGCAAACCGGCAAAGAGGGAAGGCTCGGCCACTTTACGGAATCGGAGCGCCTTCTGGCGGTCGATTTCGATGTCGAGGATGCGTCGATCAAGATGCAGGGTCGCCGACGTTTTCTTGCCTTTGGCGCCGAAGCGGACATCGAAGACCGTGTAAAAGCCGCGGAGCATCTGGCTGTTGGTCTCCAGCTCCGGGCTCAACGCGCGCAGAAACACCGAGCCGGGAAGGCGGCGTTTGCGGTCGATGCGCACCCACAGAATCTGCTTGTTGTCGTACTCGAACTCGATCCATGAGCCTCGGTACGGGACCACCTTCGCGAGATAGTGGTTGGGTCCTTCGAGGGTGAAGAAAACACCCGGCGAACGGTGGAGCTGGGACACGATCACCCGCTCGGTACCATTGATGATGAAGGTCCCGGTATCGGTCATCAAGGGGAGCTCTCCGAAGTAGAGCTCTTCCTCCTTGACGTCCCGCAGTTGCCGGCTGCCGTCTTCCTCGGCGTCGAAGGTGACCAATCGGAAGGTCAGCCTCACCGGCAGTCCGAAACTCATCCCGCGTTCGCGACACTCATCAGCCGAGAAGGGCAGACGGAGCCCTACCGAGGTGCCGCAGACGCCGCAGACCTCGATCCGGTTCCGGTTCGCTTTGCCGCAGCTCGGACAAACGACCTCGTCCTCGTGGGGGTCGCCGGCCTTGAAGGTGGCGTTGCAGTGCTCGCAACTCAACCGCAGATGGCGCAGCCCATCGAGACGACCGCACCGGCAGGTCCAGTTGCCGATCTCGTAGCGCACGAACTGCAGCTCGCATGTCTCGCGGAAATCGGTGAATGGGAAGATCGAACTCAGAACCGATTGGAGGCCTCCGTGGAGGCGCTCCTCGGGCAAGAGATCCATCTGCAGAAAGCCCTCATAGGAAGACCTCTGAACCTGGATCATGTTCGGCAACGGAATCGTGGACTGGTGCTTCGAAAAGCTCTGCCGCCCATTGGGGCTCGTGGTCATGGACGCTCCCTCCTGACCAATGCAGACACGGGGAGACACACCCTCCCCGCATCCTCAAGTATTGGCTCTCAATAGCCAGAGATCGATCGACGCGTGGCGCGTTACTTGATCTCCATCTGGGCGCCGGCTTCTTCAAACTTCTTCTTGATCTCTTCGGCATCTTCTTTGGAGATGCCCTCTTTGACGTTGACCGGCGCGCTCTCGACCAACTCCTTGGCTTCCTTGAGACCGAGGGAGGTGACCTCACGCACCGTCTTGATGACGTTGATCTTCTTGTCACCAACGGAGTTCAGCACCACGTTGAACTCGGTCTGCTCCTCGACAGCCTCACCACCACCGGCGGCGCCCGGAATTGCGCCGGCCATCATGACCGGCGCCGCGGCGGCTGCGGAGACTCCGAACTCGTCCTCGAGAGCTTTGACGAGCTCGTTGAGCTCGAGGACAGTCATCCCCTTGATCTCCTCCATAAACTTCTCTGTCTGCATCTGGGCCATTTCTCAGATCCTCCTTAGGATTCTTGACTATCGTGCTGTTCGGCGATCTGCCCGAGGGCGGTTGCCAGTTGCTGGATGGGCGCATTCAACGCCACTGCCAGACGGCGGATCGGTGACTGCAACAAGAACACCAACTTGGTGAGCAACTCTTCCCGCGAGGGCATCTCCGCGATCTTCTCCGCATCGGCGGCTTCCAGAATCTGTCCCTCGAGATACGCCCGCTCAAAGCTGAGCTCGGGATGGTCTTTGATGAAGTCCCGAAGCACCTTGGCCAGCGCCACCCCATCTCCTTCGGTATAGGCGAGGACCTTGGGCCCGCTCAGGAACGGTGTGATCCCCTCCATCTCGGTCCCCTCGATCGCCAACCTGGTGACCGTGTTCTTGACCACCTTGTAGGTAGCATCGGTCCGGCGGACCTCCAACCGGAGCTTGTTGACATCGTTGACCTTGAGACCCGTGTTCTCGAGGAGGAACAACGTTGTGACATTGCTCAGGTTGTCGCGGAGCTGCTGCGACCGCTCATGTTTCTGCTCTCTGGTGAGCATGACTCCTCCTCTTACTTCACGTCGAGACTGACCAGGTCGACCTGGATCCCGGGACCCATGGTCGAACACAGGAAGACCGTATGAACGTATCGACCCTTGGCGGTCGCGGGCTTTGCCTTTTGTACCGCATCAACCAAGCTGCGGGTGTTTTCGACAAGCTTGTCCTGGGCGAAGCTCGCCTTGCCCACCGGGGCGTGGATGATCGCGGTCTTGTCGACCCGGAACTCCACCTTTCCCGCCTTGATATCTGCGACCGCGGCGCCAACATCAGGAGTCACGGTGCCCGACTTCGGGTTCGGCATCAGACCCCTGGGCCCGAGGACGCGTCCCACTTTCGAAAGCTGGCGCATCATGTCGGGAGTGGCGACAATCGCTTCGAAATCGAGCCAGCCGCCCTGGATCTTCGCGGTTGCTTCTTCCCCCGAGAGGACGAAGTCGGCGCCTGCCTCCTCGGCCGCCTTCTGGGCTGGACCTTCACAGACCACCAGCACGCGCAGGCTTCTACCCGTACCGTGGGGCAGGACCACCGTCCCGCGCACCATCTGATCGGCGTGGCGGGGGTTGACCCCGAGCCTCATGGCGAGCTCGATGGTCTCGTCGAACCCCGCATAGGCCGTCTCCCGGACCAACCCGATCGCTTCCTCGAGGGGATACGGCCGGCGCTCAACCTTGGCGGCCGCTTCACGATATTTCTTTCCTCTACGAGCCATCGGCCACCCCCGGGGTCCCGACCTCAGCGTCCGCGTCTGGAGGTTCGACCTCAATCGCGCCGGCCTTGTCCCCGATCTCGATACCCATAGAACGCGCCGTACCGAGGATAATGTTGACCGCGGAATCAATAGTTGCCGCATTGAGATCGGGCATTTTCGTCTTGGCGATTTCCTCTATTTGACCAACGGTCACGGTTCCGACCTTCGTCCGGTTCGGTTCGCCCGAGCCCTTTTCCAGCCCGGCAGCCTGTCGCAACAGGAACGAGGCGGGCGGGGTCTTGGTGATGAACGAGTAGGTGCGGTCTGCGAAAACCGTGATGACGACGGGGATGATGATCCCCTGATCCTTCTGCGTCCTGGCGTTGAACGCCTTGCAGAAATCCATGATGTTCAAACCGTGTTGTCCCAGCGCCGGACCCACCGGAGGTGCCGGCGTTGCCTGCCCGCCGGGCAGCTGCAGCTTGATTTCTCCGATAACTTTCTTGGCCATCGTTGCTCCTCAAACAAGCTTCTGTACTTGGCGAAACTCCATCTCGACCGGTGTATCCCGGCCGAAGATCGTGACCATCACCTTCACCGTCGAGCGATCGAGGTTGACCTCCTCGACGACGCCGTTAAACGTGGCAAATGGGCCGTCAGTGATACGGATGCGCTCGCCTTTTTCGAAGATCTCGCTCGGTCTCGGCTTCTCCTGCGTCGCAACCGACTGGTGGAGAATCTGGTTGACCTCCTCTTCGGTCAGCGGCGTGGGTTTCTTGCCGGCGCCCACGAACCCCGTCACCTTGGGGGTGTTGCGAACCAGGTGCCACCCGTCGTCGGTCATCTCCATTTCGACCAGCACGTAACCCGGGAAGAATTTGCGACGCACCTCGCGCCTCTTGCCGTTCTTCATCTCGATAACGGTCTCAGTCGGTACCTGCACCTCGCCGAAGAACTCGTCCAAGCCGAGCGCTTCGATCCTCTGTTCGAGGTTTTTTTTCACCCGGTCCTCGAAACCCGAGTAGGTGTGGATGATGTACCACTGTTTGGCCATGAACGGCCCCCTTCTACGAGAAGACCCCGAAAACGTCGAAAAGCTGGTTCCTCAACAGGAGAAAAATGAGATCACAAAGGTAGAGATACACGCCGAAGATGAAGGAGGCGATCACCACAACCGTTGTGGTATTGATGACCTCCGACCTGGTCGGCCAAGTGACCTTCTTGGTCTCCACCGAGACCTCGGTGAGAAAGGTTTTCAGGCGCGTCCACCACTGCATACAATCGACTCCATCTAAGCGAAAATGGCAGGCCAGGAGGGACTCGAACCCCCAACAACCGGTTTTGGAGACCGGGACTCTACCAATTGAGCTACTGGCCTGCGCGGAAGTAATCGTCGCACCCAACCCGACTACGCGCACTCAGCACATATGCCGGATCGAGATGTATCCCACCGCGCATTTGTTCCCTACTCCAAGATCTCAGTGATCGAGCCCGCACCCACGGTGCGGCCACCTTCACGGATCGCAAACCGTAAACCGCGCTCCATCGCAATCGGCGTGAGCAGCTCGACCTCCAGGTTCGTGTTGTCACCCGGAATCACCATCTCCACACCCTCGTCCAGATTCACCGACCCCGTCACATCCGTCGTGCGGAAAAAGAACTGCGGCCGGTAACCACGGAAAAACGGCGTGTGGCGACCACCCTCTTCCTTCGTCAGCACGTACACCTCGGCCCGAAACTTCTTGTGCGGCGTGATCGACCCGGGCTTCGCCACCACCTGGCCCCGCTCCACGTCCTTCCGCTCCGTGCCCCGCAACAACAACCCAACGTTGTCCCCAGCCTCCCCGCTGTCCAACAACTTGCGGAACATCTCCACACCCGTCACGACCTTCTTCATCGTGTCCCGAATGCCCACGATCTCCATCTCTTCGCCGACGTTCACCCGACCACGATCGATCCGACCCGTCACCACGGTGCCCCGACCCGATATCGTGAACACGTCCTCGATCGGCATCAGAAAATCCTTGTCAACGTCCCGCTCAGGCAGCGGTATGTACGTGTCCAACGCCTCCATCAGCTCCCATATCGACTTGCACTCCGCCGAATCAGAATCTTCAGATTCCCCGGCCTTCAACGCCGAACCCCGTATCACCGGGATGTCGTCCCCAGGAAAATCGTACTCCGAAAGCAGCTCCCGAACCTCGAGCTCAACCAGATCCAACAACTCCTCGTCGTCCACCTGGTCAACCTTGTTCATGTACACCACGATGAACGGCACCCCTACCTGACGCGCCAACAATATGTGCTCCCGCGTCTGCGGCATCGGCCCATCAGCCGCCGATACCACCAACACCGCTCCGTCCATCTGCGCCGCACCCGTGATCATGTTCTTCACGTAATCGGCGTGACCCGGACAGTCCACGTGGGCGTAATGCCGCGTCTCCGACTGGTACTCCACGTGCGCCGTGTTGATCGTGATCCCCCGCGCCTTCTCCTCCGGCGCTTTGTCGATCGAATCAAACGGCGTGAAGTCCGCCAGCCCCTTCGCTGCCAACGTCTTCGTGATCGCCGCCGTCAACGTCGTCTTCCCATGGTCCACGTGACCAATTGTCCCGATGTTCACGTGCGGCTTCGTCCGCTCGAACTTCTCCTTGGCCATTGCTGCCTCCCTCTCTGATTTCGGGCGTTGTGGGTTCGCGAGGTGACAAACCCGCCCGGTTGATGAACCATCTAAACAGTGGAGCCCACGACCAGACTTGAACTGGTGACCCCGTCCTTACCAAGGACGTGCTCTACCACTGAGCTACGTGGGCGCGCACGCTTGCTGCCTGGAGCGGGAGACGGGGCTCGAACCCGCGACCAACAGCTTGGAAGGCTGTGACTCTACCACTGAGTTACTCCCGCGACCGTCGCGCCTCGACGCACTGTTAACCCCCGTATCCCCGTATCTCGCCATTCCGCAGCCCTCGCGACGCGACCGTGGTGAGATATGCGGGCTAGTGGTGCAGGCGGATGGGTTCGAACCACCGTAGGCATAATGCCGGCAGATTTACAGTCTGCTGCCTTTAACCACTCGGCCACGCCTGCCTCCGAAACACCGGCTGAGCCAATGGAGCTGGCGATGGGATTCGAACCCGCAACCTGCTGATTACAAATCAGCTGCTCTGCCATTGAGCTACGCCAGCAGTCTTACGACTCCCGGTTCCTACTGGATTGCAAAGAACACACCCCTGCCAAAGGGCAGTGGGAGAGGGACGATAGCACAGCAAAGTGTTGAGTGCAAGCAAGAATTCTGCCGGGTTGCCGTCCGCTCATTCGGATCCAGGAAGAACCAAGGGATCCACCAACTGGAGTGCAGATTTCAGTCATTCCGACATCGGCCCACGCCGGCGGCAGAGCTCCCAGAGCAGGATTCCCGCCGACACCGAAAGGTTGAGCGACTCGACGCCTTCCGCCATCGGAATCGCAACAAACTCGTCGACCTGGCTCCTGGTCTTGGCGCGCAGACCTCTCTCCTCCGAACCAATACAAAGGACCCATCGATCGGCGCCAGTGACCTCCCGGATCGCCGTCCCGTCCGCGTCCGCGGCAAAGACCCAGTAACCCAACTCGCGCAGTCTGCGAAGCGCATCAGCCGCCACCCGCACCCGCACAATCGGCACCCGGCCGAGGAGCCCTGCGGCAGCCTTCGCCAGGGCGCCGCCCAGCGGCGGCGCGGACGGGCCGGCCACGATGACTCCGTTCACCGCCAAAGCCGCGGCGGTACGCAGCACCGCGCCAAGATTGTGAGGGTCGGCGACGTCATCGACGAGCAGCAGCCGGCACGGATCGCCCGGGTCACCGACAACCTCCTCCAGCGGAACAAATGCCACCGGCGCCGCTCTCACCGCACATCCGTTGTGAGCAACCCCTTCAGCAACCCGGTCGAGGCGACTTCGCGGTACAAGGTCGTATCGAACTCCGCATCGGCTGGCCGCAGCGGCAATCCTTCGGCTCCTCTCATCACGCCGATCACGTTGAAGAAGGAGCGCATCGACCGGCCGTCCGCTCTCGAGGACAGCCAGCACTGCATGAAACCCGACGGTCCAGAGACTCTCAGGCATCCTCTGCCACCTCCTCGAGGAGGACCACCGCGAGTGCTGCAAGGCCCTCGCCGCGGCCCGTCCAGCCCAGGCCGTCGGTGGTGGTCGCCTTCACCGAAACCCAACCCTCGCCGAGGCCGAGCAGACCCGCCAGGGAGGCACGCAACACCCGCCGGTGCTCCGCAATCCGTGGCCGCTCACCGATCAGAGTGAGGTCGCAGTTGACCAGCCGAAAGCCCTCCCCTTCGACCATTTTCAACGCACGCGCCAGGAAGACGGCAGAGTCGGTATCACGCCACAGCGGCTCCGACGACGGGAAATGCTCGCCGATGTCACCCAACGCCAGCGCGCCGAGGATCGCATCGGTCACGGCATGCAACGCCACATCGGCGTCGGAGTGGCCCTCGAGACCAACCTCGCCGTCGAGCCGATGACCACAGAGCCTGAGGGGCAACCCGGCACCAAAGCGGTGGGCGTCGAAGCCCTGGCCGATACGCAGGGCCGTCACCGCTGGACACCTTGCAGCGAACGCATCAGGATGAGATCGGTGTTGTTCGTCAGCTTGGGGTTGGGGTGTCGGGCCAAGACGCTGCGCACCACCATTCCGGCCCACTCGAGGAGGGCCGACTCATCGCTCCACTCGAGCTCGGGAGCGGCCCGGTCCCACGCACGGAGGAGAGCGGCTACGCGAAAAACCTGAGGGGTTTGGGCGAGCCGAATATCCTCTCTGGGCAAGGTCTCCTCGACGAACCCGTCGCTGCCGATGCGTTTGACGGTGTCCGCCGGCCGGGCGACCAGAATCGCTCCCGCAGCATCGCCCAAGGCCCCGACCACTCTCTCAACGTCCTCGGGATTCACCAGCGGCCGGGCTGCATCGTGCACCGCCACAACCTCAGCGCCTCCTCTCACCGCCGCCTCGACCCCCGCCCGCACCGAGTCCTGGCGCCGTGACCCGCCGGCGACAAGCTGAGCTTCGGGATGATCGAGTTGCAGGCGCGCACGCCATTCTTCGAGGTGAATCCCCGCCACCACGACCACCACCGGCACATCGGGGAAGGCGGTACGGAGCGCGGAGACCGAGGTCGCGAGCACCGATAGTCCGCTCAGATCCTCGGCCAACTTCTCTCCGCCGAACCGCTCACCGCGACCGGCGCCGACGCAGACAAGGCAGAGTTTCGAGTCCTCAACTTTAAGTTTCGAGTTTCCTCCGACACCAGTCTTGGAAAAACACTCTCCGAAGAGCCATCCTCGCCGGCGTTCGTCACCAGGCTCAGACCTCGAGAATCTCCTGCTCCTTGACCTCGAGGATGTCCTTGATCTTGCCGATGTAAGCATCGGTGAGCTTCTGGACCTCCTCCTGTCCATCGTGCATCTGATCTTCGGAAATTTCGCTGGCGCTCTCCAACCGCTTGAACCCGTCATTCCCATCGCGGCGGATCTGACGGATCTCATTGCGGGCGTTCTCGGCCACGTTGTGGGCGACCTTCACCAACTCCTTGCGCCGCTCCTCGGTCAGCACGGGTATGTTCAGGCGCACCACCTTGCCGTCATTGTTCGGCGTGAGACCCAGGTTGGAACGCAACACCGCCTTTTCGATGTCTCCCAACACCTTGGGCTCCCACGGAGCAATGGCAATGGTCGAGGAATCGGGAACCGACAAGGTCGCGACCTGATTGAGGGGGGTCTGCGTCCCGTAGTACTCCACTGTGAGCCCGTCGAGCAGCGCCAACGACGCGCGACCGGTCCGCAGCTTGGCCAGCTCGCCCTGGAAGGCCTCCAAGGCGTGGATCATTCTCTTCTCGGTTTCTCTGAGAACCTCGCTCATTCCGCCTCCTTCGGACCGATCAACGACCCGACGCTCTCTCCAAGAGCAACCTGTTTCATGATACCCGGCTTGCGGATGTTGAAGATCTGGACCGGAATTTCACTCTCCATACACAGGGAGATCGCCGCGGCATCCATCACCCGAAGTCCGCGGCTGAGCACCTCCTGGTAGGTCAGGCGGGGCATCAGCCGAGCTTCGGAGTCTTCGGCCGGGTCCGCCGTGTAGACGCCATCGACCTTCGTTGCCTTCATGAGGATCTCAGCGTGGATCTCGTTGGCTCGCAGGGCGGCAGCCGAGTCGGTGGTGAAGAACGGGTTGCCGATCCCGCCGGCGAAGAACACGACTCTGCCCTTCTCCAGGTGACGGATGGCGCGCCGGCGGATGAAGGGCTCGGCCACCTGGTGCATTTCGATCGCGGTCTGCACGCGGGTAGGAATCTCCAGCTGCTCCAGCGCCGACGACAGGGCGAGGGCGTTGATCACCGTGGCGAGCATGCCCATGGAATCGCCGGTGATGCGGTCGATGCCCTGTTCGTGTGCCGAGACGCCGCGAATGATGTTGCCACCACCGACAACCACCGCGATCTGCACGCCCAGTCGGAAGACCTCCCGCAATTCCTCGGCGATAGAACGAACGACCGCCGGCTCGATTCCGAAGGACTGGGAGCCCATCAAAGCCTCACCCGACAGCTTGACCATTACCCGTCGGTAGCGAGGCTTCATGGCGCTACTCGCCGCTTCCCTCGCCAAGCTTGAAACGGAAAAAACGAACGACGGTTGCGTCGTCGCCGGCCGCCTTTTTCAGATACTCCCCCACTTTCAGGCTGGGGTCCTTGGCGAACGCCTGCTCGAGCAGAACTTCCCGCTCGAAGAACTTCTCCATCTTGCCGTGGACGATCCGTTGGGCGATCTCCTCGGGCTTGCCCGAGTCGATCGCCTGCTTGAGGGCGATCTCGCGCTCGGTGGCCAGCAGCTCCTCGGTCACCTCATCGCGGTTGACAAAGCGCGGATCTGTGGCCGCCACGTGGAGGGCGACATCGTGGAGGGCCTCGGCATCGGCGCCGCCGGCGCCTTCAACAACCACGCCGATGTTGCCGCCGCCATGCACATAGAAGTTAAGGAGACCACCCTCACTCGCCTCGATCCGCGCCAGCCGGCTGAGGATGATGTTTTCGCCAATGGTCGCGATCTTGGTGGAGATTGCCTGCTCAACCGTGTGCTCGGGATCACCGGCCATGGGCTGCTGCCGGAGAGCCTCGGCGTCGTCGACGGCCGACTCCAGCGCCTGAGTCGCCAGAGCTTCCGCAAAGCTCTGAAACTCGGGATTGCGGGCGACGAAATCGGTTTCGCAGTTGAGCTCCAGGACCACCATGGTCTTGTCGTCTCCCACCACCACCACCGTACCCTCGCCGGCGGTTCGGTGAGCCTTCTTCGCAGCCGCAGCGAGCCCCTTCGAACGGAGAAACTTGACTGCCTCGTCGAGATCGCCGCCGGTTTCGGTCAGCGCCCTCTTGCAGTCCATCATTCCCGCTCCAGTACGCGCTCGGAGCTCCTTGACCGCCTGAGCCGTGATTCCCATAACTGTTACCTCGCTACACTTCGGGGCCAGACGCGTCCCGCCTCTGGCCCCGCAATTCAATCGTTGCTGATGGAGCCTCAGGCTTTGGCCTTGGCCACCTCGTCATCCTCTTTCTCGGTCGGCTCTTCTACTGCGGCCGAAGGCTCCTCTGTGATCTCCTCGGCGGCTGCTTCGGGGGCAGCCGATTCTTCGACGACCGACGCCTCAGGCTCCTCCTCGAGTGCTTCCTCAGCGGCAGGAGGCTCGACAGCCGGTTCGGGCTCTTCGGCCTCGGCGACCTCGGCAGGCGCCGCCACCTCGCTGACAGGCGCCTCTTCGATCGCAGGCGGCTCCATCTCGACGGCGGAAACATCTTCCACGGCAGCAGCGGCCCCTTGGGCGCCGTCGGCCGGCTCCTTGGCGTCTTCATCGCCAACGAAACGCTCGTCCGCGAGGTTGAGCCCCTCGAGAATATTGTCCGCCACCCGAGCGGTGAAGAGGCGGATTGCCCGAATTGCATCGTCGTTACCGGGGATCGGGAAGTCCACCTCTTCCGGGTCGCAGTTCGTGTCAACCACGGCGATCACCGGAATGCCGAGACGGTTGGCCTCCTTGATGGCGATGTGCTCGTGCACCGTGTCGATCACAAAAAGCGCGTCCGGCAGGTCTTCCATGTCCTTGATGCCGCCGAAGGCGCGATCCATCTTGAGGCGCTGGCGCTCGAGGCGGATCCGCTCCTTCTTGGTGAGATGGGAGTCCTCGTTCTCGAGCGTGCTTTCAATCTCTTTGAAGCGCTGGATCGACTTGCGGATGGTGCGGAAGTTGGTCATCGTCCCGCCGAGCCAGCGGTGGTTCATGTAAAACATGCCACAGCGGATGGCTTCCTCGCGGATGGCATCCTGAGCTTGGCGCTTGGTACCCACGAAAAGTACATTGCGGCCATCGGACGCCAAGTCTCGCACGAACTCCGCTGCTTCCTCGAAGTGACCGAGCGTTTTCTGCAGATCGACAATGTGAATGCCGTTGCGCTTGCCGAAAATGAAAGGTCTCATTTTCGGGTTCCAGCGCCGAGTTTGATGCCCGAAGTGGACCCCCGCCTCAAGCAGTTCCTTCATCTGGATGGTAGCCAAATTTCCTCTCCCTTATCTCTTGGAGAACTGGAAGCGCTTGCGAGCCTTCGGCTGCCCGGGCTTCTTTCGCTCGACCTTGCGGGCGTCGCGGGTCAGAAATCCGACCGCCTTCAACTGCGGCCGCAGCTCGCCGTTGTACTCGAGCAGGGCGCGAGAGATCCCGTGGCGAATGGCGCCCGCCTGCCCGTTGGGACCGCCCCCGAGGACGTTCACCAGGATGTCGAACTTCTCGGCCGTCTCGGTCAGTAAGAGCGGCTGGCGGATCACCATCTTGAGGACCCGGTTCGGAAAGTACTCGTCAAAATCGCGGCGATTGACCGTGATCTTGCCGCTTCCCGGCCGCAGGTACACTCGGGCGACCGCCGTCTTGCGTCGCCCGGTACCGTAATACTCAATCTCAGCCACGAACTCCCCCTCTCAACTCACAGGGTGTGGGTCTTCGGCTGCTGGGCGACGTGCGGGTGTTCCGGACCGCTGTACACCTTGAGCTTTCGCAGCAGCTGCCGGCCAAGACGGTTCTTGGGGAGCATGCCCCAAACCGCGGCCTGAATGATGCGCTCGGGATACTTTTCGAGTCGCTCACGAGCGGTCTCGACCTTGAGGTTTCCCGGGCGACCGGAGTGGCGATAGTACTTCTTGTCGTCGAGCTTGGCGCCGGTCAAACGCACCTTCTCGGCGTTGACGACAACCACGAAATCGCCGGTGTCGAGGTGGGGCGTGAACTCCGGCTTGTGTTTACCACGCAGGAGTTTCGCCACCTCGCAAGCGAGGCGCCCGAGCACCTGGTCGGAAGCATCCATCACGACCCACTCGCGCGTAATCTCACCCTCTTTTGGTATGTAGCTTCGCATGATTTCGCTTCCTCTACGCAAGTTCTCGGTCCCTGCGGGCACAGGGGAAGAAGACTCTACCCAAGCCAAACCCACCTGTCAAGACGTTTTGGACCGGATTCGCGGTCGGACCTCAAGGCTTCATCCTGGCACGGTCTCCGCCGGAAGACGACGCGGGCCCCGGAGCGGCAGCTCTTGCAGGCGGCCCGGGCCGAACCAGATGTGCAGCGACCTGGCGGTGGCCTGCACCGTAACCACCTCGAGATCGAGCTCGTCCGGAAGCCAACGTCTCAGATCCACGACCAGGATTCCCTGACCGGGGAAAACGGTCACGAGATCATTCTCCAACGCCCGAAGAACGGCTTCCAGCGCGGCTCTCGGCAATCGCACGCCGCCCAAAACGCGCGGCTTCCGCAGACGAAGACCGAGGTGCCGATGGCGGAGTCTGAGCTCCGCCAGATCCAGAGCCACCCTGGCGTGGAGACCCTTCCATACTACGGTCGTTTCTACCGCCACCGCATCGCCCTTGCCCACGAGACGCAGGCCGCGAAGCTGATCGACCCCGACGAGGAGACGATCGAGGTGCCGTTCGACCAGTTTCAGGTCGAGGACCAGGTGGAGTCCGTCCCAGCGGGCCAGCGGAGGCGAGAGGAGATGATCCATCATCGGTGGCAAGTATAGGAGAGTCGAGGGCTGTAGTCTTGAATTCGGAATTCGGAATTCAGA
>JBGMRN010000006.1:16349-44011 GCA_048061535.1 Thermoanaerobaculales bacterium | reverse complement strand
GCCGCGCCGACGTCCTCGAGGGTTGTGTACCAGACCGGCAGGGCGAGCAGGGTGAAGAAGGTGGAGGTAGCGAGTCCGCCGATCACCACCACTGCGATCGAGTCGATGTAGGCGCCGGCGACCGTCGCGCGCGAGATGGCCAGCGGAAGCAGACCGAAGATGGTGGTGATGGCGGTCATCAGCACCGGGCGCAGTCGGTCGCCGCAACCCTCGACCAGGGCGCGACGGCGCTCGACGCCCTCGCGGCGGAGCGAGTTGACGTGGTCGACCAGGACGATGCCGTTGTTGACCACGATACCAATGAGGATGATGATCCCCATGAAGGCGATCGGGTTGAGGTCGAATCCGAAGAGCCACAGGCTCCAGAAGGCGCCGAAGAAGGCGAGCATCAGGGTGATGAGGATGGCAAACGGTTGGGTGAACGACTCGAAAATGGCGGCCATCAAAAGGACGACCGCAAGGAGGGAGAGGACCACGCCGTTGGTCATGGTGCCGAGGGCGTCGCCGCGGTCGCGGCCCCACTGGCCGAAATCCCAGGAGTAGCCTTCGGGCACGGAGAATCCCGCCATCCTCTCCTCGACCATTTTCTGGGCCTCCTCGGTGGTGACCGCGTCCTTGTCGAACTGCGCAGTGACCGACTGGGTGGTCTGGCGGTTTTCGCGCCGGATGCGCTCGGGGGTTCGGGCAATAGTGATTTCCACCACTGAGCTGAGGGGGACGATACCGCCGTCACGACTCGGGACCGGGAGATCCGCGAGGGCGTCGATGCCGGGCTGCGCCTCCTCGGGCAGACCGAGTACCATCTCGACCTCGCCGTCCGGACCCTGGAAGCGGCGCAGCCGGCGACCGCGGAAGGCGAACCCCACCGCATCGGCGATGCTGCGCGGACTGACGTCGAGGCTGTGGGCGGCCTCCGCATCGACAAGCAGGCGCAGCTCCTTCGTGCCCTGCACCGTCGGCCCCCAGATGTCCTCGAGGTGCTCCATCCCCCGCATGCGTTGCTCGACCTGGATGGCGAGATCCTCGAGGTACTCGGGATCCTCTCCGTGCAGCGCCACCGAGATCATGCGCCGATCCTGGCCGCCGCGGTGGCGCCACATGTTGCGATCTCCGACCTCGACCTTGACGCCCGGAATCTCGGGGAGGCCCTTGCGGAGCTGACCGCGCAGGCGGGCGACCGCGCGGGGATTGGCCTCGGTCTCGGGAAGGTAGACGCGGGTCATGCAGAATCCGCGTTCGGAGTAGAAGGAGTAGACGCTGTCGAAACCGAGCTCGGCCTGACGGCTGAAGACCCAATCCTCGATCGTGTTGACGTAGCCCTCCATGACCTCTTTGGAGGCGTTGTCGTAGACGCGAAGAAAGATCGGCACGTCGCGGTTTTGCAGCGGCAGCTCGCCCGATTTTTCGATCTTCAGCAGCGGCCACACCGCACTCCCCGCGACCGCAAAGAGGCAGATGAGAGTTACCAGGCGATGGTCGAGCGTCCAGTTGAGGACCCTGCGATAGGCGGGAACCAACCGCCGGATCACGATGCCGGGCCGAACCTCTTCTGCGGGGGCGAACCGGGCGGCTGCCAGCGGAATGAAGGTGAGCGAGATCAGCAGCGAGCAGGCCACCGCGAGGCAGATCGTGAGGGCGACCGCCCCCATCATGATCACCATGGCGTTGCGCTCGGAGACGAAGAGCCACGACCACACGAAGACGGTGGTCGCGGTGGAGGCGACCACCGCCAGCGCGACCTGGCGTGCGCCCAGTCGCGCTGCCTTGGGAGGCGCCATTCCGAGGCCTTCGTAGCGATGGATGTTTTCGATGACCACCACCGCGTTGTCGACCAGCATACCGACGCCGAGCATCAGACCGAGGAGTGTGAGCACGTTGAACTGCGAACCGAGCGCAAACATCGCCCCGCACGTGACCAGCAAGGAGAACGGAATGGCGGTGGCGACGATCAGGGTCGTGCGCCAACGGCGAAGGAAGAAGTGGAGTACAGCGATGGCCAGAATTCCCCCGAAAAGACCGGCGTTGCGAAGGCCCGAAAGGGAGTTTCTGATCGCCTCGCCCTGGTTCTCCCAGATCAGCAGGTTGATGCCCTCGAGCTGGGGATCCGTCTTGATGTCTTCAACGCGGTCCAAGAGCCGATCGACCACCTCGACGGTGTTGGCGGTGGGCTCCTTGAAGATGTCGATGCCGACCGCGAACGAGCGATCGAGATGCCGGCCGTAGTCGAGACGCGGCTCGCGCAGCTCCACCACCGCGACGTCACCGACGCGCAGGCCGTCGCCGCCGAGGCGCAGATCGGCGATCTCTCCCGCGAATCGGAACCGGGTCAGCGTCCGCACCTCGTACCGCACCACGTCGCCGCGAATGACCCCGGCATCGATGTCCTGGTTGGCTGCGTTGACTGTGCCCAATACCTCCCCGGCGCCGATGCCGTGGCGGCGGAGCGCATCCAGGTCGAGGTCGATCCGCACCTGTTGCTCTTCGACCCCGTAAAGATCGACCCGCGCCACGCCCTTGATGCGTTCGAGGGGTCGTCCGATACGGCGGTCGAGGAGATCCCAGGACTCCGAGAGATTGCGTTCGGCGGAGATGCGCCCGCCCAGCACCTGGGCGCTGCCGCCGTCGGTGTTGCCCTGGATCGAGATGTGGCCGATGGTGTCCGGGAGGAGGGGGCGTGCCCTTTCCACGGCCTCTCGCACCTCCATTTTCTTGACGTCGACGTCGACGTTCCAGTCGAACAGCACCTCGAGGCGAGCCGTCCCGGACTCGGATCGGCCGTTGATGTTCTTGACGTCGGGAATGGTTGCCAGCTCGTCCTCGATGGGCTCGACGACCTGGCGCAGGCCCTCGAGGGGGTGGCTGCCCGGGAAGGGGATCTCGATCACGATCTCCGGCTCCTGGATCACCGGCATGAAATCCAGGGGGAGCAGAAAAACGGCCACGGTGCCAAGCACCGTGAGGGACAGCAGGAGCATGAGGGTGGCTACAGGGCGATCGAGGGGAATGTCAGTCAGGCGCATGACTGCGCCTGGAATTCGGAATTCGGAATTCGGAATTCCGAATTCATCCGTCTTCCTCCACTCTGACCCTCACCGGCGCCGCGCCGAGGATGCGATAGAGGCACGGGATCACCAACAGCGTGAGGAAGGTGGCGACCGTCAGGCCGCCGATAACGGTGATCGCGAGCGGCGCGCGTAGCTCGTCGCCGGCGCCGAGGCCCAGGGCCATCGGGAACAAGGCGAGCACGGTGGTGGCGGTGGTCATGAGGATCGGCCGCAGGCGTTCCCGCCCGGCGCCCACGAGCGCTTCTTCGATCTCCTGTCCCTCGCGTCGACGTCGGTTGACGGCATCGACGAGGACGATGGCGTTATTGACGACGATGCCCGCCAGCATGATGGCGCCGATCAGCACCAACACGCTGACCGAGGTGCCGGTCAACGCCAGCCCCGCGACCACGCCGATGATGCCCAGAGGGACCGCCATGAGAATCACGAAGGGGTGGATGAGCGACTCGAACTGCGAGGCCATGACCACGTAGACCAAAAAGGTCGCCAGCGCCATCGCCAGCCAGAGAGAGTTAAAGCTCACCTCAAGCTCTTTGTTCTGGCCGGCAAGCTCGAGGCGGGTGCCGGCGGGAACGATGAGGCCGGACACCGCCGACTCTACCGCGGCAAGAGCGCCGCCCAGGTCGCGGGTTGTGGGCAGGGCGGTGACCTCGGCGACTCGGGCTCCGGAGAAGCGATAGACGGCGGCGGGACCCCGTTCGGTCACAACCCGCGCAATCGCCGAAACCGGAACCGTCGTTCCACCCGGCAGCAGGATGCGCAGGGACTGGACTCCGGAGGCGAGGGAGCGGAATCGCTCCCCGGCGCGCAGTCGAATATCGATCCTCTGCTCGCCCTCGCGGAACTGACCCACGATGTCGCCGCGAATCTTGGTCCGCAAGGCGCTGCCGACCTCCGCCGCCGAAACTCCGAGCGCGGCCGCTCTCTCGCGGTCGAGCTCGACTAAGATCTCGGGGCTCCCCGGTTCCGATGTGGTGGCAACGTCGCGCACCTCGGGCAGATCCACGAGCGCTGCGAAGACGAGGTCGGAGGCGCGGTCGAGCTCCACGAGATCGTCAGAGAAGATCTGCACCGCGATCGGCGGTCGCACTGAGAGCGCCGCCGGGCGCACGAGCTCGGCCTCGGCGCGGGGGAAACGAGCGATCGCGGTGCGCACCCGGTCTTCTGCTGCAGCCTCGTCCTCGGCGTCGGTTCCTTGGCGCATGCGAAGGTTGATCTGGGCCAGGTTTTCACCCAGGGTTCGGCGTCCGGAGGCGGCAGACGGCAGGCTCCCGACCATCGAGAACACGCTTGCGAAAGCCGGGTCGTCGAGGAGCATGGCCTCGATCCGTTCCACCATCTCGGCGCTGGCTCCGAGGGTCGTGCCTTCGGGGAGGCGAAGCTGGAACGCGAACTCTCCCTGGGCCAGATCGGGTACCAGGTTGGTGCCAAGGCGGGGGATGGTCGCCACCGATACGAGTAGAAGACCGAAGGCGAAAGCGAGCACCATCCACCGCCGATGGAGAGCACGCGTGAGCGCGCCTGGATAGGCGCCGACGAGGCCGGATACGGCCTTGGTCAACGGCGCGGCAAGGAAGTGGAACGCCCAGCTAAAGGCCCACCAGACGCCGCCGATGGCGAGAGCGCCGAGCAACGTGAGCAGGCGGATCGGGAAGAAGAGGATGGTCATGGCACGGCTGCGGAGGGAGCGGCCGTCACCGATGGGATCGAGTTGGAGCCCGCCGAAACGAAAGGTGAGGGGAAGCTCCCCATCCTTCGCACGGAGTCGGCTCGCGGATCGGGCCGCATCCATGATTCCGCCACCGGCGGAAAACCCCGAGAGCGCAGGAATCAGCGTCAGCGACACCACCAGCGAGGTGGTGAGCGAGAGGCATACGGTGATTGCCTGGTCGCGGAAGAGCTGACCGGCGACTCCCTGGACAAAGACGATGGGGAAGAACACCGCGACGGTGGTCAAGGTGGCGGCGGTCACCGCTCCTGCGACCTCGGAGGCGCCCTTGATGGCGGCGGCGGCGCGCTCGATGCCATCGGAACGGTGCCGGTCGATGGCCTCGAGAACGACGATCGAGTTGTCCACGAGCATGCCGATGCCGAGGGCGAGACCGCCGAGAGACATGATGTTCAGGGTCACGCCCGTTCGTTCCATGGCGAGGAAGGTGGCAATCACCGATACCGGAATGGTCAATGCGATGATGGCGGTGGCGCGCAGGTCGCGAAGGAAGAAGAAGAGAACCAGCACCGCCAGCAACCCACCGATCCACGCCGCCGACCACACCTCGCCGATGGCAGCGGTGATATAGGCTGAAAGGTCGGTGAGGGGTTCGATACGGAGGTCCTCGGGCATTTCCTCGCGCAGGGCTGCGAGCCTCTCGTTGACCGCCCGGGCCACGGCTACGGTATTGGCCAGTCCCTGGCGATGGAGGTCGATCTCGACCACCTCACTGCCGCCGAGGCGGGTGATCTCGTCGCGGTCGCGGTGGCCGCGGAAGACCCTGGCGACATCCTCCACCCGCACCCGTCCGGTCGGCGTTTCGCGAATGACCGTGCGGCGGATCTGCTCCAGGTTCTCGAACTCGTGCATGGTGCGCACGAGGTAGATGGCATTGAAGTCGCGCAACGTACCGCCCGGTTGGTTGACGTTCTCCTCCCGGAGCGCGCGAGCCAGATCCGCCGGCGTCAGCCCGAGAGCGGCCAGTCGGTCCTCGTCGGCCTCGACCACGATCTCGGCGTCGAGCCCGCCGCGCACCTTGGCTGCGGCGACGCCCACCACCGCCTCGAGCCTCGGTTTGAGCCAGCGTTCGGCGAGCTGGCGCAACTCGTCGAGATCCCGATCTCCGGAAAACCCGAGACGCATGATGGGTTCGAGCGAGGGGTCGAAGCGGAGCACCCGCGGGATCTCCGCCTCGCGCGGCAGCTCGACCAGACCGAGTCGCTCGCGGACATCGAGGCCGGCGGTGTCCATCGATTCGCCCCACTCGAACTCGAGCACCACCTCCGACAGGCTCGAGCGCGATTGCGAGCGCATCTCGCGCACGCCCGGGATGACCCCGACGGCTTCCTCGATCGGCCGGGTGACGAACTGTTCCACCGTCTCCGGGGCGGCATCGGGGTACTCGGTCTGGATGGTGAGCGTGGGGTAGGAAAGGTCCGGGAGCAGGTCCACGGGCAGGTTTTGAACCGCCAGGAGACCGAAGGTGGATACCGCGAGGGTAGCCATCAGAACGGTCACCGGACGGTTGACGGCAAAGCGGGGGAGCACCTTCAGATCTCCAGGCGACTGTTCTGTTGATTCGATGGAGGCGCCATCAACCTGTCTGCCCCTCTGCAGGAGATGTTGTCTTCTCGGTTTCCGCCTCCATCACGCGGACCGTGGCGCCGTCGGAGAGGGCCGGGGCGCCGACCACAACTACCTGCTCGCCCGGACTGATCGTGACCCCGTGATTGGTGCTCGCGGCGATCTCGACGAGGTCGCCATTCTCGAAACCCAGTCCAACCTCTATCTGCTCCACCGTTTGGCTGTCCTTCACGAGGCGGTACAGATGCCAGCGCCGGCCTTCGGCCACCAGCGCCGAGCGGGGGACCACCAACGCGTCCGGGTGGGTGTCGGTGACGATGTCGACCCGTACAAAGGCGCCCGGCCGCAGACCGGAGTCGGCCTCCACGGCGACCGTGACCTTGACCGTTCCCGTCTCAGGGTTGACCGCCGGGGCAATCCTCTCGATCCGCGCACTCGCGATCGCATTGGTGGCGTCCGCGGTGAGATGGACCTCCTGGCCGGGTTGAAGGCGGGTCACGTGACGTTCAGGAATGTTGACGTCGGCGTACAAGGGGTCGAGGTCCGCGAGGTCGTAGACTGCGGTGCCGTCGGAGACGGTGGCGCCCACGTCGAGGTGGCGGGTCACCACCATCCCGCCGATGGGGGCTCGGATCACCGTGCGTGAGAGCTCGAGCTCGGCGAGCTCGAGAGCGTGAGCGGAATCCTCGTGGTCGCGGCGACTTGCCTCGAAATCGTCGACACTCACCAAACCGCGCTCGAATAGTCCGGCGAGGCGCTCGTGGTTTCGGCGGGCGGTCTCTTCGGCGGTCCGCGCACGGGCAGCGGATATCTTCTGCTCGTCGTCCTCGAGGAAGGCCAGAGGCTGACCGGCATCAACCGCGTCCCCCTCCTCCACCACCAGCCGGCGGACCACGCCGCGGGTGCGAGCGATGACCGTCGCCCGGCGGTCCGCGCGCAGGGTCGCCGACGTGGAGTAGAGCGAGGAGATGGATTGGTTGAGGATTTTGCCGATCCGAACCGCGATCGCGGGGTCACCGGAGCCGTTCGCTCGCGGCCTGCGGCGGTCGCCCCTCGCGCGGCTGGAAGAGTCGCCGCCACAGGCTGCGACCGCGGTCAAGAGTGCGAGGAGCAAGGCGCGGTTTCGTGAACTTTTTCGCATCGTGGCGTGCTGGGTGATCAACTTTCGTTCCTTTGAATCGATCTTGGGCCGGAGTGATTCGGACGCCCCGACGATTGTACGGGAAACCAAGTCCGGGGTTTATCTTCGCAACCGGATGCCGGTGGCGGAATTGAAAAAACCCGGGCCGTGAGGCCCGGGTCGATTGTTCGTTTGTGTCGGCAGAAGCGATCAGTACATGCCGCCCATGTCGCCCATGCCGCCGCCGGGCATTGCGGGCTCTTTCTTGTCCTCGGGGATCTCGCAGACAAGCGCCTCGGTGGTGAGGAGCAGGCCGGCGATCGAGGAGGCGTTGAGGAGGGCGTTTTTGGTGACCTTGGCCGGGTCGATGATACCCGCCTTGAGCATGTCGGTGATCTCGCCGGTGGCGGCGTCGTAGCCGATGTTGCCGCCCTTGGAGCGGAGCTCGCGAACGATCACCGCCGCCTCCTCGGCGCCGGTGTTGAGGATGATCTGGCGGGTCGGCTCCTCGAGAGCGCGGAGCATGATGTTGATGCCGGTGAGGATGTCGCCCGAGCTCGAATCAACGAGCTTTTCCACCGCATCGATGGCGTGGAGAAGGGCGACGCCGCCACCGGGGACGATGCCCTCTTCGACGGCCGCCTTGGTGGCGTGGAGGGCGTCCTCGACGCGCGCCTTCTTCTCTTTCATCTCGGTCTCGGTTGCCGCGCCGACCTTGATCTGCGCCACGCCGCCGACGAGCTTGGCCAACCGCTCCTGCAGCTTCTCACGGTCGTAGTCCGAAGTGGTGTCCTCGATCTGGCGCTTGATCTGGCTGACGCGACCGAGCACGGCCTCGTGCTTGTCGGCATCGTCATCGTCGACCACAATCGTGGTGTCGTCCTTGTTGATGACCAGCTTCTTGGCGCTTCCGAGATCTTCCCAGGTCACGCTATCGAGCTTGATTCCGAGGTCCTCGGAGATCAACTTGCCGCCGGTGAGAGTGGCGATGTCCTCGAGCATGGCCTTGCGCCGGTCGCCGAAGCCGGGCGCCTTGACTGCACAGATGTTGAGGGTGCCACGAAGCTTGTTCACCACCAGGGTGGCGAGGGCTTCGCCCTCGACGTCCTCGGCGATGATCAGGAGAGGCTTGCCCTGCTGGGCGGTCTTTTCGAGGATCGGCAGGAGGTCCTTCATGTTCGAAATCTTCTTCTCGAAGATCAGGATCACCGCGTTCTCGAGCACCACTTCCATGCGCTCGGGGTCGGTCACGAAGTAGGGAGAGAGATAACCGCGGTCGAACTGCATGCCCTCGACGACCTCGAGGGTTGTGTCGAGACCCTTGGCCTCTTCGACGGTGATCACGCCGTCCTTGCCGACCTTCTCCATCGCCTCACGGATGATCTCGCCGATCTCGGTGTCGGAGTTGGCGGAAATCGTGCCGATGTCCGCGACAGCGTCACCCTCGACGGGTTTGGACAGATTCGCGATGGTCTCGACAGCCACTTTGGTGGCCTGGTCGACGCCCCGCTTGAGGTCCATCGGGTTGGCGCCGGCGGTCACGTTCTTGATGCCCTCGCGGTAGATGACCTGGGCGAGGACGGTGGCTGTGGTCGTGCCGTCACCGGCCACGTCCGAGGTCTTCGACGCCACCTCGCGTACCATTTGGGCGCCCATGTTTTCCATGCCGTCCGGGAGCTCGATCTCCTTGGCGACGGTGACGCCGTCCTTGGTGATCGTCGGCGAACCGAACTTCTTCTCGAGTACTACGTTACGGCCCTTGGGGCCGAGAGTGACCTTGACTGCGTTGGCGAGCTTGTTGACGCCCGCGAGCAGCTTGCTCCGAGCCTCCTCGGAGTAGACGATTTGTTTGGCTGCCATTTTTCGCCTCCTACTTCACGATGAGAGCGAGGATCTCGTCCTCGCGGACGATCGTGTGCTCTTCGTCGTTGATTTTGATGTCCTGACCGGTGTATTTCCCGATCAGTACGCTGTCGCCCTTCTTGACGGTCATCGGGAGACGCTTGCCGTCGTCATCCAGCTTGCCGTCGCCCACCGCCACCACCTTTGCCTCTTGCGGCTTCTCCTTGGCGGTGTCCGGAATGATGATGCCTCCGCGCACCTCTTCCTCCGTTTCGACGCGCTTCAAGAGGACGCGATCGCCCAGGGGTTTGACCTGCATCTTTCTCTCTCCTTTCGAGTTGTTGCTGAATATTAGCACTCAACTCGCTTGAGTGCTAGCGTGAATATAGGGTGAAGTCGGTCGCTTGTCAAGCCCTCGGCGTAAAATTTCTGATGAAGTTCTGCTCATATTTACCTCGCGGGGTCCTGTGGCAATTTCTGAGTTTGCAGCACTAAGATTTCGCCCGCTCGCAGGTCGTGCTTGTCGCCTGCATATCTCGCTGCTCACGGAAATGGTCGGTGACGACGATGCAGGCGTACGGGCCGAGATCGCTCGCGCCTTGGGCGAGGTGGTCGACCCGGTGGCGAGCGACCTGATCGTGCAGCTGCTCTACGACCGGGACTTGCGCGTTGTTCAGGCCGCCATCGCAGCGGTCAGTCGCCGGGTCGAACGTGACGGTCCTAACCCGTTATACGCCACGATTGGCACGGTCGATCGCGGATGAGACGGAGGATCGGCTGGTCCGGGAGACCGCTGCCTGGGTCACCCGGCGGGTGGAGGGTGGGCCGCCTACCCGAGGTGTGATTGCGACAGGAGGAGAAAGTCACATGGCCCCCATGGCACACATCGAGATGATGGTTTTCTTGCAAGGCGTCAACCTCTTCGCCCATTGCAATGCCGACCAGGTGCTGCGGCTGGCGGCGATCGCTCGTGAGCACACCTTTGAGAAGAATGAGGTCATCTTCCACCGCAACGACCCCGCGGACGGCCTGTACTGCGTTGTCGAGAGCCAGGCATCCTCTCGGGGAGTGCGACGACAGAAGGCTGCGTCACCTACGAGTAGCGCAAATCCGGAGCTTTGAAACACACGCAGACCGGACGTGATCGCGGCCCTCGGGGCCGGATGTGGCCGCAGCCGGTAATCGCGGTCCACCGCACGCCGCGCCGCGGTACCGATTGCCGCGGCAAGACTTTTCAACCATTGCTCAAGAGAGATATGGTGCGAAGGTATGGAAAGAAGGGAGACCATGTCTCATGCAACGACCTGATCCCATCAAATGTACCTACTGTGGGGCCGTCTCAGTGTGGTCTGCCGAGCGCACCGACGCCACGACGATTGGTGAGGTCCATACGTGCCCGTCGTGCGGGCAGGAAACCCATACCTGTGACGACCGGACGGCGCATCAACTTGAAAACAAAGCTGCCATGGACTGGATAGCTGCCGAGCCGCTCTACTGAAGAGTTGAGAACGCAGTATTCGGAATTCCGGCCCGGCGTCTGGGGAGCTTCTGGATTCCTCAGACTTTTGACCCCGGATCAGGCACTTTGAGCGGTAGATCGCTGGTTGCGACGAGGTGGAGGTTGACGCGATCGGCGGAATGCTCCAAGACAGCAAATGAACCCTCGACGGCGGGACGGAGTGCTTCCGGGTCGTCCGCCGCAACCACGATCCGAAGGCGGTTGAATCCCAGCCGGTCGCGCTCTGCAACGCCGTGCTCGACGGCCTCGCGCAGGGCTGCCTCGGAGATCCCTGTGCCTTCCTCGGCCTCGAAGAGGTAGACGAGTAGGCGACCCCCCACGTCCAGTCGGGTCAGGGGAGTGCGGGCACACAGGTTGAACCGGCTACTGGTGATGTGTTGCAGGACCTCCTCGGGGCATCCGCAGCCGAGGGTGGAACGCACAAAGTGGCGCAGTCGGGCTGATTGTTCTTCATGCATCGGGTTATTGTAGGGCGTCCCCGGTCTCCTGTGCGAGTGTTGGTACCTCCGTCTCCGTGCGGTGCATCGCCAGCCGTAGCAGAAAGCTGGTGAAGTACTCGGGTTCGAGGAGAGATTCTACGAAGCGAGAAGGAGGTTGGATCTGCGTCGTTTGGCTACACTGGAACGATGACCACCTCCGGCAGCCAGTCCTTCCGCGAGCGAGCCCGTTTCGAGGCCGATCGTTACGGCTCGGATGCGTGGGTCTTCGTGCGCGAGCTGCTGCAAAACGCGCGCGACGCGGGGGCTCGAAGGGTCGAGTTGGAAGCGGTACGCGAAGGCGGTCGCGACCGGATCGTCTGCCGGGACGACGGCGGAGGCATGTCGTTCGAGCATGCCAGGGAGTTCCTGTTCACTCTCTACGCTTCGAGCAAACGGGGCCGGTCGCGGACAGCGGGCCGGTTCGGCATCGGTTTCTGGTCGGTTCTGCGCTTTGATCCGGAGATGATCGTCGTCCGTTCGCGGCCGGCGGGCGGAGAGGGGTGGCAGGTTCGCCTCGACGGCGCCCTCGAGCGGTTCGATCACAGTTGGGTTGTGATTGACGTGGGAACCGAGGTGGTGCTCGAACGTGCGGCCCGGGGTTCGCACCCGGAGGAGGCGGTGCGCGGCGCGGTGCTCCGGGACGCTCCCTTTCTCAGGCGCCGGGGAAAGAGGGGGCTTCCCCTCGAGGTGACGGTCAACGGAGGATCGGTGGCCGGTGCGCTCGAGCTTCCGCCGCCGAGCCTGAGCTTTCGGCGGCGCGGGCTGCGCGGAGTGGTGGGCCTGGGTCCCGAACCGCGAGTGGAGATCTTCGCTTACGGGCTGCGGGTTCGCGATGCTGCAACGCTCGACGAACTTCTTTTCGAGGATGGCAACGCCGGCGGAACGCTTCCGTCCGCTCGCGGAGGGCTCGCCCCGCGAGTGATCATCAACAGTAGTGAGCTCTCGGTCCTGATGGCGCGTGGCGATGCGCGTGAGGATCGGGCTCTGAGGCGTTTGGTGGCCGCGGGCCACCGTGAGCTGAGCCGACTGGTGCGGGCCGAGCTCGACCGTCACGCCCGCCTCTCTCTTCCTGCCCGGGTGGCCGAACATTTGCGCGAGGCATGGTCGGCGTCGTGGGCGCCGAAAGCCCTCGCGGGCGGGTTGGCTGCGGTGGTGCTTCTCGCGGCTCTCTGGTTGGGCCTGCGACCGTGGGCCCTTCCCTTCCTGAGGACCTCTTCTTCGGCGTTCCCGATCCTGAGACGTACCGCCGGGACCGGCGGCTCGGTGGCCTATCGCGATCTCGAAGATCGCTACCGGGGCCCGAGCGTCGACCTTCTTTCGAGCGAGTCTGCGGCTGTCGATATTCGATTTCGGCCGGCGGGGATGCGCCCTTTTTTCGCGGCGCTCCTGGTGACCGGGTTGGACGAGGATGGGAGGCCGGTAGGCCGCGAGCCGGCGGCAACCCGTGGGTATCGTGGCGCGTCCTGTTTCGACAACTGCCTGGAGATTGACCTGGAGATGGAGGCATCTGCGGGACTGATGCGGCTTCCGGTTGCCACGGGACATGTCGTGGATCCTGCCAGCGTCCGTCTCGATGGGGAAGAGCTGGAGGTCGTGGCTACGGCGACAGGGGAGCCCGCAGTACGATTCTCTCGCCGGCGGGCCGGGCGCCTTCGTTACCGCTCGGCGCCGGGTATCGCCGTCCAGCCGGTGCTTGATGGGGGGGCGGTTGACGGCGGAAGGTGGCCCGATCTGCCCCCGGAGGCTGAGCGGATTGCGCGTACCGTCGCGGACCTGCCGGCGCAGAATCGGGCCGCGGCAGTTGTCAAGCTGGTTCGCAGCCGGGTGAGGTACGACCGGTCGGCGGTGGTGGTCGCGCAGCACCGGCAAGCGCAAGCCCAAGGCCTCACGCTCTTCGACCGCTCGTTCGCGATCGGTGCGGGCGACTGTGACATCCAGAATTCGGTGGTCGCGGCGGTCCTCGAACGCGCCGGAGTTCGGGCGCGGTTGGCGGTTGGTTGGATCGGCGCCGACGGACGTGCGCTTCCCGGGCTCCACGCCTGGGTCGAGTACCTCGGCGGCGATGGTCGATGGCGGGTGGCGGACGCTTCGGTCGGGGGTACCGTCGAGCCTGCGGGGTTCGCCGGAAATTCCGCCGGGGCCGGTGTGGTCCAGGTGGGGGCCGCCGCGGCGAGGGGATGGTGGCGGCCTGTGGTCGTCGGAATGGTGCTGGCCCTAGCGACTGCGGTGGCGGGTTTGATGCTCGGACGGCGCGCGTGGGAGCGGAGCTTCCACGCCGGAGGAGACGCCGATTTGACCGATTTGTTGCGCGGGGCCGCATCGCGCCCAAACGCTTTTTCGGAGGTCCGCCCGCTCTTCGCCCGGAGGGTGGTGCCGTTGCTCGCCAACGGTCCGACCTCCCTCCGAAGATTGTGGGCTGGAGAACGATCGGGGCGCCTCGCTTACGGGAGCCGGCGGTCGGCCATCGCTCTGCGGGCGGCACGTTCCGGCTCCCTGGTGCTCGACGGCGACCGCGCGGAGGGGCGGGCGGTTGCCGAGGTGATGGGGGCGGTCGATCTGGATCGATGGCAAGCTGTCCTTGATCAAGGGCGGACCGACCCGACGGCCGAACGGGTGGGGGAGGCGCTGACCGCCGCCGGCGAGAGGTGTCGGCTGCGGGTTGCCGGTGGCTTTCCGGATGCGGTGGCGATCCTCGACGGGAAGACCCTCGGTCTCGACCGCGGTTATTCCTGGGTGGTAATCGACGATGCCGGCGAGCTGTGGAGGGCGGTGGAAAATCTCGCGGCGAGGCAGCCCGCGGCGGCGGCGCTGCTGCTTGCGGATACGGTCGTCGGACGCATGGGTGTGATCCGGGAGGTTCGTTCCCGCGTCCTGAGTGAGCTTGCCAAGGCGGCGCTCGAAGAACGGGCCTGTCGGTCGTGAGAATCGACGAGCTGCTTGCGATCGATGTCCCGAGCGAGTTGCGGACCCTGTGCGAAGCCCAGATCCAGGGGGTGTGGCAGATTCCTTCTGAGCTCGTTCGCCTCGGGCTGCGGCGTGGTGCGACCGAGGTCTCAGTCGAGAACCGCCGGGCCGGCCTTCTCTTCCGGTGGCAGGAGGCGGCGGTTTCCGAGACCGATCTGGGGTGGCTCGAAACCGTCCTCGACAGTGAGCGGTCGCCCGAGGATCGGCAGCGGGCGATCGTCGGGCTGGAAGCCTCGGGCGCGCAGTCGCTCCTGTGGGCAGGGGGGGTGCGCGGCGCCAGGCTTCGACTGCGTTCCTCCACCGGAGAGCGCCGGCTGAGTTTCGACCACCGGCAAGGGCGGCGGCTGCCGCGGTGCAGCGCGGCCGAAGAAAGTGGTGCAGTGGGGACCGTACTCGAGTGGTCCTGCAGCGGGCTCGGGAGAGCTCGTGCCGGGACCTGGCTCCGTTCGTCGACTCGCTTCGCCCCGAAGAAGGTGCTGATCGACGGCAAGCCGATCCCCAGAGGCTTTCCCGACGGTCTTTTCCACCTCCAACTGGAATCGCCGGTGCCCTGTCAGCTCGGGCTCACGCGAATCGGGGAGGATCCCCTGTTGTGGCTGCTTCAGGATGGCGTGGCCTCAGCCCGCGCGTCGGTCCCGGGATACCCGGCCTTTCAGGCTGCGGTGGAGCTCGGTGGCATCGTCCCTCCCGCTGCGAGTGCGGCCGACCTGCGGCGCGCGGTCGCCCCGTTTCTGCCGGAGCTCATCGACCGCGCGGTGTGGATGATGGTGCGGGTGGCCGACCGGCTCCAACGCCTGCCCGAAACCGATCGGCAGCGACTCACCGTTCTCCTGCTGCAGGCGGCTCTCGGCGACCTGCGGTCCGAAGAGGTGCGGCGTCTGCCGTTGGTGCCGCAGGCCGGCGGCAATGGGCGAATCTTGTCGGTCGAGGAGGTGGGTGAGAGGGCACGTCTTCGAGGGGGCAGCTTGTTCGTCATCGACGCCGAAGTCGAGCCCGACGAGGTCGTGGCCGACTTCGAGACCGCGGTCCGCATCTCGGACGAGGAGAGATGTCTTCTTACCGAGCTCCTGAAAGTGCGACTGATGGCCGCCCCGCATCGTCGCAGAGGAGTCTTGAGCTCGGCGGCGGGACGACTGCGAGCGATCGTTCTCGTCGTGAGGGAGCGACTTCGTGGGTTGGCGCGACCGGGCGCCCTGGCCGCCAACCAGCTTCGTCCGCAGGAGCTGGTGTTGCTCGCGGCCCTTCGCTCCGCCCTCGAGCCGATGGAGGTCGATTTCTGCGGTGGAGGTGGAGGGTTGCGGCGCACCGCGCGGGGAGTACTCGTGCCCCGAAGCCACCCCGCGGTGAACGTGGGCGCAGCGGTGGTGGAACAGGATCCGTTCTGGCTCTACCCCCTTCTGCTCGCTCTCGGCTTCCGCGATTCGCCGCCGCCCGAGCTCCGGGAGCGATGGCAGCGCGAAATGGCGAAACTCGGCGTGACGGAGGAGGAGACACCATGAGGTTGGGTCCTGGCGGCGCATCACCCCTGGTCACATCCCGCCGCGCCTCCGGGAACCCGGGGTTTTCACTCCCGGCAACATCCTTTCGCGCCCACGGCACTGGACGGGTTACTGGGGTGAGTGGAGCCTCGGAGCGGCGAAAAACCGATCAGATGCCGAGCGCGGCTGCCGCTTGTTCGTACTCTTCCGGCCGCACATAGACGAGGTATCCGAAGCCTCCCCGCCCATCGGTCACACCCCCCGAGGTGAAGACGTTCACCCCGGCGTCGGCGAGCGCCCGATGCACCTCCGCCAGGGCGCCGAGCCGGTCATCCCCCTGAATCAGGAACGCATGCTCGGGTCCGGTCAGCGCGAGGCTCGACTCCTCCGCCGCTTCTGCCAGCGAGGTGATGTCTTCCGGGAAGAGCACGACCTGAGTATGGTTTGGGCCCATCGGGATGGTGTTGAAGGCGAGCAGGTTGACGCCCGATTCGGAGAGCTCCGACAAGAGGCGATATGCCTCGCCGGGACGGTCTTTAACCATCGTGTAGAAGTACTCGATGCGCCGCTTCGCGATTGCCATGATTCCCCCCAGTTGTCGAGCGGTTCTTCCGCATGCGATTGGCAGAGATCACCGGAAAGCATATCTCATCTCGGGAAGATGTAAAATGTGGTTGTGCGGAAGCCCGATACGGCGAATGCCGGGGGGTTTGTCCGAGCCTCTATTGAGGGCGATGGAGGGCAAGTGGCCGACCTGCTACGAAAAGTACTTGTGACTGGGATCGAACGGAGCGCGTACGAAGGGCTTGCTCCTGTTCTGCGTCGATCTGCACTGCATGTGGATCGAGTGTCCACGCCCGAGGCGGGGGTCGCCCTCGCGAGGGCGGTGCAGTTCGACGTGATCATTCTCGATGGCAAACCCGGCGAGCAATCCATGCGTACGGTTGTGGGATCGATGCGCTCCAAGCACTCGCCGAGCCGGGGCGCGGTGATCGTCGTTCTGGCCGAACCCCATCGTGTGGAGGCGGCGACGGCGCTGATCGGGCAGGGTGTGAACCGGGTCATGCTGGTGAGCGATCCGCCCGAGATGATCGGGCAGCAGGTGTCGGCCCTCCTTCAGGTGGCGCCGCGGAGCGCCGCCCGGCTCTCAACCCACCTCAACGCGAATATCGGGTCCGGACCCATGCGTTCCTTCTGCCAGACCGTCAACATCTCTTCCACCGGCATGCTCTTGCGAACCGAACGCCGGGTCGGGCTGGGGGAAGAGGTCGCCTTCGAGATCCAGCTCGGCGACCAGGATATCCCGCTCAGCGGTTGCGGTGAGGTTGTACGACACGCGAATGGCGCCGGCGAGGGCATCGAAGGCATCGGGATCCGCTTTCTGGACTTCAAGGGCGACGGCAAGAGCCGACTACGCAGCTTTCTCGACGTAACTAGTTGATCAGGTAGAACGCCTCCTGGCGTGGGACGAAAAGCTGCCATCCATCGTCGCTCTGGTGGGCGGGATCCTCCTGCATGATCCACACTTTCTGGTCATCCCACTCGGGGATCGTGTCGGCGATGTTGAACTCGAACGCGAGATAGGAACCCGAGCGCAAACGTTGAGCCTCCGGCTGGTCATGATCCTGCTTCGCTGCGCGGAAGTCGATTCTCGCGCCGAGTCCGTGACCTTGATTGCCAAGAGGGTGGCAATAGATCATTGCCTCGATTCCGAGCCGCTCCATCTCGGTGATGGTCGTCGAGTAGATTTCGCCAGCCGCCATTTCCGGCCTCGCTTCGGCGCTCATGAAGGCCCACAGGTCGTTGGCTTTGGAGAGGGCGTTCTTGAGTCCCTCGGGCGCGTCGTTTTCGTCCCCAGCGAGAACATAGGCCATTTTCTGCCAGTCGGTGTTGAGACCCATGTAGGTGAACCCGATGTCCAAATGGAGCAAGTCGCCACGTTCAATCACCATTGCGTCCGGCGCTACCGCCAGGAAGCCGCGCGAAGTCGGGTTCTCCATGCCCCGTCGTTGAACCCGGATATCGGGGTCGAACCATGGCGTCACACCGAATTCCCAATAGCGATCGAGGAGCCACGATCGAATCTCTCCCACAGTGGTCTTCCCGGGGATGACGACCTCGTTGGAGAAGGCGCGTTCACCCAGCTCGGACGTCAATTCGACCGCCTGCCGGTAGTGCTGGTACTCGGCGGGTATGCGGGTGTCGAGGTACTCCTCGATGAGGTCTGCCGCACTGATGAAACTTGCTCGGGCCTCGGGACCCATGATTTCCGACAACCACCGGAAAGAGGCTCGGGTCAGGCTTCGGGTCACGCCGCGCCGGGCGCCGATCGAAAGCGCGATCGTCCGCGGATGGTGCTCGGCCAACAGCTCTGGCAGAACCTCATCGGCCGGCCTGGGGTCATCCGGGCTCTCGAAAAACCGCTTGAGGCGTTCGCCGGCGTAGCCGGTGATTGCCACTCGCCGCAGACCGGCCTCGCCGGCGTCGATGAAGATGAAGAGGTCGCGGTTGCCGACAAAGGTCAGCGGCGGCGCGACGAACTCGGTCAGAGGGTCGTCGTGGAACTCCTCGTTGACCACGACCCACATTGAAACCCCATGTCGCCGCATCATTTCGAGCAGCATCCCGTGGCGGGTTTCGAGCCAGCCCTCGCGGACCTCGAGTTGCGCGGACGGTGGGAGCAGGCGGTTCTTCGGCGAAGCCGGTGGGGAACCACAGCCGAGAAAAACGAGCCACATCGTGGTTGACGCGAGGATCCGCAGCCGAACTCGATGCAACACCATCAGCGTCTCACAGATCGCCGTGGTAGCTGAAAGCAATCATCTCGCCGTCCGGCGAGATCGCCGGATATCGCAGCCACAACCCCGTTTCTTCCGCAGTCGCCGTGCTCGCCGCGACCAGCAACACAACCAGGCAGATCAAGCCGAGAACCGTGCTGCCTTTTCTCATGTCAACTCCTGATCTTCTGGATTCGAGGCGTCGCCGCCCGAGCGGCGTCAAGGGGTGTACGACGAGAGGACGGATTGGTTTGGGCGAATGATCCCGCGACGAGTGGCGCCGTCCACCCGGACATCGAGCGGCGTCTCGAAGCGTACGTGGCGCACCTGTCGGCTCTCCCAGACCGCAGGCTGGCTGTCGAGCCAGTCCCAACGAATGCGGTACGGGCCGTCGTGCTCCACCGACATGTAGAGCACGTCGAAGCTCAGTAGACGGTGGAAGAAGTGGGTGCCCTGACTGAGCTCGGTGGGGAGGTCGGGCAGGGTCGCCTCCACGATCACCCGAGCCGCCGAGATCTGCCCCCACCTCACCGGCACACCAAAGCGATCGTCGGTGGTCCCCCAGCGGCCAAGACCGATGAAGATGCCGTGCCGTCCCTCGTCCACCAGGCCCCGGTTGACGGCTTCCAGCTCACCTGCGATGGATCGTGTGCGGGCTCGGTCGAATGTCTGCGGGCGGACGTATACGATGTCCTCGAGGTCGGTTCGGGAGCCGTGGCCGAGGCAGTCGTCGGACGCAACCAGCGTCGCCTCGGCCTGGAGGTCACTCTCCTCGACCGGGAATCGTTCGCCGGCGGCCATCATCGTGCGCATCTGGAGGAAGTCGAGCTGCATCGGAAGGCCGTTCGCAGGGTCGAGCTCGGCAGCTATTTCGATCTCGACCTCGGCGCCCGCCATTTCACGCGACAACTCGACCAGTCGCGCCACCACCTGATTGAATGGGATGGTCCGTGAGCCCAGCAACGGCGCGAAGTTCAGGATGCGCGGTCCGTTTCCGCCGAGTCCGGGTTGCAGCCGGTCCGAGTCGGCTTCGTAGGTGGAGGCCAGGAACTTGAGCGTGCCGTCGCCTCCCGCCTCGCCGATTCCCGACCGCACGAGGCACTCGGTCTCGCGGATCGGGTCGGGTGGCGGCAGCTCGCCCATGTCGATCGCCCAGAAGCTTGTTTGGGTGTACTTGAGCAGATCACGCATGCTCTTGAACGGAGGCGGGGCGGTCGGCCGCTGCGGGCAGTAGCTCCAGGTGTGGCGGTCGTCGATGATGGTCTTGCCCAGACCGAGAGCCAGCGAAACCGCTCCCTCCTCCGGCTTGTTTCCGGGCGTGGGGTAGTAATTGAACGAGCGGGCCAGAGCCGAAACCGTCGGGTAGAAACGCTCGCCGTGACGCCGGCCGACCACCTCCTGAACCACCACCGCCATGCGTTCGGAATCTGTCGGCAATCCGGCCGCGCGGCGCGAGACGACCGAGTCCGCGAAAAACGTGGAAGCCCATACCAGCTTCAGCCCGCTGACGAAGCGACGGTAACGTGCTTCGTCAGCGGGCTCGTTGTTGGGGATCATCTTGGTCGTGTAAACGGCCGGGAACGGACCGTCGAGGGTTTCCCGGAGGAGGCTCGAGGGGCGCAGGGCGAGGGGCGTGCGCATGACCGCGACCAGCCCGCGCAGATCATCGACATTCTCGAACGGCAGCTCGCCGTTTTGAAAGGCCTGCGCGATGTGGCTGTCCGGGTGATCCGCCAGCACCACTTCCCACAGGTGGTTGCGTTCCATGAAGGTCTCGAAGACGTCAGTCGCAATCACTACGGAATACGGCACGCGAACCGTGACCTCCGGGAATGCTTCCGGGTCAAAGCGTGAGAGGATCTCCTCGTGGATCAGGCGCAGACCTTTTGACTTGCCGCCGAGGGCGCCGCTGCCGATCCGCGAGCATCGGTGCTCTGCATCGACATGCTCGGGGTTGAAGAGGGGAACCTCGGGGCTGCCTGTATTTGTCATCTGTGCCCTTCAGCCTCCTTGGACGATAGCCTCGCCCTTTCGTTGCGCTCTGTCAACTCCTCAAATGCACGTCGATATCCACCGGTTCCTTCAGCTGCTGCGGCTGCAGGTACTGCTCGGCGTACTCGAGGTAGGCGCCCGAAGTGAGGAAGAGCGCGAAGAGGTCGGGGCAGATGTGTCCGCTGTCGCGCATCGAGCCCATGATCCGTAACGCTGTGTTGAGCGATTTGGGTCGCATGTAAGGGCGGTCGGTCGCAGTGAGCGCCTCGAAGATGTCGGCGATTGCCATGATGCGCGCCGGGGTCGAAAGGTGGTCGGCGCCCAGTTGCCGAGGGTAGCCGGTGCCGTCGAGCTTCTCATGGTGGCTTCCCGCCCAATCGGGGACCCGCCGCAGCTCCTTGGGAAAGGGCAGACGGCCGAGCATGTTGATGGTCTGGACGATGTGCTCGTTGATCTTGAATCGCTCCTCGGCGGTCAGGGTCCCGCGGGTGATCGACAGGTTGTAGAGCTCGCCGAGGTTGCACTCGGCGACGAAGGCGTAGTCGTCGCGGATTTTTTCGAGGATTTTCTCGAGCCGCCGTTTAGCCTCGAGATCATCCTCCCCGTGATCGGCGACCACCCTCAAATAACCGATTTCGGCGTCGCGCCACAGCACCTCGAAGCGAGTCCGGATCTCGTGGATCCGGTTGTAGATGGTCTCGAGCTTGGTCGACTTGTCGACCACGTACTCCGGCGTCGTCACCTTCCCACAATCGTGCAGCCAACTCGCGATGTGGAGCTCGTACCTTTCGTCATCGGTCAGCTCGAAGTCGCGAAGGGGCCCGTCGTCGGCCGCATGAGCCGCCTCGGCCAGCATTCGAGCGAGCTCCGGCACTCGTTGGCAGTGGCCGTGGGTGTAGGGCGACTTGGCGTCGATCGCTCCCGCGACGACGTGGATGAACGACTCGAGCAGATCGCGCTGCGCCTTGAGAAGCCGACGGAGGTCGAGCGCCACCGCCGCGTCGGTGGCGAGGGCCTCGATGTAGGACACGACCTCGGGGGCGAAGCCGGCCGCCTCTCCTGATGCGGCTCGGGCTCTGACAAGCTGGAGCAAGCCGACGATCTCGTCCTTTTGATCGGTCAGCGGCACGCTGAGGAGCGAGCAGGTCTCGTAGCCGTCGTCGTCGAATCGATCACGGACGGCGGAGGTGTCGAATCGTTGATCTGCCGCGAGGTCGGCAATCTGAATTGTCGCGGCCGTCCGCGCCGTATGACTGTCGATATCGGGCCGCCCGTCGGCATCGCCTGCGTCGCGGAATGGAATAGGTTCGAACGGTGGCTCGGCCTCGCTGGTGCCGCCGACGTGGACCCCGGTGACCGTGTTCTCGAGGATCGAGATTTCGAGGCCGGATTCCTCCTCATTGGTCATCAGGATCGCTCCGCCGTCTGCGTGGGAAACGGTTCGCGCCTCGCGAAGGATCATTTCCAGGAGCCTACGGTAGTCCCTCTCGGCCGAGAGCGCGGTCGAGATCGCGAGGAACTGCTGGAGCGAGTTCTTCGTTAACGCCATGGTCGAAGCGAGACCGGCCGAGAGGTCCGAGAGCGCCAGGTCGGCGCCTACGACCCCGCCGCCGCCGGCCAATTGGCGGGCGAAGCTCAGACCGACCTCGCCGGTGGTGAAGAATACGTAGAAGTCGGTGGTGATCCGGTCGTGGCGTTCGATCGCGGAGCGGTACCATTCGCGGCCGCGGGGGTCGAAGTCGCCGGTGTCGAGGGGGCGCGAGTCGAGCAGTGTGAGGCCTTCGTCAAAAAAGAGCAGGGTCTTCCGTGCCGCCTCCCGGCCACCACCTTCGATGCTCTGAACTGCGAAGCGGCTTCCGCGTGGTGCATCGAGACTCTGGGCCGCGACCCGTCGATCGCCGACCGACCGCACCAGAAAGAAATCGCCATCTTCGTAGCCGACGAAGATCGACGACATATCGGAGCTGAGATGCAGCGCTTCGGTCAGGGCGCCGAGTGACGTCAGCCGCTCGTCGAGCGTCGATCCGGCGAGCGGCGCCGACTTCGAAATGCAGGTTGATTGTACTGTGCCCGTCGATTCGCTTCGCATTCTCTCGATTCGGTCCGGTGTGAACGAGATCGAGATCGCGTCCGTTATGATGTATGACTTGCGGGGCCTGAAACGGGTCGCGTGAAGGAGGGGCGGATGTCGGACAAAAAGCAAAATCGGCTAACCGGGATCTTGGGCGGATTGTGGAAAGGGCTGGACCAAGCACGGCGAATTTTCGTCAATCTGCTCTTCCTGGCGTTGATCATCGTGGCGATCGGGTTCCTGTTCAGGGATGACGGCCCGGACATTGCGGATACGACGGCGCTGGTGGTTGCGCCGAAGGGTCGGTTGGTCGAGCAGAAGACGGGACAGTCGCTCAAACAGATGATCGACGAGGCCCGCGACGTGGCCCCGCCCGAGATTCTGCTCAAGGATGTCCTCGACGCCATCGAGGCCGGCAAGGACGACGATCGGGTCCAGGCGCTGGTCCTCGACCTGAGGAGCTTTGGTGGTGGCTGGCCGACCAAGCTGCAGGACGTGGCGAAGGCACTGGTCGATTTCAGAGCGGGTGGCAAGAGGGTCATTGCCGTGTCCGACCACTATGAACAGGACGCTTACTACATCGCGGCGTTTGCCGACGAGGTGCTGATGAACCCGGATGGGCTGGTGATCCTCGAAGGCTATGGCCGCTACAAGACCTACATGAAGGACGGCCTCGACCGACTGGGAATCGACGTCAACGTATTTCGAGTCGGCGAGTTCAAGTCGGCCGTCGAGCCCTACCTGCGCGACGACATGTCCCCCGAGGCCAAGGAGGCCAATCTCGCGTGGCTGGGCGATCTCTGGGACAACTGGCTGGAGGAGGTGGCCGATGCCCGAGGCCTGACTGTCGAGCAGGTCGAAAGCTTTGCGACAAACTTCGTGTCGATTGTCCGGGATGCTGGTGGCAACGTCGCGGAGGCCGCTCTCGAGGCGGGTCTTATCGACGCCACCGCCACCCGCGACGAGATGCGGGCTCGGCTGATCGAGCTGGTTGGTGAGGACGAAGACGCCCATACCTACAATCACGTGAGCTTCATGGATTTTCTCGAGGACCTCGACGAGGATCGCTTTGGACACAAAGCCAAGGGCGACAAGGTCGCGGTGGTCGTGGCCAGGGGCACGATCGTCGATGGCAGCCACCCGCCGGGCACGATCGGTGGTGACTCGACCTCGGCGCTCATCCGCAAGGCGCGTAACGATGACAGCGTGAAGGCGATCGTTCTCCGCGTGGATTCCGGCGGCGGCAGCGCCTTTGCCTCCGAGGTGATCCGTCGCGAGCTCGAGGTGGCGCGAGATGAAGGGAAGATTGTCGTCGTTTCGATGGGCAGCGTGGCGGCCTCGGGGGGGTACTGGATCAGCATGGCGTCTGACGAGGTCTGGGCCTATCCCAGCACCATCACCGGGTCGATCGGGATCTTCGGGATTTTCCCGACCTATCAGAGGCCGCTGGCGAAGCACCTCGGAATGCGGGTTGACGGCGTCGGGACCACGCCGCTCGCCGGCGCGATGCGGCTGGACCGGGAGATGGCCCCGGAGCTCGGCGCCACCATCCAGACGATCATCGACAAGGGCTACGAGGACTTCATCACCCTGGTGGCGAACGCGCGCGACATGACGCCGGAGGAGATCGACAAGATCGCCCGCGGCCGCGTTTGGAGTGGTGAGGATGCGTACGGGATCGGGCTCGTCGACTCGATGGGCGACCTCGAGGACGCGATCGCGTCCGCGGCGAAGCTCGCCGAGCTGGGCGAAGACTATGCGGTCACGTACATCGAAAAGGAGCCGACCTTCAAGGACAAGGTCGCCAGAATGTTGCTGTCGCGGGCTCTGAAGATGGTCGGTCCCGAGGCGCTGGCCACCGAGGAGAACCCCGCGACCGAGTTGCTGCGCCGGGCCGAGGCCGAGCTGATGAGGCTTGTCGCGCTCAACGACCCCAACCATGCCTACGCCCTGTCAATGATCGAGGTCGACTGATCACGAGACGTCTTCAGAAGAACGCGGCTCGAGAATGAGAATCCGATCGGGCGGTTGCTCTGAACAGGGAGGCCGGCCGACAGAATTGGACAGCAAGTTGATGCGAATGCTCTCAAGATGTATCGGATATGGGTTGTCGATCACCTTCTTGGCTATCGGTTCGGTGTCGCTGCAGGCGGCTCAGCCGATCCCGACTGACAGCAGAGGGCGGCCGCTGTATCAGGGCGGTGTCGTCGCCGTGAAGCTCCGATCGGACACGGCGTCGGTAGCGCGCAAGGCGCTGCCGCTTCGATTCGGAATCTCGTCGCTCGATGCGATCTCGGACGAGCTCGGGGTGCTCCGGGTAGCGCCGATGATCCGATCACGACTCAGCCATGCGCGGCCCGGTCTGCCGGATCTCACCCGGATCTACCGCATCACCCTTCCCGATGCGGCGGATGTGCGGCAGGCGGCAAAGTTGTTAACCGCCGACCCTGCGGTCGAGTATGCCGAACCGATTCCGGCTCACTACAGCAACGAAACGCCGGACGACCCCGACTTCAGCCGGCAGTCGTTTCTCAGCCAGATCATGGCCGAGGCGGCGTGGGATGTGCACAAGGGCGAGGATGGCGCCGCGGTGGTCGTCGGCATCTCCGACACCGGGGTGGCCTGGCGCCACGAAGATCTGGTTGAAAACATTCATCAGAACCTCGGTGAGGATGCGGACGGCGACGGGAAGGTGATCGAGCAGTCCGGTGGTTCTTGGGTCTTCGATCCCGACGACATCAACGGCATCGACGACGACGGCAACGGTTACACGGATGATTTCGTGGGCTGGAACTTCCTCAACGACGATCGCTTGCAGGACAACGATCCCGACGACCCGGGCAGCCACGGCACCCATGTGGCCGGCCTCGCGGCAGGTCGGACGGACAACGCCATCGGTATCTCCAGCATTAGCTGGAACGTGAAGATCCTGCCGACCTCGGCGTCCAACAGCGATTCGGGGAACAGTCTCGAGCGCGCCCTCAGCACCGTCGTCTATCTGGCGGAGAACGGCGCCGATGTCATCAACATGAGCTGGGGCGGCGAGGGCACATCGCAGTATCAGCGGGATGTGATCGAGTATGCCCGGGGTCTCGGCAGCCTGCTGGTGTCCTCGGCGGGGAATGACAGCACCTCCGTTGCTCAATATCCGAGCTCGTTGCCCGGGGTGGTGAGCGTCGCTTCGGTCAGCGGGACCGACCGGCTGGCGTCGTACTCGAATTTCGGCATCAGCATCGACATCTCAGCTCCCGGTGGTGCAGGTTTTAATGGCCTTCGCAGCACAGTTCCTCCATCCAATTACGGCAGCAAAACGGGGACCTCGATGGCATCACCGGTGGTGGCCGGCGTTTTTGCACTCCTTAAATCTGTTGACCCTTCGTGGTCCAATGAGCAGCTTGTCGAGCAGGTTCTCGGTACCGCCGACTCGATCGATGACGTCAATGTCAACTTTGTCGGTCTCCTCGGAGAGGGTCGCATCAACGCTTTTCGTACCCTCACCGATCAGCCGGCAACGTCCACGCCCGAGCTCAGATTGGACGTGGCGGACATGAAAGTCATAGACGACAACGGTGACGGCTCCGTCGAGGCCGGGGAGGGCGCCGAGATTCTGCTCACTTTGCGGAATTACAGTCACCTCGCGGGCAGCGATGCCGTCAACTTGACACTGCACACCGAGGCCACGTTCGTCGATATCGTCGATGCGACGGTGACAACCGGTGTGACGCCGGACATGGCCGCGGAGGTGGGGAGCACTTTCTCGATTCAAGTGGCGCCCGATGCGCCCTCCGGTTTTGTCAGCTTCACCCTCTCCGCTGAGACCTCCGACGCTACCATTTCACCCCACAGCAGCCTGGACCTGCCGCGGATTCTGATCGGCGGCGGCGGTCTCCTCGTCTGGGAGGGCGTGGCGGACGGCCCCACCTTCAGCGGGTCGTACCTGCGTGATGAGCTGGTTTCCCGTGGCTTCAGCGTGACCTATATCTCGGGGGAGTTCCCCAGAGGGCTGACTGGGTTCGACGGGGCGTTCCTGTCCTTCGGCAATGCCGGCCTTGATCCGGATGGGCCGCCGTTTTCCGCTCGCCTCGATACCACGTGGAAGATCGACGCGATCAAGAGCTACCTCGAGTCCGGCGGGCGGGTTTTCCTGGAGGGTGGCGATACCCTGGGTTATGACATATACAACCTTGTCGACGGCACCGCCCTCCTGCCCCTCTTCGGCCTCGAGAACGCGGAGGACGATGGTGGGACGAATTCAATCGACAGTCTCGATGGACACGGCGGCGCACTCACCGGAGGAATGAACTTCGCAGATTCGTCCCAGTCCTCGGTGGATTGGATCGACATTTTTACGCCGTCGACAGGTGTCGTGGCATTTTCCGAGTCCGACTACGGAGTGGTTGCGGTCCAGCATAGGGGACAGCACGGGCAGCGGACATTCTGCTTTTCATACTCTCTCGCGGAGTTGGTGGATGGCTCGACGACCCGTGGAGACCTGATGGATGCGTTGGTCGAATTCCTTGGGCTCGTGCCGGGGGGAGGGGGCGAGGCGCTTCGCCGCCGCGCAGGTCGGCGCGTCATGCCGGCAGCTGTGGGGAAGAGGCTGTCACCTAAATAAAAAAGGGCTGCCCACGGGCAGCCCTTGAGTCGATACGACTATCTCTTGCCTACAGACCGACGATCTTGATGGTGGCGCGGCCGGCGCGGGTCGAGTTCGCCGCTTGGCATGAGACGCCAACACTCGCAAGAGCCTTTGGACCGCCATTGATCTTGATGACGTCGCTCGAGCCTCCGGGCTCGACGTCGAAGCTCTCCTCAACGCTCTGGCTCGATCCGTCGGCGAAGTTGAGCTCTATTTCCAGGAAACGGGTCCAGTCTCCGTTCACCTTGAGCTTGACCTCGCTCACTTCCGCGTTCTTGGTGTCGATCGAGATGTCTTGGGGTCCGCTCTTGTTGAAGGCCACGGCCTTCGATCCGAGCTTCTGCCAGTCACCCGCGGTGGCGAGGGCCGATGTCCCCGCCAGCAGTACCACGATTGAGCACACGATCACCGAACGACTCAC
>JBGMRN010000006.1:7016-16249 GCA_048061535.1 Thermoanaerobaculales bacterium | reverse complement strand
TAGCATGAGCCGGTGGTGCAAGAAAGCTGTTGTCTTCGCTTGTCATCGCAGCAACTACTCGAATTCGCACCCATCCTCAGGGGTGCTGACAGCAGGTACCGGTCTGACGACAGGTGGGGGTGGCTGCCGCTCAGGGCCGGTGGGGTGGCCTCGATCGACGACGGGAGGTGAGTGGCGGTGTTGTGGGTGAAGTCGGGTCCCGGAGACCTCACGTTTCTTACCTGGTCGGCCGATTCGTGCGGTTCCGGCGCGGGTGCGGATGTCAGCCTCGCCTACTCGGAGATCGACCGGCGGCTCCGCGAGGACGATCTGGCCGTCCTCCAGGAGCGCGTCTTCGGCGATGTCGCCTCCGCGGCGTCGACTTCGGAGGGCCGCGCTGCGGCACTTGGAGAGGACTCTGGAAATGCCGCGATTCCGGCGACCCATGTCGAAGGAGTCCCGTTCGTCGGGGACGGTGTGGCCGGTATCCACGTGATCGCGGCGCGGCCCTCCGTCGCCCACTCCTCCGAGATCATCGAGTGGCATGGTGAGCCGTGCGGCCGTCGCGTCGAAGGTCATGACGCCAGCTATTTGGCCCTGTCGGATGTGGCGCGGCTGCTGCCGGCGACGGCTCGGTCGCAACCGGCTGATGAAACCCATGAGGCTCTTCTGCTGGTGGAGGAGATACTTCGCGAATGCGGCTGGTCGTTCTCCGATGTGCGCCGCACCTGGTTCTACCTCGACGACATACTGTCCTGGTACGACGATTTCAACCGGGCGCGGAACGAGGTGTTTGAAAGCTTCGGTCTTCTGAACGGGTCGCCCACGAGTGTCATTCCCGCCAGCACCGGTATCCGCGGTCGCAACGCTCGAGGGCACCGTTGCACCCTCGATCTCCTCGCGATGCGGCCGGCGGCGGGTCGAGAGCTCTCCGTCGAGAGGCTGCGAAATCCCCTCCAGAACGAGGCGCCGGAGTACGGTTCGTGCTTCTCGCGTGGGCTCAGCGTCGTCACCGACCGCTGCCGCTACTCCCTGGTCTCCGGGACGGCCTCCATCGACGAGGACGGCAACACTGTCTATCCCGGCGACTTCGATCGCCAGGCGAAGCGGACTCTCGACAACATCGAGGCGCTGCTGGACTCCGGAGGCGCGGTCTTCGACGACATCTTCCAGGGCTCGGCCTTTGTCAAACGCCCGGAGGATGTGGAGCGCTTGCACAGGATTCTCCGGCAGCGGGGCCTCGAGAACCTGCCGCTGGTGTTTACCATCGATGACGTCTGCCGCGATGACCTGCTGGTCGAGCTGGATGCGACCGCGGTCATCGCGCGGCGTTCAGCGTAATGATTGGCGAGGGTCGCTCCGACTCCTTCCGTGCCCGCCTGTTGTTGGGGGTGGCGCTCTTCTTCGTGAGTGCGAATGTTTCGGCGCAGGATCTGTTGGCCGTGCGGCAGCCGGCGGCCTCGGCGGAACCTACGTCGACCGAGCCTGCCGGACGCTGCCTCGACGGCAGCCAGATCGTCCGTCTTTCGGCGAAGGGCGCCGCGCGACTGATGACGGACGGGTTCCTCGCCGCGTGTGACCCGGCCGTCTCCTTCGACGGTAAGCAGATCCTTTTTGCCGGCAAGCGTTTCGAAGATGATCGGTTTCAGATCTGGCGTATGGAGAGCAATGGCGCCAACGTCGTGCGCATCACCGACGATCCGGGTGACGCCACCTCGCCGCTGTGGGTGGGGTCTCTCTTTCATCTCGACGACGAGACGCCGACCCGACGCATCGCCTATCTCGCCACCGGTCACGGATGGGCCGACAAGCGCACCGGAGAGCCGGCCTCCGCCCTCTTTACCTCCGACATCGACGGAGGTCATCCCTTGCGCATCTCCTTCCACCTCGGTTCCGACCTCGCACCGGACGTCCTCGCAAACGGCCGCCTTGTGTTTGCCGCGTGGAGGGCGGGAGCGGATGAGGAGGGCGATGAACGGCTTTCCTTGATGGCGCTCAACAACGACGGCACCGATCTGATGGCCTTTTACGACAATCACGATGGCCCACCGTACCCCCACGCGGTCAGGGTGGGGAGGGATGGACGGGTCTATTTCGTCGAGGCCGACGGAAGCTCGCCCCTGGGCGGTGGAGATCTCGCGTACGTTACCCTGCGCCGCCCGCTCCGCAGCCGAACGTCGCTCGCGACCGGCGCCGATGGCGCCTACCTCGACCCGCTGCCGCTTGCAGGCGGCGGTCTGCTGGCCTCGTTCCGGCCGTCGGGCCGAAATGAGGCCTACGGCCTCTACCGGGTCGACGCCGTCACCGGTGAGCGCCTCGAGTTGGTTTTCGGCAAGCCCGGTTTCCACATCCTGGACGCCCAGGAGCTGGCGCCTCACGCCGGCGTCAAGGGACGGTCGTCGGTGGTGGATACGTCGAAGGAAACCGGGATCTTCTTCTGCATCAGCTCGCATCTCACAGACCGCCGGGGCCTCGAGCACCTGAAGGCGGGCGGCGTCTCGACCCTGCGGGTCATCGAGGGCGTGCCGACCGCGAGCAGGTCGACGGTTCCGGCGTCCGCACCGAGCGAGAGGATTCTCGGCGAGGTGCCGATCGAAAACGACGGCTCGTTTCACATCGAGGTGCCGTCCGGTGTGCCGGTCCGGTTCGAAATCCTCGATGAACGGGGGAGGTCGGTGGCCAGCCAGGATTCCTGGACCTGGGTCATGCCGCGTGAGTGGCGGGGCTGTATCGGCTGCCACGAGGACCGCGAAATGGTGGCGCCCAACACGCTGGCCGAGGCCTTCGTCAAACCGGCCGTTCGGCTCGAGCAGCCCGAGGAGTTGAAGGAACGATGAGAGAACTTCGGATCCTATCCGCTGTGTTGATCCCGGCGACGATCCTGGCGGTGTCGGCCGCCGCCGAGAAGCCGACGTTGCCGCACTTCGTGGACATCACGAGCGATGCCGGGATCGTTTTCACTCACTCAATCGGTGACGACAAGCTCTCGAACATCGTCGAGTCCACGGGCGCCGGTTGCGTCTTCTTCGACTACGACGACGACGGAGATCTCGACATCTATCTGGTCAACGGCCGCTACCTCGAGACCGTGAGCTCGGTGCGCGGCCGTCACCTCGCGGGAAAGCTGCAGAACGTGCTCTATCGCAACGACGGCGACGGGACCTTCACCGACGTGACCGACGCTGCCGGCGTCGGAGATACGAGATTCGGGATGGCCGCGCTCGCCGCCGACTACGACAACGATGGCGACCGCGATCTCTTCGTGACCAACTTCGACCGCGACACGCTCTACCGCAACGACGGCGACGGGACCTTCACCGACGTCACGGAGAGTGCGGGGGTCGGCAGCGAATACTGGAGCGTCGGCGCCTCGTTCTTCGACTACGACCGCGACGGACTGCTCGATCTCTTCGTCGGTGGGTACCTCGTCTTCGATCCCGACTACAGGAGCTACTTCGCCGCCGAGGCCTTTCCGGGGCCGCTGTCCTACCGCGGGCAGAAGGATGTTCTGTACCGCAACAAGGGGGATGGCACGTTCGAAAACGTCACCCGCGCCGCCAAGCTCGGATCCACCCAAGGTCGCGCCATGGGCGTGGCCGCCTGCGACATCGACGACGACGGCGACGAGGATCTGTTCGTGGCCAACGACGGCATGGAGAACTACCTTTACCTCAACCGCGGCGACGGGTCGTTCGAGAATATCGCCCTCCGCACCGGCACCGCCTTCGGCCAGAACGGTGAGGCAACCTCGGCCATGGGACCGGAGTTTGGGGACTTCGACGGCGACGGGCTGTTCGACCTACTGGTGCCAGACATGGGCTACAGCTGCCTTTACCGCAACACCGGTAAAGGGTACTTCGAGGAGAAAAGTGCGGCGACGGGAATCGCCGCGGTGCTCGGCCAATACACCAGCTGGTCGGCGAACTTCTTCGACTACGACCACGACGGCGTCCTCGACATCTTCATCGTCAACGGCGACGCCCACCACCTCGAGCCCGAGGAGGATATGCTCTTCCGGGGCGAGGGCGGCAAGCGCTTCGTCGATGTGTCGGCAACCAGTGGCGCCGCCTTCCGGCTCAAGGCTGTGAGCCGGGGCTCCGCCACCGGGGACGTTGACAACGACGGCGACCTCGACCTCCTGGTGCTCAACCTCAACGGGCCCGCCCGGCTGTACCGCAACGACGGAGGGAACCGAGGCAATTGGATCATGGTTCGAACGGTGGGAACGAAAAGCAACCGCGACGGCATCGGCGCCCGTATCCGCCTCACCGCCGGCGGCGCCACCCAGGTCCGCGACATCCGCTCGAGCTCGGGCTACCTCAGCCAGAGCGACCCCCGCGCCCATTTCGGCGTCGGCGCACACCAAAAGATCGACCGGATCGAGGTTCGCTGGCCGAGCGGGCGGGTGTCGATTCTCGAGAACGTGAAGACGAATCAGGTGCTCACCGTGACCGAACCGGAGGCGAAGGCGAAGTGAAACGATGCGCCCTGCTGCTCGCGGTCTGCGTTCTCGCGGCGGTCGGCGTCGGGGCCGCCGAGCCGCCGGTCTATGTCGGGGCCGAGGTCTGTGGAAGGTGTCACGATGGGCCGCAGCGCGACCAGCTTGACCGCTGGTACATGACGCCGCATGCCCGCGCCCACGCCGCGCTTGCCCTGCCCGAGGCGGCGGAGATCGCCCGGATTTCCGGAATTGACGAGGACCCCTTCGCCAGCCCGATCTGTCTCGGCTGCCACGCCACCGCCTCGGACGTGGAGGCGTGGCAACTCGACCCCACTTTCCACATCGAGGATGGTGTCCAGTGCGAGCGTTGTCACGGACCGGGCAGTGAGTACATGGCGGCCGGGATCATGGCCGACCCGGAAGCGGCCATGGCAGCAGGTTTGCGGAAGCCGGACTCCCGCACCTGCATCGTGTGCCACCGGGAGAAGGGATCGCATACCGCGGTACTCGATGTGTGGCCGTTCGAGTACGAGGAGGCGCTGGTCCGGATCGCACACCCGGGGCGTGGTGGCGGCCTGCCCGGAGCCGCTGCCCCTGCGGAACCCGCCGATGGCGGACCACACTTCGTGGGTGCGATGGTCTGCAGCTCCTGCCACCGCGGCGAGGCCATGGGCTTCATCTCCAGCAAGTGGCGTCTGTCCGCCCATGCCGAGGCCTTTGCGGTCCTCGGAACGGAGGCGGCGCGGACGATCGCGGCTGCCGAGGGCGTCGCCGGTGATCCGCGCGGCGCGGATGCCTGTCTGCCCTGCCACACGACCGGCGGCGGTTCGCAGGGCGGGCGCCTGACTTCAACCCGCGGAGTCCAGTGCGAGAGCTGCCACGGGCCGGGGAGCCGCCACGCTTCGCAGTCTGCGGCCGGGGCGCCGGCGGCTGCGCACGCAGTCGGCCTCACCCGGCCAACCCGCTCCACCTGTGAGCGCTGCCATACGCCCGGGATCCACGGCAGGGAATTCGAGCTTGACGCCTACCTGCCGCGCGTGGATCACTCGCGGGACGATCTTGCCGGGGCCCGGACCGCGGGGGTCGAGTACAAGACACCCTTCAATCTCGCGGTGAGCCCCGACGGGCGGACGCTCTACGTCGCGTGCGAGGCATCGGACAGCCTGGTAGTGGTGGATACCGAGACCCGTGCCGTGGTGGACGAAATCGGCGTCGGCAATCTGCCGCACGGAGTGTGCCTGTCCGCCGACGGCGCCACGGCCTATGTCAGCAACCGTGGCGCCGACACGGTATCGGTGGTCGACCTGCAGGCGATGGCGGAGGTCGAAACCATTGTCGTCGGCGACGAGCCGCACGGCGTGGTCACCGATGTTTCCGGCCGGAAGCTCTTCGTTGCCAACGCCGGCTCCTCCGACGTGTCGGTGGTGGACCTGGAGAGCCGGCGTGAGGTCAAGCGGTTGTCGGCCGCTCGTGGTACCTGGGGCGTGAGCCGCTCGCCGGACGGCCGCGAGATCTACGTCACCAACAACCTCTCCCATTTCGTCCCCTTCCGCGAGCCGTCGCGTTCCGAGGTCACGGTCATCGGCGCCGAGCGCGCGATGGTGGACGACCGCATCATGATTCCAGAGGCCAATCTGGTACAGGGGGTGGACGTCGCTCCCAGCGGCGAGTTCGCGCTGGTGACCCTGATCCGGACCAAGAATCTGGTGCCCATGACCCGGATTCTGCAGGGTTGGGTGATGACCAACGGCATCGGCGTGCTGTGGCGCGATGGCCGCGTCGACCAGCTCCTGCTCGACGAGCCCGACAACTATTTTGCCGACCCGACCGACGTGGTCATCACTCCCGACGGGCGTCTCGCCTTCATTTCCGGTGGTGGCGTCAACGAGGTGGCGGTCGTCGACCTCGAGCGCATGCGGGCGGTGCTCGAGGGGGCGGGTGAGGAGGACCGGCGCGAGCTGTTGCCCAACCATCTCGGTGTGACGACCGAGTTCGTCGAGCGGCGGATCCCGGTGGGGCGCAACCCCCGCGGCTTGGCGATCTCTCCCGACGGCCGCTTCGTCTACGTGGCGGAGGCGCTGGACGACGCAGTGGCGGTGATCGACGTGGCGCGGCGGGAACAGGTTGCGACCATCGACCTCGGCGGGCCGAAGGAAGTCACCCTGACGCGGAAAGGGGAGAGGGTCTTCCACTCCGCGGAGGTCACCTTCGGCCGCCAGTTCTCCTGCCACTCGTGCCATCCCGATGGCGGCGTCGATGCCATCACCTACGACATCGAGCCCGACGGGATCGGCCTCAACCCGGTGGACAACCGCACCCTTCGCGGCATCCTCGACACCGCTCCTTTCAAGTGGACCGGCAAGAACAAGACAATCTCCCGCCAGTGCGGGCCTCGGCTGGCGGTCTTTTTCACCCGCATCGATCCCTTCACGCCCGATCAGGTGTTGGCTCTCGAGAGCTACATCCGCACCATCCCCCGCAATCCCAACCGCTATCGGGTGGGGGAGGAGCTCACCCCGGCCCAGCGCCGCGGCAAGGAGCTCTTCGAACGCACGGTCGCCAATTCAGGTTTGGAGATCCCGGTCGAAAAACGGTGCAGCAGCTGCCACCCGGCGCCCTACTTCACGAACCGGGAGATGGTGAGGGTGGGCACCGCGTCGGAGCTCGACACCAACGATCTCTTCGACATACCCCACCTCAACAACATTTACGAGTCGGCGCCCTACCTCCATGACGGGCGGGCGGACACTCTCGAAGAAATCTGGACGCGCTTCAATCCGAACGACGAGCACGGCGTCACCAACGACATGACAAAGGATCAGCTCAATGATCTCATTGAATACCTCAAGACGCTGTAATTCGCTGTGCGAATTCCGGGTGGGGGAGCGGCTTGTCTGCTTCGTGGCGATTCTGATGATGATGGGAACTGCCGATCTGAACGCGGCGGAAAAGGCCGAAGCGCCGACCGGCGAGCCGTATGTCTACACCCACTGGGAGACCTTCTACGCCGAGGAGGGCGGGCTTCCGAATGACCATATCTTCGCCATCACGGCCGATGGCGATCGCCTCTGGGTTGGTACCGAGGACGGTTTGGCCCTGTACGAGGCCGGGAAATGGCGTTCGTGGGGAGAGCAGGACGGTCTACCGTGGCGGGTGGTGAGCGCCATCGCGGTCAGCGAGAAAACCGGCGACGTGTGGCTTGGTCTCTTCGGCGGCGGCCTTTCTCGTTTCTCTGGTGGGCGTTTCGACCACTTCAACCAGTTCAACAGCGGCCTGGTCAACGACGTGGTGTACGGCGTTGCTGTGCTCGAGGACACCGTGTGGGTCGCGACGACGGCGGGAATGAGCGCCCTCGACACGGTGACCGGCGAGTGGGAGATCTACACCGATAAGAACGCGCCGATGGAGGAGATCTGGTGCTACAACGTCGATGCCGGCAACGGCAAGGTCTACGCGGCGGTGTGGGGCGGCGGGATCCTCGAGTGGGACGTGAAGACCCGCCGCTGGAACGCCCACCGCGACCCGGACCGCGAGATGGAGATCGACCTCTTCCGCGACGACGGGTTGATCCACAACATCACCACCTCGGCCTCTTACGTGGATGGGGTGCTGTGGGCGGCGACCTACTTCGGTCTCAGCCGCTACGACGGCCGCCACTGGCGCGGCTACATGGACCACGACAGCGGGCTGGCCAGCAACTTCATCAACTTCGCCAAGGGTCGCAGCGGAACCTCCTGTTACAGTGCCACCGATCTTGGTCTCGCGGTGCTCAGTGATTTCGCCACCGACACCTGGGTTTCCTACCGCCGCGACACCGAGGACGCCGCCACCTGGACTGCCCATGTCGGTGTCGGCAACGACGAGCGGCGCACGGTTGCGACCGATCTGACCCTGCCCAACCACTTCGTGATCGCGGTCGAGATCCAGGGCGACGACGTGTGGATCGGCACCGGCCACGGGCTGGCCCGCGGGAAGGGGGTCGGGTTCTTCGAGGGGTTGTCGCAACCCGAGGCGGAGGAACCGGAGGAGGTTGGAAAATGAGAAGAATGCTCCTCCCGGCGATGCTCGCGGCGATCATCGCTGGTGCTTGCTTGGTTGTGGCCGGCGAGGATCCGGCCCCGACGCCCACGCCCGAGGCCGGGCAGCAGGTCTACGGCGACACACCCGCCGAGCTGATGCCCTACGGGAGATTCGTTGATCCTTACAAGAGGTTCTTCCTTCAACCCAACGAGTACCGCGGCTACGGCCGCCACATTCCCGAGCCTGAGACCATCGACAGCGTCAAGATCGGCCTTCTCGCGCCCATCAAGGCCACCGTCTCGGTCGCTACCGGCGGCGCCTCCCACGAGCAGCCGCTGGGCCGCAAGATGCTGCAGGGCGCCCGACTCGCGATCGAGCACGCCAACGCACGAGGCGGCTATCGCGGGTCGAAAACTCCCTTCGAGCTGGTGGTGCGAAACGACAACGGTCTGTGGGGCGCGAGCGGTAACGAGATCATCGATCTCGCGTACAAGGAGAAGGTGTGGGCCATCCTCGGGACCATCGACGGCGCCAACTCCCACATCGCTATCCGGGTCGCCCTCAAAGCCGAGGTGCTGATGATGAACACCGGTGATACCGATCCCTCCTTCGTCGAAACCGCCATCCCGTGGGTCTGTCGCAATATCACCGACGATCGACAGATGAGCTATCTGTTGGCCGACTACGTCTTCGGCACGCTCGAGCTGACACGGGTCGCCGCCCTGCGCGCCAACAACCGCTATGGGCGCATCAGCATCGACGAATTCCGGGACGCCGCCACCCGCCTCGGCCA
>JBGMRN010000006.1:0-6916 GCA_048061535.1 Thermoanaerobaculales bacterium | reverse complement strand
GAGCCTCCCGAGACCTACGCGGCCCACGCCTACGACGGCATGACTCAGGTCATCGAGGCCATCGAGCGCGCCGGTCTCAACCGTGCGCTGATTCGCGACGAGATGATGGCCGTGAAGACCTGGCGCGGCGTCACCGGCGAAAAGACCTACGACCCCGTCTGCTCCAACCGCAGCCCGGCCGTCCTCGCCCTCGTCGAGGATGGGGCCTGGACCTTCAGCGGCGTACGCTGATCCGAGTCGGCGTGCACCTCGCGCATTTCGGTTTCGTAGCTCTTCTCCTGATGGTTTTCCAGGCCGCGGCGGATGAGCCCTACAAACGGATGCTCGATGATCCGATGGCCTTCACCGGCACCGAGACGCTTGGTTCGACGGAGGCCCAAACCGAGTACCGAATCGGCGTCTTCGCCCCCGACGGCGACGACCACCCGGTGGGTCGCGACCTCGTTCGCGGGGTGGTCCTCGCCGTGGAGCAGGCCAACGCGTCGGGCGGTGTCAACGGAAAGCCGCTGCGGATTGTCCGCAGGTGGGCGGACGACCCCTGGGGGGCGGGCGCCAAGGAGGTCGTCCGAATGGTCTTCTCCGACCGCGTGTGGGCTCTCATCGGCGGCCCCGACGGCCCGACCACCCACGTCGCCCAGCAGGTGGCGACCAAGGCCCACCTGCCGTTGATCGCGCCGATTTCTTCAGACCCATCGCTCACCCAGACCCGGGTGCCGTGGATCTTTCGTCTGCCGCCCGACGATGCCGCCCAGGCCGAAGCACTGGTGAATAACGCCCTGGCGCCGCGCGACCTCGAGGCGGTTGGAGTGCTGGTCTCCGCCGATCACGAAGGTAGGACCTTCGCCGACGAGCTGGTGGCGGCGATGGAACGGCGACGGGTCGCGCCGGTCTTCGAGCTTGCGGTGGATGCCGGAGCGGCCGACTCCGGGAGTATCGCGCGGCGGGTGGGCGGGTTCTCGCCGGATGGCCTGGTGATGCGGCTGGAGCCCGGCGCCGTGCGTCGGGTGCTCGCTGCGCTGCAGACGGCCGGTATCGACTGCCCGGTCTTTCTGCCCTGGATCCCCGGTCTCCACCTGGTCGAGTACCCGCCGCGCTACGACGGTGACGTGATCCAGGTTGCACCTTTCAAGCCCATTCAGGAGTGCGGCCCCTACCTGAAGATGGTGCAGTCCGGCATCCGGCGCGACGGCGCCAAACCCACGGCATCCATGGTTTACGGCTTCGACGCCGCCAACCTGGTGATCAATGCGCTTCGCAGCGGCGCCGGCGGGCGCGTCGAGCTGCAGAAACGACTCTCCGGGAGCTCGGGGTTCGTGGGCGCCAGCGGGCCGATCGAGTGGGACAACGGCGGCGGCAACACCACCGCGCCCGTGGTCATTGAGGTATCCCGGCAATGAAACCGGCACAGCAGGTCCGGCCCGCCTCGTAGCGCCTGAGGTTGGCCTCGAGGGTGGGAACGAGGTTCGTCAGGCCTTGCCACGCGGCCTGCGAGATGGTCTCCTTCTGAGTCTCGACGGCCTCCCGAAAACGGCCGGTCTCGGCGTAGGCCATGGCCAGGGTCTCCATGCGCTCCACGGTCCTTCCCGCGCGAAAGGTTCGCCGGACCAGGTCCACGGCCCGTTCACCGTCTCGAACGGCGGGGTCTTCGGCCGATGCCAGGAGGCGGGCGAGCGCGTGCAAAAGCTCGACGCTTCCGGGGTTCTTTCGCCAGCCCTCCTCCAGGACCTCGAGAGCTCTTCGCGGGTCGCCGCTGAGATTGAGTGCAGTCGCTTCACCAAGCCACGCCGGGGCGTTGGCGGGATCCTCGGCGATGACCTGCCGATAGGCGGCGGCCGACTCTTGGTACAGACCGAGGCCGCCCAATGCCGCGCCGAGATCGAGCCCGGCCGCGACCAGCGCCGGATCCAACTCGACCGCGGCGCGAAACTCGACCGCGGCGGTTTCGGTGGATCCCGCCTGGCTCTGGAGAATGCCGAGATGGTAGTGCACCTGTGCCGCTTCGGCTGGGTCGAGACCGAGCTCGAGGGCCTTACGGTAGTTGCGTCGGGCGAGCTCGAGTTCGCCGAGTCGTGCGTGGGCGATGGCGAGCTGAATTCGGGGCCAGCTGCGACTCGGGTCCTGTTCGCACAGCCGTGCGTAGTCGTCAGCCGCCCCACGTTGGTCATCCAACGCCATCCGGGTTCGCGCCCGGTTGCGCAACGCACCGGTGCTGTCAGGGTTCGCCTCGAGAATGCGTGAGTAGACCATCGCCGCGCCCTCGAGGTCACCGCGCTGCTCGTGGATCCGACCTTGGAGCAAGCCGGCCTCGGCCATGTCCGGCGCCAACGACAGGGCCAGATCGAGCTCGGTGCTCGCTCGGCCGAGGTCACCACGGGTGTGGTACAGGCCGGCGACCACGTAGTGGAGCCGGGCTCGAACCGTGCGGCTGAGGTCCGCCTTCTCGCCACTTTTCGCCTGCCGCGCAGCCTCCTCGTTCAGGTCGGCAATCGCGGCCAGCAGCTTGCTCGGTGCATCGAGGTCGTCGCTGAGGTGGCCGACGGCAAAGTCGGCGAGCGCGCGGTCGTCGATCTCGCCGGGCCTTGCGGCCATCTCGAGCACCGACTCGATCAGCTCGCTGAGCTGCAGCGGACCGATCTCGTTGAGCAGCGGATCGGGAAACCGAACCGGAGTTTCGCCCCGCAACTCGAGCTCGGCGCGCGCCTCGTCTACCTTGCCGATCTTGCGGAAGGCGAGCGCGAGTTGGTAGTGGAGGACGGTGGCCTGAGGCTGCAAATCGAGTGCCCGCTGCAAATGCTCGACTGCCTCCTGCGGTCTGTCGAGCGTGCCTGCCGCCCTGCCGAGACCGGAAAGGGCTGCAGCCTCCTCCGGCGCCAGCTCGACGGTTCGCTCGAAGACGTCGTAGGCGGCCTCGTTCTCACCCATTTCGAGGAGGACATTACCGAGGTGGATGAGGGTGGGAACGGCGTCGGGGGTGAGTTCGAGAGCGCGTTCATACGAACGAACGGCGGCCTCGAGGTTGCCGGCCTTCTCCTGAACATAGGCCATGTAGTATGTCCACCGAGGGTCCTTCGGCGACAGCGCCTGGGCGTTGGCGAACGCCACCCCGGCGGCCTCGTTCAAGCTGAAGGCGAGATAGTACTTGCCGAGGGTTCCGTAGGCGTCGGCAAGCTCGGTGTCGGTTCCCGAGGACTGGAATCCGACGACCTTTCCCTGGAGCTTCTCGAGACGAGTGCGGATCACGTCCTCGAACGGGTCGAGATCGGGAAACGGCAGCGGCTCGAGCTGCGATCTGTCGATCGCTAGCCCGCATATCTCACCGGGTTTCGTCGCGAGGGCGGTGAGGTGCCGTTCCCAGTGGTGTTTTCGACCTGAGGGGCGCGGAGCGCGTACTTGCAGTACGTTACTGCGCGCCTTCGGCGCTTGTGTCTCACCGCCATCACCGCGTGTCCGATGGGCTCGCCCAGTGGCGAGCCTTCGGCCACTCTGCGCTGTTGTCGGCGGGGAGAGCACCCCGAGGCGAGACAACAGCGCTGGGGGCGGCGCATCGCCGACCGCAGTAGGAAGCTGGTGAGATATGCGGGCTGGGACGGCGCCGCAAACGAAGACCAGCACCAATGTGGGGGTCAACCAACGGAATCCGCTCGACACCGTCCTCCACCCTCCTACTTCCCGATGGCGGTCTTTTTCGCTCCGCCCTTCGAGAGGGTGCTGTAGGTGTCGATCGGAACCTCGGTCCAAACCTCCACCGAACCGTCGGGCCAGTGGACCTCCACCCGATCGACGGCGGCGTCCGTGCCGAGGCCGACGAGCAGGCGGGGATCGCTGGCGGACGCATAGCTGCCATCGGTGCGCACCCTGCGCCACAGAGTCGGTTTGCCCTTGCGTCCCACTCCGACCCAGGCGCCAATCTGGTCCTGCTTCGGCGACCCGTTTACCAATCGTAGACCGACCCAGTGGGCGGAGCTGCCGACCTCGTTGATGAGCAGTCGGGCTCGCCCCTGGCAGTTCTCCACGAGGACGTCGGTGTCGCCGTCGTTGTCGATGTCGCCGAACGCCGCACCCCTACTGACCTCGGACAATTCGAAGACCTCTCCGGCCCGATCGGTGACCTCCTTGAATCTGCCCTTGCCGGTGTTGCGGAAGAGCTGGTTGGGCTGGCGCATCGGGAAGGGATCGCCGGCGCGCGCCAGCCCCTCGATGATGAAGACCTCGCCGTTCACCGTTAGAATGTCGAGCAGGCCGTCGTTGTCATAGTCGAAGAAGCGGGTTCCCCAGCTCGTCAGCCCGATGCTGGGCGCGCCCAGGCCGGCGGAGGAGGTACGATCCTCGAAGAGCCCGGTCCCGTCGTTGACGAAAAGGGTGTTGGTCTGGCTGTCGAGGTGGGTCATGAAGAGGTCCTCGTCGCCGTCGGCGTCGACGTCGGCTGCATCGACCCCCATCGACGACTCGGAGTGTCCGTCGGCGTTGACCGCGGTGCCGCTGAAGAGACCGTCCTCGACGAACGTGCCGTCCTTCTGGTTGATCCACATGTGGTTGGGAACCGCGTCATTGGCGACGTAGACGTCCATCCAGCCGTCGCGATTGAAGTCTGCCGCCAGGACTCCCAGCGTCTTGCCCTTCTTGCGTCCGATTCCGGTCTTGAGCGACCAGTCCTCGAAGGTGCCGTCGCCCCGGTTGCGGAAGACGCGGTTGGCGACTGCACCATAGGCCTGCGGCGCACAGTAGTCCTTGACCCCCGAGGCGCTGCGGCAGATGCGGTGGTTCGAGTATTTGAAATCGAGGTAGCAGCCGACGAAGAGATCGAGCCGGCCGTCGCGGTCGATGTCGACGAAGGTGGCGCCGGAGTTCCAGCGGGGATCGTCGATCCCGGCCTTGGTGATCACCTCCTCGAAGGTACCGTCTCCCTTGTTCCGCCACAGCTGGTTGGCGCCGAAATTGGTCAGGAAGATGTCGATCCGACCGTCGCGATCGTAGTCGGCCACCGCGATCCCGACTCCGTAGCCTGTGGCACGGATTCCCGACTCCTCGGTCACGTCCGTGAACTTCAGCACCCGGGCGCCATCGGGTTTGATGACGAGGTCGTTACGGTAAAGCCGGTCGCGGAGGGGATAGCCCTTCTGCGGCGGCAGCGTTGCGTCCGCGATCGTCTTGTCCGGACCGAGCATGGCGCCCTGGATCAGGTAGACATCGAGGTCGCCGTCGTTGTCATAGTCGAGCAGTCCGCAGCCCGGGCCACTGATCTCCGGGATGTACATCTCTCCCGATACGCCGGCGAAGTGCTCGAAGTCGATGCCGAGCTCCTCGGCGCGATCGACAAAGTACGCCCTCGTTGTCGATGGATCCTGGGCCTGCGCGACGAGGGTCGCGATGGTCACCATCACCGCCGCAGCAAGCCGGTGGAACAAGCGGGCCTGCTGCGGAATATGACGATCCAAGCTCGAAATCCAGTTCATCAGTCCCTTTTGCATTGGCGACTTTCAGCGCCAAGCGGTCAACCACAGGCGCGGTGAGACCTACTCCTCGTAGCTCATGAGACCGCGGGCGATCTCGACGTCAGGGTCATCGGGGGTCAGCTCGATGAAGGCCTGCAGGTGCTCGCGTCCCTCTTTGGCGCGACCGGAGTTGTAGAGCGCCATGCCGAGCATGAAGTGGGCCCGAGCGAGCTCCGGATTGGCCTTGATCACGTACTCGAGCTCGAAGGCGGCCCGCACCGGCTGGTTGGAGTTGAAGAGTTTGCTCGCGTGCTCGAAGAGCACCGTTCGCATCCACTCCGGGTCGAGCTCGACGATCCGGTCGAGGGCGCTCGCCGCAGATTCGTTGTTGCCCGACAGACGGGCGGCGTCATAGCTGATTTTAAGAGCCCGAAGATTGTCGGGCTCGCGCTGCAGAGCCTCAGCGGACATCGCCGCCGCTTCGGCCGGGCTGCCGTTGACCAGGTTGATCTGAGCGAGCGCGACATAGGCCACCACCATCTCGGGGTCGAGCTCGAGGGTTTGCTGAAGCTTGGACTGGGCGGCGGCCGTGTCGCCCGCCTGGTAGGCCTCCACCGCCTCGTTGTAGATCCTCACCGCCGCCGCTTCGAGATCGCCGATCTTGCGAAGCGCAGCAGCGGCCTCGGACGTCTTGGCCTCATCGCCCAGGTTGCGGCAGGCGTCGAAGCGAAGCTGCATGGCGCGCACATCCTCGGGATCGATGGCGAGCGCCGCTTCGGACTCGGCGACAACCGTCTCCCAGTCCTCGCGGATGGAAGCTACCGCCGCCAGAGCGGTGTGGGGAGCGGCCAGCTCGGGGTTCATCTCGGCGGCGTTGCGGTACTTCTCCTCGGCCAGATCGAGGTCGCCCAATCGTTGCGCCTCCACTCCCTCGTTGTAAGTCCGCACCGCCCGGCTGCCACCACCGCCATCGTCGGCGCCTTCCTCGGGGCCTTCGGCCGGGATCGCCTCTTCGGGCGCCAAGGTCCATTCCGCCCTCATGGTTCCACCGATCGCGAGTTGCAAAGGCAGGGTCGCGGTCCGGTAACCTTCTTTCTCGAGGCGAAGCTGGTATTGCCATTCCACGTTGCCGAAGGAAAGGGTCACACTGCCCTTCTTGTTGGTGGTCTTTACGAGCTCGTAGCTCTCCGAGTCCGCGGTGGTGACAGTGAGAGTCACCCCGGCGATCGGTTGTCCACCGGGATCGACGACCTTGGCGGAGATGCGGGCCATCTGCGCCGCAGCCTCGGGGGTGGTCAAGAAGAGCGCCGTTCCCACCAACAACGAACCAATGAACCTCGACGAGAGTCTCATGTAGCCTCCTCCTACGTCGCAGACGTTCGGTCATGGTAGCAGAACCGCACGAGCCAAAAAAAAAGGCACAGGGGGCCGAGGGGCCGGGGCGCAAAAAACAGTTAAGAGTCTCTCAAGAGGGGGTTTCGAAC
>JBGMRN010000005.1:0-50859 GCA_048061535.1 Thermoanaerobaculales bacterium | reverse complement strand
CCACTACCCCGTCGAACACCCGCCCCGACGCGCTGTCCCAGGCGCCGAACCCGCTGAACGGGTAGCGATGGTTGACCCCCAAGAGCCGCGGCTCGATGGCGCCCAGGCGCAGGTCGGCGCGGACCTCGATTCGGGTCGGTGGCTCGGCGGCGGACACTCCGGCGACACCGGGGTCAGAGCTCGCCCCCAGGAAAACCGCCACGGCGACGAGCCGCGCTTTCTGTGCCGATTTCATCGTCTCCCTTCTAGCGCCCGGGCGCCGTCCTCCCATCGCCCGCGTTTCTCACTATCTTTCTGCTTCGGGGCACAATGCATAGCGCATGTCAGCGCTTTCTCGATTTGCTCGCTCAGCATTTTCTATCAATCGTCATGCGCTGCTCGAAAATCCGGTGCGACGCCGACTCCGTGTCGATAGACGAGGCCGCCGCCGTGGTCGGCGGTGAGGGCGAGGAGGAGGAGGCCGGCGAGGGCGGTGGGGAGGGCCACCAGGCGGAAGATCCCCAGGCGGATGCGCCGGTCGTCCCGCGCGAGCCAGGTCACCAACAGTCGCAGCAGAGTGATGGCCACGAACGCGAGGAGGGTGATGAACGCCAGATCATGGTGGTCGGCCACCGCCGCCTCGACCGCCGGCGAGATATTGCCAAGCGCATCGGCGGCGCGCTCTCCACTGAGGTAGGCAGCGCCGGCGCCCAGGGTTCCGATCACGTAGAGGGAGGAGGCGGCACGGTCGAGCCACGTTCGCCGCCTGAAAACCATGCAGCCGAGGTCGAAGAGCGGCGCCACCATCAGTAGGGCGACGGGGAAGTGGACCAGGGCCGCATGCAGATTGGGCAGCGCGGACTCGGTCAGCAGGGCGCGGAGGGAATCGATCATGAGGCCTCGGTTTCGTTCGGCCGGGCGTGGTTGGGATTCACAAAGCGTCCGTAGATCCCGAGCATCGTCACCATGCCGGAGTACGCCAGGCGCTCAAAGAGCTCCATCGTTACAGCGGGGCGAAGGGTGCCGGACTGTCGGTGAACAAATCTGAAGTCCATGATGAGGAATTCTACCGCGTACCGAGATAAATTCTCAATTCTCATCCTGAGCGAGCCGGGGCCCAAAGGGCCTGAGGGAGTCGAAGCACTCCCACTCAGAACTGAGAATTATTCAGTCGCCGTTCCCGCTTGTTCCGCAGGCTTGGTGACCTGCTGCCGGGCCTGCTTGAAGTCGGTGAACTGCAGCCACTCGACGTCCTTCCAAAAGTCGTGGGGCGAGTCGGGTGCACCCGGATCGGCGATCGTGACGTCCTTGGACTCCAGGTAGGTGCCGGTGGCGCTGTAGTACGCGGCCAGCGCCTTGCGATAATCCACGCGGGCGCGAATCTCCAAGAGCAGCGCGTTGGCCAAATCGTCCTGGATCTGAAGGACCTGAAAGTTGGTTGAGAGCCCGTTTTTGAACTTGGTTTGCTCGGCCTCGATGTTGCGTTGCGCGAGGCGGCTGGAGGCGACGGAAGCGTCGATGGCCGCAGCGCCGTCCTCCACCGCGCGCACCGCAAAGCGTACCTCACGGATGATCTGCTGCTTGAGGGCTGCCAGCTCCACCTCGCCGCGGCCACGCTCGAACCGGCGGCGGACCAGGGCCTCCTTGGCCTGGTGGTTGCCGAGGGGCACCGAGTACTGGATGCCGAGGGTCCAACTGGGGAACTCGAGATTCCAAACCTGCCTGGCCGCGTCTCCAAGGTCCTGGCGGATGTCGATGGGTTCGCCGGTTTCCGGGTCTGTGATCGTCGAATCGCCGCTCAAACCGCCGTAGCCGAGGCTGGCGGTGACGTCGAGTTTGGCCATCGCCTGGTTGCGCGCGACCTTGACGTTGATGTCCAGCCGCTCCAGGTCGAGCTCTTTCTGGATGATCTCCGGACGCTCCTTGATGGCGGTGGCGATGGACTCGTCGAGGTCGAGCGTTATGGTGTCGATTTCGTAGGATTCAGCCGTTTCGATCCGCGTCTGCCACTCGATGGGAAGGTCGAAGCCGAGCAGGCTCTTGAGGTTGTCCTCGGCGTTGGCGGCGGCGTTGCGTGCGTAGATCAGCGCCTGAAGCCGGGTGGCGACGCCGGCCTCGGACTGCACGAGGTCGATGGGGGCCGACGTCCCTACCTCGACCCGCGCCTTGGTTTCGGCGAGCAGGCGTTTCGCCAGTCGCAGCGACTGTTCGCTCACGTTGACTGTCTCGCGGGTAGCTTGCAGCTCCCAGTACGCTTGCTCGACGTCACGGAGGGTATTGATGACCCTGACCTCGAAGCCGATGGCTGTTTGGTCGCGCACATTTTCCGCGATCACGATGCCGGCTCGATTGGCCACCGTTCCGAAGCCGTTGAGGAGCGGCTGGGTCAGGGTCGCGCGGAGGTTCGCGTTGTAGCTCGGGTTGAGGAAGAAGAAGGTCGAGTTGGTGGAGCTCCGCACCGAGGTGGCCTCGATGCCGAGCAGGGTGCCGCTCGGAAGGAGCCGGTCGAGGCTGAGACCGTACGTGTTCCGGGCGCTCTTGGCGACGTTGGCGCCTTCGAGGATCGTTGACGTTGGGCTCTGGGTGGAGGAACCGTTGGCCCAGGCGCGGAAGGCCGGGTCGAAGATGCCGCCGGACCTGCGGATTTCGGCGTCGGTCAGGGCGAGATCGTAGCGGCCGACCTGGAGATTGAGATTACGGGCCAGAGCCAGCTGGTAGGCGGCCATGAGGTCGAGGTTCAGGGTGCCGCCGAGGGCGGCGGGTGGGGGAGCGACCGCGGTGGGAAGGGAAGGAACGCTCAGGCTCTGAGCGAATCCCGAGAGGGACGGAAGCAGGAACAGTAGTGCGGCCAGTAGAGTGGTTTTGCTCATTTTCATGGTTGGTCCTCCTTGTTAGCCCGCAAATCTCACCAGCTTCCTGCTGCGGACGACGATGCGTCGTACCCAGCAGTGTTTTCTCGCCTCGGGGTGCTCAACGTACAGCAGTTTACGCCTCCGCGCCCCTCAGGTCGAAAACCCCACCGGGCACGGCGCCTCGTCGCCCTCGCGACAGAACCCGGTGAGATATGCGGGCTTGTCCCATACGCCCATGTTCTACGCATGTGGGTTGGAAAGGTTCGCCGCCGCCGGCCGCCCGTCCACAAGATAACGGCCGTAACAGCGACCTATTACAGGTTTCGAATCTTACTCTTCATCAGATAGACCTGGAATGCCAGGCTCGCCTTGGCGCCCAGCCGGCGGAGATCCCTCATGGGGAGCCCGCCGACGCCATCGTCCACGTTGTCGCCATAAAGGAAGCAAACAGTCTTTTCACGTACGGTCATCGGAAGGAGGAAGCACTCTGTCGGAGCCGTTCCGCCGAGGGCCAGCACGATTTCGAGGTTGCGCGGCATCGTCGGCAAGGGTCCCAGCCAGAACTCGGCGCCGTGGGTGAGGCCGACAAAAACGGATGGCTCGGCCAGCGGGATGTCGATGGCCCGAACCTTTGACGGGTCGATGCCGTCACCCTCGCCCCGCCAGCCCATTACCCGGTCTCGTCGCATCGCCAGCAACAGACGCCGACGGAATAGCGGAGCGCAAAAGCCGAGGACAGCATCGGCTATGTCCTCGCGCATTTCTGCGTTCTGCAGACCGACTGCCGCTTCCGCCAACCGTTCCTCGGGGCCAAGATCGGCAGTGGCGACCCGAGGGTCCGGCATGACGGCGACCGAATGCGCCCCCGGGTGCATGTCACCGACACTGTTGCGGAGGGAGGGAAAGAGCTCGAGCTCCTCGGTGCTGACCTCGAGCTGCTCTTCAATCGGTGGCGGGCGGCGGGGGCGCCGCCCGGCGCGCGCGGCCGGCCTTGGTGTTTCTATTCGGCTCGCAGACCGGGCGGCCTTGGGCGAATCGGTGAGGGCCTTGGTCTCAGCCGGCGCCGGACGTCTCAACCCCGACAGGCGTTTGACCAGGGAGACGAACTGGGGTGTGAGTTGCACTCCGTACAGGCGGTGGAGGGCCTCCATGAGCCGAGCTTCCAGGGTGACGTAACTTCCTACCATGCATCCGGTCATCAGCGCCAATTCGTCCTCGACCAGCAGGTCTCCCGGATCGAGCCCAGCCACCGAGAGTGTCTTGCCTTCGAGCTTGAACGGCACGATCTGAAGGCGGGATGCAATCCGCGGTGAAACCAGCCGTGCGACCGCCGGGCTGATTGCCGAGAGCTCGGCGCCGCTCACTGTACGGGTCTTGTGGAAGCTACCGAGGGCGTTGAGCAGGGTTTGTTCCGGGAGCAGCTTGAGGTCGAGCAGAATGGTGTCCAGCTGCGTTTGGATGGTCTGCTGGGTGTCGAGCGCCTGCCTCAGGCCCTCCGGCCTCAACAACCCCTCTTTTACCAACCAGCCTCCGAACCCTTCGTCACGCATATCCGCCAATCTCTCAAGTTTTGAAGAGGATAGCAAGGCAATTCGGAATTCGGAATCCAAATCCGCGGGAAGCGCGACGACAGCAGGTTGCGCTTCCTGCCAGAGGCACAAATCTGGAGCTCTGGAACGCGTTGCTGTAGAAAGGGCGCGTTGAAACCGGAAGCGCCCTTCTGGAAACCGAACGCGGGCACGGGCACGGAGACAAGACGGGAATTCACAACGTCGAGCTTGGATCGACGTCGACGATCCGGCGCACGCCCTTCGGCACCGTCTCGGCCTCGATTCTCTCCAGCACCTCGCGTAAGAGCTCGCGGTTGGCCGCCGAGATCAGCAGCTGCCACCGCCACATCGATCGGATGCGTTCCAGGGGCGCCGGCGCCGGTCCGCGGAGGCGCACGTTTCGGGGCAGAGGCAATGCCGCTCTCGCGGCGGCTTCGGCAGCGTTCCGGCTCAGCCGCTCGGCGGGCGCCTCGAATCGCACCAGCGCGAGGCGGGTTACCGGCGGGTAGGAGAAGCTGCGGCGGAAGACCAGCTCTTCGGCCAAGAATCCGGTGACGTCGTGGTGGCAGGCCAGGCGAACTGCGGGGTGGTCGGGGTAGTAGGTCTGGATGACCACACGCCCGGGTCGCTCTCCCCGCCCCGACCGGCCCGCGACCTGGGTCAGAAGCTGGAATGTTCGTTCTCCAGCGCGAAAATCGGGCAGTCCGAGCATGGCGTCTGCCGAGATCACACCGGTCAAGGTGACGTTTGGGAAGTGGTGCCCCTTGGCGACCATCTGGGTTCCGATGAGCACCTGGACGGTTCCGGCGGCGAAGGCGCCGAGGGTGTCCTGCAGTCCCGAACGGCGACGAACGGTGTCGCGGTCGAGGATGGCGCTGGAGATCCCGGGGAAGTGGCGTCGCAGATGGTGGGCGACCTTTTCGGTGCCGGCGCCGACCGCATCGAGCAGGTCGCCCCCGCAAGATTGGCAGCGTTTGGGCACCTTCTCGCGGTGGCTGCAGTAGTGGCAGCGCAGGTCTCCCGAGCGCTGGTGCACAACCAGCGAGACCGAGCACGCCGGGCACTCGAGCCGATGACCGCAGTCGCGACAGAGAAGAACCGGCGCCCAACCCCGCCGCTGCATGAGCAGAATTGTCTGTTCTCCGCGCCCGATCGTCTCTGCGAGCAGCTCGAGCAGACGCCCGGAGAAGAGGGTGCGCCCCTGCTCCCCGGGTTCGGGCGGCTGGCCGCGGAGATCGACCAATTCCACCGAGGGGAGCTCCCCTCCCGCCACCCGGTGGGTCAGCCGAAGATGGGTGGCGAACCCCCGCTTCACCAGGGCCGAGGACTCGACCGATGGGGTCGCGGAGCACAGAACCACCGGCACGCCGAGGTGCTGGGCGGTGACCAGAGCCAGGTCGCGGGCGTGGTATCGCGGCGCTTCCTGCTGCTTGTAGGCGCCGTCGTGTTCCTCGTCGACGATGATGAGGCCGAGGTCGTCGAACGGGGCAAAAAGCGCGGATCTCGGTCCGACGACGATCCGCACCTCCCGGTCACGGATGCGACGCCATTCCCGCCAACGTTCTCCGTCTGACAGGGCGGAGTGGAGCACTGCAACCCGGGAGCCGAAACGGCGCTCCACCGCCCCGGACGCGGCCGGTGTGAGACCAATTTCCGGCACCAGGACGATCCCACTCCGGTCGCCGGCCAAGGTCTGCTCGAGACACTGGAGATAGACCTCGGTCTTGCCCGAACCGGTGACCCCTTCGAGAAGAAACGGCGCGTAGCCCCCGGCGGAAATGGCCTTCTCCACCGCATCGACGACAGTGCGTTGCTCGCCGGTGAGACGGTGGCGGTCGGTGGCCGGTTGGAGGACCCAACGCGGGCGGCGGGGCGCAGCTTGTTTGAATCGGAGCAGGAGCCCGGCCGAGGCCATCGTGCGCAGGGTCGCGGCCGAACAATCGACGGCCGCGCAGACCTCGGAGGCGAGAGCCGGGCGGCCCTGTTCGGCGAGCCACTCCAACACCGCGCGCCGCCGTGGCGCGCGGTGGCAGCGTTCGAGGAGATCCTCGATTAGGATTTCCGGGAGACGGACCGCCGCCACTTCGGCTTCGGGAGGGCGGTCGCGGCGGCGACGGCTGACCTTGGCCAGTCCGGTCGCGACTAAGGCGTCGAGGGGGCTGCGGACGGAGGCGCCGGCACGCCCGAGAAGGGCAGGGACTCCGAGCTTGCCGGCCTTCTGAAGCTCGCTGAGAATTGCACGCTGCCTGGCCGGAAGCGGTGCCGGGTCGGTGGCGGCGCCTGACGGAGTAAGTCGGGCAACCTCACCGTCGCTGCGCAGTAGACCCACAGGGAGCATGGCCGCCAGGGTGTCGCCGAGCGGGCAGCGGTAGTAGCGGGCGATGAACTCCGCAAGGTGGAAGAGATGGGGAGGGAGCAGCGGTTCGGGGTCGAGGACCTCGGTCAACGGGCGGATCCTGGCGAGGTCACTGGTCGTGGAGATTTCGGTGATCACGCCGGTCACGGTTCGCTTGCGCAAGGGTACCCGTACCCGAACCCCGGGCACGGCAAAGGGTTCGAGGTGCTCCGGGACGAGGTAGGTCAAAGCCTCGGGAGCAGAGCGGGGGATGGCGACCTGAGCAAACACCCGGCCATGGTAGCGCGGCCATTCCCGTCTCCGTCTGCCCGTCGGGCGGTGGTAGGGTGAATCTGTGGCGATGAAACGAGTCCACGGCGAGATTGAGGGCGAGCGCCTGCGGGCGCAGGATGAGGTCTTCGCCCTCGTCCGCCGGATTCCACGTGGCAGGGTGATGAGCTATGGGCAAATCTCCGAGTTGATGAGCTCGAGGTTGTCGCCGAGGGCCGTGGGTTGGATGCTCCACCGCTGTCCGGAGGAGCTTCCCTGGCAGCGGGTGGTCAACGCCTCGGGCGGCTGTTCCACTGACCGGCTGCCCGACTTTCCCAAGGGTCTGCAGCGGGCTCTGCTCGAGGCCGAAGGCGTGCACTTTCGGGCCAACGGCACCCTCGACCTCGAGGTCTGCCGCTGGTGGCCGGATCGAGGCTGAGTTGAGAGCGGGCGCGCTGCAAGCTGCGGTTGTCGGCCGCATACTCGGCCCGGCGGCCTTTCTTCTCCTCCTGGTTGTGCCCACCGGCAACCTCTCCGGGTCGGCCAAACTTGTGGCCGCGGTTATTGTGTGGATGGCGGTGTGGTGGATGACCGAGGCCGCACCGCTTGCCGTGACCTCGATGCTGCCCTTGATCCTCTTCCCCCTCCTGGCCATCCGCGGCGTGCGGGACGTGGCCCCCAACTACTCCAACCACATGATTTTTCTGTTCCTCGGCGGGTTCGTGCTCGCCCTGGCGGTGGAGCGATCGGGTCTCCACCGCCGGTTCGCTCTCGCCATTCTCCAGGCTATCGGATCCTCGCCGCGGCGGTTGGTGTGGGGTTTCCTCCTCGCCACCGCAATGCTGTCGATGTGGCTCTCCAATACCGCGACGACCCTCATGATGCTGCCGATCGCGGCCGGCGTTGGGTCGCGACTCGACCACCCCGGCGCGCCAACCCGTCTGATGCTGGCCGTGGCCTACGGCGCCTCGATCGGCGGTATCGGCACCCTTGTGGGCACCCCGCCGAACCTGGTGCTGGCGGGAATGGGGCCAACGCTTCTGCCCGACCTGGAGCCCCTCAGCTTCGGCGGGTGGATGCTTTTCGGGGTTCCCTTCGTGCTGCTCTTCCTGCCGGTCGTCGGATTGCAGCTCGGGCGGGGTCTTCCTTCGGACTCCGGCGATGACTCAGGACTGGCCCAGGAACGGGCTGCGCTCGGCCCGCTCACAAGCCACGAGCGGCGGGTAGCGGTCCTTTTCTTCCTCACCGCGGTAGCGTGGGTCACGCGGGCGAGCCTCGACTTCGGTTCGCTGTCTATTCCAGGATGGAGCTCGTTGCTCCCCGATCCGAGGTCGGTGACCGACGCGGTGCCGGCGATTGCAGCCGCGATCCTGACCACCCTGATCCCTGCGGAGGGGTTGGGCGGTCGTCGTCTGCTCGGTTGGGACGAGATCCGGCACGGAGTGCCGTGGGGAGTGCTGCTTCTCTTCGGCGGAGGGTTCGCGATCGCGGATGCGGTGCGCGTCGCGAGCCTCGATACCTGGCTCGCCGAGAGCCTGCATGGGCTGGCGGTTCTGCCCCTTCCGTTGGTGATTCTGAGCATCTGCGTGATCACAACCAGCGCCACCGAGTTCACGTCGAACACCGCCACCGCCACTCTCCTCATGCCGGTGATGGCGGCGTTGTCGCGGGTGCTCGGCGTCCATCCGTACCTTCTGATGGTGCCGGCGACGGTATCGGCTTCGTGCGCGTTCATGTTGCCGGTGGCGACGCCTCCCAACGCCATCGTCATGGGGTCCGGACATGTTTCGGCGAGAGACCTGTGCGGCGAGGGCCTGTGGCTTAATCTCATCGGCGCGGTTTTGACCACTTTCGCGGTGCTCACGCTGGGCAGGCTCGTCTTACCGCTCGGCTAATTTTCAATTCGAAATTCAAAATTAAGAATTAAGAATTGCGGTAGAGCTGCATCGGCCGAAGGCTCTCGATGAGGCCGAGGGTGTGGCATTTCGACCAAAAGAGTTGAATCGCCTCCAGTTCACGGGAGCCGACCTCAAAGCTCAGGATCTCTTGGAGATACTCCCGGGCGAGCTCGTCCGGCCAGCCCGCCGGACGCGCGTGGGCGGTTGCGATCGTTTCGATCCGGCTGCTGTTGGCTTCGCGGCGACGGTTGAGAAGATCGGGCAGATCGCCGAGCTCGGCGCCGGCTCGGGCCATCCAGGCGGCGAAGACGAAGGGAAGGCCGGTGAGACTCTTCCACTCCTCACCGAGGTCGAGCTGGTAAGGATAGCGGTTGAGGTCGGGCTCGTTGCGCACCACCTTGTCGCCGATGAGGAGGACCGCGCGAGGTGTCTCTTCCGTGCTGCGCAGCGTGCTGAGAGCGAGCCGCCGGCCGTGGCGCTCGGCGAAGACGACCTGGAGCAGGGCCGCTGAGGTGTGGCTGTCGCCATCAACCCACACGTGGCGCAGGTCCTCGAGCGGCGTCGAGCTGAACACCCGAACCGTGAGCGTGGCGCCGTCCGAGCTGATGCCGCCTGAGGGCACGATTACCAGCTCCCGCGGCGAGAATTGGAAATCGATGACCGGGCAGAGGGCGACGTCGGCGCGACCCGAGATGAGCTTGTCGAGCAGGCGCGCCGGGACATCGGTGACGAGCTCGACATCGGTTGCATCTTCGAGGCCGTCCACGAGAGGCTTGGCGTTCAAATAACTTACGGCGGCGATGCGGAACATCTCGGGGGCGGCTTCCGCGTCAGCTCAGCGGATCGTGGGGCATGCTTCCCCGGTGGCTGCGCAGGTAGGCGAACGGAGTCGCGAAGAGGAAGTTCGAGACCCGAGAGGTATAGATGTCGGCGGAGCGTTCGACCTGGCGGGCGAGGTGACTCTTGTCGTTGCCCGATCGCAAAAGAGCGCCCCAACGCGGGTTTTCGAGCTCGGAGGCCTTGCGCGCGAGCGGGGCCACCCGCTCGTCGATGGCCCCGATTTCGACCCGCAGGCGCGCCAGATCTTCTTCGAGGGTCGTGACCGAGCTCTCGGGCTGGTCGCCGTAGCCCTGGGTGAGACGTTGCAGGGCCAGCCTGGTTCGGCTCAGGGCGGCCTCGATCTGCTCTTTTTCGGCCATCAGCTCGACGAGGACCTTCTCAGTGGGACGGAAGTCGGCAATTGCAGCCAGTTCGTCCTCGAGCTCGCGAAGAATCAGCGCCGTTCGCCACCGCAGGCTCGACTTGGACATGCGTACATCGGCGTAGATATGGTCACCCACGTAAAGGATCTCGGCGCCCGAGAGGCCGAGGTACCGCTCCACCCGGGACGCGTCGCCGCCCAGGTAGACTCCGGGACCGGGGATGGTGGGACCGGGGACCGGGCTGAGGAGACCGGCCTCCTCGTCGGCGACCGAGAAAAGCGGCAGGTTGTAGCTGAAGAACCCGGGCTTGCGGGCGTTGACGATGACCAACTCGAAGAGGTCGCGCCACGTCAGGTCGGGCCCGAGAAACCGATCGTAGGCGTACGACATGATCTCGCGGACGTAAGGCCACTCGGCGTTGCTGATGAGCATCAGGCGCTTGCCGGCGCGAAGCTGGTCGAGCAGGGCCAGAGGCGCTTCGGGATCGAGGTCGATGAACGGTTCCGGATTGGCGATGATCTCGGCCTTGAGGGTGCCTTCAACGTGGGTCTCGTCGAGCCGCGCGCGCACCTGGCGGAACAGGTCCTGGTAACCGTGGACACCCGGGAAGCGGTCCTCATCATAGAGATCCACCAGCTGGGCGTAGAGACAGCTTTCGGATAACGAGAAGAGGGTGTTGAGGAAGAAAAACCGCGGCTCCGAGAGATCGACCGGAATGTGGCGATAGGCTTCGCGCTGTTGCTCGAATCCCATCAGCCGCGTACCGTGCGATGCGCGCATCACATAGCCGAAACGATTCGCCTTGACGACGTTGCCGAGCTCGGAGTCGATGATCAAGCCGCGAATGACTAGATCCGGGTCGAACTCGAGGTCGGCGACGGGCCATCCGTCGGCCGCCAGCAGTTCCTTGAGCCGGTCGTAGGCACGCCGCTCCCAGACCTCGGCGCGGTAGTGGACGAGCGTGTAGTCCATGTCGTAACCGATGGCGGCGATGGATCGCAGGTTGAGAGTTCGGTTTCCGTAGATCTGGCGACCGGGCGGGACCGACGTCGAGTCGAAGAGGGAAGAGGTCATGGGAGCAAGGCTAGCCCGGATCATCCACGAGGTCTACCGGGGCGGCTCCTGGGAATTCGGAATCCGGAATGCCGGCGCGAGGAACGGCCACGGATTCTTGGGAGTGTTGGCCGCGTGAGCACGGTGTGCGGCGTCATGGCAACCGTAAGTGCGTGACTGCGAACGGATTTGGATTGCAGAACCTGCATGTCCTCGTTAAAAAGGTGAGCCGGTCAGCCGGCAGGCGCCGATGCCGCATGATGGCGCAGGCCGATATCCACGGCCGTGGCGGCAAGCTATTAAAGGAAAAAAAGCAAGCCCGCGAGCGGGCTTGGGAAGGAGGAGATTGTCCGGTACGTCCACCATTGAATATAAGTTCAGCGGCGCAGCCGCGCAGTGAGCGGCGTCACACGAAGCGGTTCTGAGTTCAAATCTTATGTTGGGTCTGAGATCGGCTACGCGGACGCGACGCTGTGAGGCGGACGGCGCCAAGCTGTGACGGCGCTTTTGGTGGCAGCGCGAACTTCGGTCGTCGCGCCCTCACTCGTCGGGGTGCACCACTCCGATATAGGGCAGGGCCCGGAACTTCTCGGCCCAGTCGAGGCCGCAGCCGACCACCCACACGTCGGGGATTTCGAATCCCAGGTAGTCGATCTGTGCGTACACCTCGCGTCGATCAGGTTTGTGAACCAGCACGCAGGTTTTGAGCGAGGCGGGCTGACGCGCCGCGAGGGCGCGCATCAGGTAGGCGAGGGTGTAGCCGGTGTCGACGATGTCCTCCACCACCAGTACGTGCTTGCCGGCGATGTTGCGACGCAGATCGAGGAGCATGCGGACCGCTCCGTCGGTTGTGGTGCCGTCGCCGTAGGTTGTGAGGGCCATGAAGTCGACGCTGCGCGGGATGGTCAGACGGCGCGCGATATCGGCGAGAAAGATGAACGATCCCTTGAGGACCCCTACCAGGATGAGGTCATCCACCTCACAGTAGTCCGCCGAGATTCGCCGGGCGAGCTCAACCACCTTGGCCTGGATTTCCTCCTCGCTGATGAGTACTTCGGGCAGGGTTTCGGGCATCGGGTTCCCTCCTTGACCGGTCGTGCCGACCCAGTGTAACCCGCAACCACTAAAGTCGTATCCGGTCACCCTTCCATCATTCCTCCCTGCGCTTCGCTTCCTCAAAATCCATAGTCGCGAAGCGGGGCAGGAAGCAGAAACTGGAAACATGCGAGGATAGGTATCTGTTGAACGGAGCGTGACGAAGATGGTTGGCCGACACCCCGACTACACAACTACCCGACGGCCGGTTCTGAGGTTGATGAGGGAGTATGCCTGGCGCTATCGGCGGAGCTATCTCGCCGGAGTGGTCTGCCTGTGGTTGACTAACTACATCGCGGTCAGTATTCCCGGCCAGATCGGGAGCGCCATCGACGCCATGCGCGGGGGGCAGCCGCTGGGGGGGTTCGTTTCTGCGATCGCCCTGATGGGGGTGTCGGTGATCCTGGTCCGCTCGCTCTCCCGGGTCCTTATCTTCAACCCCGGTCGTCACCTCGAGTACCATCTGCGCAAGGACCTCTTTTCTCGTCTGCTGCGCCTGCAGCCCGAGTTCTACGCCAGCCACAACCGCGGAGATATCGTCAGCCGCGCGTCCAACGATGTCACCTGGGTTCGCACGCTGGTCGGATTCGGTGGGCTGCAGGTTGTCAACGTGACCATGGCGGTGACGCTCACCGGCTGGAAGATGCTCTCGCTGTCACCGCGGCTGACCCTGATGGCCTTGGTTCCGATCCTGGTCGGGATGGCGGCCGTACAGTTCGGAATCAGGCGTCTTTTTCATCTTGTGCTTCGGCTCCAGGAACAGCTCGGAGAGATCTCTGAGTACGTCCTCGGCAGCTTGCAGGGCGTGGCGGCGATCCAGGGATTCGTCGCCGAGGAGGCCTTCGTGCGCGGGTTCGAGGCGCGCAACCACGAGTGGTTGCGCACCGGGATGCGGCTCGCGCTGATCCGTGCGCTGGCGTTGCCGCTGTTGGTGCTCTCGGGCGGTATCGCGATGTTCGTCCTCATTTCGGTCGGCGGCGGATTGGTTCTCGAAGGAACGCTTTCGTTGGGTAACCTGGTCACCTTCACTGCTCTGCTCACGGTCCTTCTGCCGCCGCTGCGCTCGTTGGGCTGGATGATGTCGGTCTTGCAGCGCGGGCGCGCGGCCCTCGAGCGTATCTTCGAGCTCATGGATGCGCCGGTGGACCGGCCGGAGGGAAGCACAGGACTGATTCCGGCGACGGGGCGTGGTCCCGCTCTGGAGCTTCGTGACCTGAGTTTCTCCTACCCCGATGAACCGGAGCGCGAGGTCCTCCACGGGATCAGCGTGGAGATCCCGGCCGGCGCGGTTGTGGGGCTGTGCGGGCGCACCGGCAGCGGCAAGAGCACGCTGCTCAGCATACTCACGCGGCAGCACAATCCGGCCTCGTCGATGGTCTTCGTGGACGGTGTCGATCTCACCGCCCTCGATCTCGATGCGTGGCGTGAGCGGCTCGCAGTGGTCCCCCAACGGCCGTTCCTTTTTTCCGACACGATCGCTTCGAATGTTGCGATGGCGGAGGAATTTGACGAGAATGCGGTGGGCGCCGCGGTGGAGAAGGCCGCGCTCGGTCGGGACCTCGATGCTCTCCCGAACGGTTTGAACACTGTGGTCGGCGAGCGAGGGATCATGCTCTCGGGGGGGCAGCGGCAGCGGGTTGCGTTGGCGCGGGGCCTGTTCCGAGGAGGCGATTTCCTGATCCTCGACGACGTGCTCTCAGCGGTGGATCATCGCACCGAGGCGGAGCTCATTGAAACCATCACCGCGCTCACCCGCCGTCCAGACGCACCGACTGTATTGATTGCGAGCCACCGCCTGTCCGCGCTGCGTCACTGCGATCTCATTTTGGTGCTCGACCGCGGCCGGCTGGCGGATCTTGGATCGCATTCCGAGCTCTTGGAGCGACCGGGGCTCTACCGCGATACCTGGCAGATTCAGGCCCAGGGGGCCGAGGGCGAGGAGAAGGCGTCGTGAGTGATGCGGGGATGTTGCGGCGGTTGTGGCCGTTCGTTCGACCGGACGCCTGGGTCTTTTTGTTGGCGCTTTTATTGACGCCGATGACGGCGGCGCTGAGCCTGATCCAACCCTATCTCCTGAAAACAGCGATCGACGATCACATCGCAGCGGGTGTGGCCGAGGGGCTGATGGGTCTCGCCGCGCTCTACATCGTGGCTGCGGTAGCGGCCTACATCCTCGAGGCGGCCTATGTACTGATCCTCGCATGGGGCGGCCAGCGCAGCATCGTGCGCCTCCGTTCGGGAATCTATCGCCAGCTGCTGGGGCTGTCGCAGGCTTTCCTCGACCGCCAACCGGCGGGCCGGCTGCTGACCAGGGCGACGAGCGATGTGGACGCCATCGGCGAGGCGTTCTCCTCGGGCCTCATCACCATTGTCCTTGATCTGCTGATGATCGTCGGAACCCTTGTCGCGATGTTCTGGCTCGATGCCGGGCTGACGGTCGTGCTGCTCTTGCTTGCGCCCTTGCTTCTCGCTTTGCTCGAGATCATCAGGAGGCGGTTGAGAAAGCTCTTCGTCGAGGTGCGCGAAGCTCTGGCGTCGGTCAACGCCTTCCTGGCCGAGCGTATCGACGGGGTGGAGGTCGTACAGCTTTTCAACCACGAGACCGCCAGCGAGGAGCTCTTCGACCGCCACAACCAACGCTTCCGCCGCGCCACCACGCGGTCCAACGTCTACGACTCTTTCATGTACGCGTTGGTCGACGGCGCGGCTTCGATCTGCGTCGCCGTGATGCTGTGGTACGGCTCCGGTCTGGCTGCGCAGATGGGTCTGCCCGTGCCCCAGATCGAGCCGGTGAGCGCGGGCCTGCTGGTTGCTTTCATCGAGTACCTCGATCGCCTCTTCAGGCCCTTGCGCGAGGTCTCGGGCAAGGTGGCGGTGCTGCAACGGGGCGCGGCGGCGCTCGAAAAAATCCTGGACCTCCTTGACGAGACTGCGACCGTGACGGCAGGGGGGCAGCCGCTGCCCGAAATTTCCGGTGCTATCCGATTCGAGGACGTTTGGTTCCGATACCGGCCGGAATCTGAGGACGTGCTCAAGGGTATCGACCTCGAGGTGCAGCCGGGCGAAGTGATTGCGGTCGTCGGCGCCACGGGCTCGGGGAAGACCACCCTGACCCGCCTTCTCAACACCTCCTACACCGGCTACCGCGGCAGCATTACAATCGACGGCCGCGAGCTGCGCGATCTGTCCTCGCAGGACGTGCGGCGCCAGGTGGCCGGGGTGCGCCAGGATCCCCAGCTCTTCTCGGAGTCCGTGCTCTTCAACGTCGATCTCGGCAACCCTGCGATTCCGCCCGATCGAACGGTGGAGGCCGCTGCATTGGTGCACGCCGACACGGTGGTGGACCGGCTGGGATGGGACCACATCCTGCGCGAGCGGGGCGCCGGCTTGTCGGTAGGAGAGGGCCAACTGCTGACGTTCGCCCGCGCCATGGCTCATGATCTTCAGGTGGTGATCCTCGACGAAGCCACCGCCAGCATCGATTCGCTCACCGAACAGCTGATCCAGGATGCCCTGGCCCAAATCTTCGAGCGCAAGACGGTCATCGTCGTCGCCCACCGACTCTCCACCGTCGAACGGGCCGACCGGATCGTGGTCATGGACGGAGGTCGTATCGTCGAACAGGGGACTCATGCCGAGCTGATGACCAAGGGCGGCCACTACGCTCGCCTGGTCAAGGCAGGTGAGGAGCTATTGGTGGCGTGATTTCAGTGCGGCCCGGGCGCCGCAGGTGTACTATAAGCGCAAAGTATGATCCACAGTTCGACGTGTCCGGGGAGCGGTGATGCTTTCCGGGAAGGAGGCAGGTATGTGTGCTCGACGGTGCGTGATGGGAACAGTGCTGATGGCGGTGTTTGCGGCGGTGGTGGTGATCGCGACGCCGGTCGCGGCCCACGATTTCTTCCCGCAGTCGGTGGCCTCGGGTGACCCGCGGCCGGACAGCGTGGTGTTGTGGACGAGAGTCGACGCCCTCACCGACGAAGAACCCAAGGCCCTTCTGCTCGAGGTTGCCGACGACGCCGGCTTTTCAAACATCGTCGTAACCCGCGAGCTCTCGGCGTGGGCCCTCAATGACTACTGTGTCAAAGTTCAGGTGGGCGGGCTGGAGTCGTACCGGAACTACTATTACCGGTTCACCTATGACGAGGAGGTGTCGCCCGCTGGCCGCACCCGCACCGCCCCCGATCCGGCATCGGCGCAGCCGGTGCGTTTTGCGGTTGTGTACGGCCAGGACTTTACCGGGCGCTACTACAACCCTTATCTGGAGCTGCTCAACGAGCACGATGAGGACATCGACTTCGTTGTCCACCTCGGTGACTACGTCTACGAGACCACCGGCGATCCCTCGTTCCAGGACCCGTCCGAAGAGCGCAAGGTCGTTTTCGAGGACATCGAGGGCGCCATCCCCCTCGGTTCGCCGGAAAACCGTTATTACGCGGCGGCAAGCCTCGCCAACTATCGAACCTTGTACCGCACCTTTCGCTCGGACGAGATGCTGCGGCGGATGCATGAACGCTGGCCGATGATCGTTATTTGGGATGACCACGAGTACTCCAACGACTGTTGGGGCGCCACCGCGACGTACTCGAGCGGCCGGGTGGACGAGTTCGACGAGCAGCGCCGCCGCAACGCCGAGCAGGCGTTTTACGAGTGGATTCCAACCGAGGCCGGTCTCGGGGACGACGGGTTGCTCACGATCGACGACAGCAACCTCTATCCCAACTCCGGAATCTACCGCGACTTCATGTTCGGGTCGTTGGTCCACCTGGTACTCTCCGACTACCGCACCTTCCGTCCGGACCACCTGGTGGCCGAGGACGCGTTTCCCGGCGCCATTGCGGTGGACCAGGACGGTCTGATTCAGCTGCTTTCCGAGCCTGTCTTCGAAGCGGTGAAGTCGAACTTCGACCCCTACGTCGACATGGATCTGCTGGGCGCTTTCCTGCCGATCCTGCGGCAGACAGCGACCCTGATCGCCTCCCAGGCATACATGATGGAGAACCCGGCGCTCGACACCTTCGCTGCGGTGCGCCTCGCCGAAGAGATGTTGGAGGGTAACCAGAGCACCAGCTTTATCAACGCGCTGTACGCGGCGGCCGATCTGCCGCCTCCGTTCACCCCCGACATCCAGGCGATGCTGCCGTGCGGCATCTCGTATCTCTATATCGGCAAGACTGCGATGTACTCCTCCACGGGTTCGCGCAGCCAGGTCATGCTCGACACCTTCAACCTGTATGCAGCCCATCGCTACCTGGAAACCGGCGGCGCTGCGCAGGAGGCTTTCGGCGGCGTGCAGAACGCTTGGCTGCAGGGCACGCTCCTCGGCAGCCCGGCCACCTGGAAGGTGCTGGTGAACTCGGTGATGATGACTCCGCTGGTGATCGACTTCACCAACCCGGTGATCGCGGCCATGCTGCCGCCGGACTTCCCGGACCTGTTGCGGGTCCGGCTCGGCCTCTCCGCCGAGGACTTCAACGGTTTCCCCCAGAAGAGGACCGAGCTGATCACCTTGCTCGGGATGGTGGAGAACGCGATGGTCCTCTCCGGCGACATCCACGCCAGCTTCGTAACCGACCATGGGGAAGGAGTTTACGAGTTCACCGGTGCCGCGATATCCTCCTCTTCCTACGCGGAGATGGTGCAGAATGCGATTGCCTCGGACCCGATCCTCGGTCAGATTCCGGGATTGGAGGAGCTGCTGGCGAACTTCGACGCGTTGCTCCAGATATCATCGCTGGATGACGAGCACGTATCGCCTTCAGATATCGTCTACGCGGACACGGATGTCGACGCCTTCGTGGTGGTCGAAGCAACCGCCGACGTATTCGAGGTCGAGATCCACGAGATCTCGACCGAGCACGTATCCACGAGCTTCTACGACAGTCCTGACGATCTCGCGGACCTCTTCACCACAACGACGTTCACGGTCCAGAATGGAGAACTCAGTCAGGGACCATGATTGAGTCCGCAAAGCTCACCAGGTTTCGTCGCGAGGGGTGCAAGGCGCAGTGCGTGTCCGTGTTCTCGTTGATTTGGGAGCGAAGTAGTACTTGCGGTACGTCGAGCGAGCAAATCGAGAAAGCGCCGACACGTGCTGTGTATTGCGCCCCGCAGTAGATAGCTTAGCGGTGCGAGTCAACCTCAGACGAGCAGGTATACGACGACGCTCGCAGCGCCGAAAAACGCCAATATGGCAAGGCTCAGACGCCCGGTTTGCCTGGATCCGAAGGCGACAGCGTAGACCCCTTTCATGAAGTTGTTGGCGGCGGCGGCGATCACAACCGCGAGCGCAGCGGTGCCGAGATCGAGGCCGTGACCCACATACTGGGTGAGGCCGAGGATGAACGGATCGACGTCCGCAGTGCCCATGACGGTTGCCATGACCAAAACGCCGGTGCCGCCGAAACGCTCGGCGACGATTCTCGTCACCACCAGGACGGTCAGGAAAACGCCCGCGAAAGTGAAGGCCGATGTCATCTCGAGCGGGTTGCCGGCCGGTCGCTGCTCGGCATCAGAGGTCGCGCCGGTGGAGGTTCGTCTGGCGAGGACCGCACCGAGCCCGATACCGAGGACTCCCATGCTCCAGAAAAGGGCCACGAGCTCGTGAGCCAACGGCGGAGCGAAGAGCAGCACCAGCAGCCACAAACGGATGTACATCACGCCGGTCGCAGCCACGATGGCCCCGGCATAGCCAACGGCATATGGCTCGCACGTTTTTGACTGCCGCGCCAGCACCACCGTTGTGACCGTGGATGAGTAGGCGCCGCCAAGCAGACCGGCGAGCATCAGCCCTCGGCCTTCGCCCAGACGAAGGCGAAGAAGGTAGCTCAAGTATGAAATCCCACTCACCGCAACGACTACCAGCCAGATTTTGAAAGGGTTGATCTCGAAGGTGGTGAAGGCTTGACTCGGGACCACGGGGAGAATCACACCGGTGAGCAGGAGGAAGCGGACGAGCGTGCGGAGCTCGTGCCTCGGCAGCTTGTTCGCCAGCCCCTCGAGCCGGCGCTTCTCCTGCAGGAGGATGACGGCGACGACGCCCGCCGCGACGGCGATCCAATAGAGCTCCTTGGCTGCGCAGGCGCCGAGGGTGATCGTGAGCAGAGCAGCGGCCTCGGTGGTAATGCCGACCTCACCCCTGCCGATGTTGGCCCAGTGGGAGAGCGCGAGCAGGGCGCCGAGAACCAGAAGTCCAGAGGCGAAGGGCAGTGTGGACTCGGGGAAGGCAATGACCAGAAGGAAACCGCCGAGACCCATGATCGGGAAGGTGCGCACGCCTCCGATCCCTTCGGGCTCGTGCTCCTCGCGCTCGAAGCCGATGAGCAGCGACATCGTGAGGGTCAGGACGAAGCCGACGAGCTCGGGCGGGAGGGTGGCCATGAGGGTATCCATCCAACCAGTGTAAAACACTGGTTGGTTCTTTTCTTCAGTTCGCAGCTGGGGCTGCGAACCGAAGAAAAGAAAAGAGGGGGTTAGCCCGCATATCTCACCAACTTCCTGCTGCGGCCGATGATGCACCGTGCCCAGCGGCGTTTTCTCGCCTCGGGGTGCTCGACGTACCGCAAGTACGCGCTCCGCGCCCCTCAGGTCGAAAACCCCACCGGGCACGGCACCTCACCGCCCTCGCAACTGAACCCGGCGAGATATGCGGGTTTTAGTGTTCGCCGACGAGACGCTCGAGGAGTTCCTCGTCGGCGAGGCGCGGGACGGTGACGTGGCCGCGGGCGGCGTTAGCGTGGTTCCAGGTGTCAACCGTCTCGATGGCGTTGGCGTTGCGTGCCCATGCGCGGCGGGCAACGCCGCCCATCGCGTCCCACTCCAAGGCGGTGTCAAGGATGCGGTCGACGCGTTCGGATCCGTCCAGGACGAGTCCGAAGCCGCCGTTGACCGCCTTTCCGGTACCAACTCCGCCGCCGTTGGAAAGGACGGCCATAGTCATGCCCCGGGCGGCGTCGCCGGCCCAGCACTGGTGGGACATGTCGGCGGTGAGTGCGGAGCCGTCGTAAATGTTTGCCGTTTCGCGGAACGGTGAGTCGGTCCCCCCGGTGTCGTGGTGGTCACGTCCCATCATCACCGGCCCGATTTCGCCGAGGCGCACCATGCGGTTGAACTCGCGGGCGATCGCCGTACGCCCGTCAGCGTCGGCGTAGAGGATGCGCGCCTGGGTGCCCACGACCAGCGCGTTGGACTCGGCATCGTGGATCCAATGCCAGTTGTCACGATCCTGACCGCGGCGCGTGGGATCGATGCTTCTCATCGCGGCCCGGTCGGTCTTGTGCAGGTCCTCGGGATTGCCCGAAAGACAGACCCAACGGAAAGGGCCGTAGCCGAAGTCGAAGCACATCGGTCCCATGATGTCCTCGACGTAGGAGGGCCAGATGAATCCCTCCGTTGTGTCGACTCCGTTCTTGGCGATCTCCGGCGCGCCGGCGTCGAAGACGGCCTTCATGAAGGCGTTGCCGTAATCCCAAAAATGGGCGCCCTTGTCGGTGAGGCGCTTGAGCACGCGGAAATGTCGCAGCAGGCTGGCATCCACCAGCTCCCGGAAACGTTCACGGTCGGTGGCGAGGAGCTCTCGACCCTCCTCGAATGCGAGTCCAGCCGGTGTGTAGCCGCCATCGTAGGGCACGTGGCAGGAGGTCTGGTCGGAGTAGAGGTCGACCGAGATGTCGTTGGCGTCAAGATATTCGAGGAGATCGACGATGTTGCCCAGATAGCCGATTGACAGGGCCCTTCTCGCCTCAGCTGCATCGAGCATCCCCGCGACCGCCTTGCCCAGATCGTCGGTGATCTCCGATACCCAGCCCTGCGAGTGTCGGGTCTCGACCCGCGAGGGATCGACCTCGGCGACGATGCCGGCGCCACCGGAGATCTCGAGCGCCTTGGGTTGCGCACCCGACATTCCGCCCAGACCGGAAGTAACGAAGGTCCTGCCGGCCAGGTTCCCGGTTTCGGGGACACCGAGATAGAGCCGCCCGGCATTGAGCAGAGTGATGTAGGTGCCGTGGACGATGCCCTGGGGACCGATGTACATCCAGCCTCCTGCAGTCATTTGGCCGTAGTTGACACAGCCGATGGCGGCGAGGCGGTGGAAGTCTTCGGGGGTGTCGAAGAGTCCGACCATCAGCCCGTTGGTGATGATGGCGCGCGGCGCTTCGGGGCGCGATGGGAAGAGACCGAGCGGGTGGCCGGAGCTCACAACCAGGGTTTGGGTGTCGTCCATGACCTCGAGGTAGCGTTTGATGAGCAGGTATTGCATCCAGTTCTGGCAGACCTGGCCGGACTCGCCGTAGGTCACCAGCTCGTAGGGGTAAAGCGCGATCTCGAAGTCGAGGTTGTTGTCGATCATCACCTGCATCGCCCTGGCCTCGGTGATGCGCCCCTCGTACTCGTCGATCGGCCGGCCCCAGATGCGCCCTTCAGGGCGGTAGCGGTAGCCGTAGATCCGGCCCATGGTGCGCAGCTCATTAAAGAATTCGGGGCCGACCACCTCGTGGTGTTCGGTCGGCACATAGCGCAAGGCATTGGCAAGCGCCACCTTGGCGTCGCGGCGGTTGAGGGTCATACCGCGGTCGGAAGCGCGCCGAATGCCGGGATCGAAGGGCTTCGGCTCGGGCAGCTCGGTGAGCTCGACAGTCATAACAGGTTCGGACATCACAACCTCCGTCGAAGGAACTGAAGCGCCGCTCGGAGTGCGATACTCAGCGACCTGTCTACTCCCCGAAAGCCACCTCCGCCAGCTCGACGGCGGGGTTGTCGAGACTGTTCACCTTGACCCCTGCCGAGGACAGCGAGTAGATGGCGTCTTCGATGTAGACGCTCCGCCGCATCCAGGGGTCTTGATCGGCTCCGCTCATGTCCTGATGATCGATTCTCCCGAGCTCATGGATCCCGTCCTCAGGGTCCACGGCCAGCACGAGCAATCCGCTGAAACGTCCCTTGGCGCTACTGATGTAGGCCGGGATTGAAAGGACCCCGCGGTGATAGGTGAAGGCGTGGTGGTCGCTCAGCGCCTCGGACCACGACCAGGTGTCGTCGTCGCCCTCGATCAGATAGCGGTGGGCGAGCTTCGGGTTCGAGAAGTCGCGGACGTCGAAGATGCTGACCGCGAGCCCGATCACCCGGCCCTCCTCGTCGGCCTCCTGGCCCACGGCCAGCAGCCAGTCGTCGCCGATCGGATGGAGGTAGGAGGAGAAACCCGTGACTTTGAGCTCGCCGACGACCTTCGGCTGCGCCGGATCGGACAGGTCGAGGGTGTAGAGGGGGTCGATCTGTTCGAAGGTCACGACATAGCCTTTGGCGCCCATGAATCGGACGGCGAAGATCCGCTCACCGGGTCCGAGACCACCGACGCGCCCCACCTGGCGGAGGTTGCCCCAGCCATCGTCGGCCAAGACTGTCACCGAGCTCGCCTGTTCCTCGTCGGGCGTGGTGCCCCACCACCAGTCGAACTTGGTGGTGGCGACGCGCAGATATCCGTCGTGCTCCGAGAGTGCGAACTGATCGAGAATCCATCCGTCCACACTTCCCGATGCGACGTACCGCACCGGCTCCGGCAGGGACGGATCGAGCTCGAATTTGTGGACCGAGGTGGTCATCTCGGCAGGCGCCTGACCCCACCACCAGGAGTCACTCGTCTGCGCCACGTAGAGACTTCTCGCCGACGCGTAGACTGTCCATCCGTCTGCGACCAGGCCCGTCGCGCTGACCGGGCCGTCGTTGTCGAGGTTGAGGTGGAGGACCGACAGCACCGCCCAGTCGGATGTGTGCTCGGGTCTGTATAGAGATCCACAGTCGAGCAGCTGCCGTGAAGCGGCATCAGGGTCATCCTCGGTGCGGTCGCGGAGCCGTGGCAGCATCTCTTCGATTTCATGACCGGCCATGATCTCTGCCACTAGCGGCTCGAAAATGAGGCGGGCCTCGGCCAGGATCCGTTCGCGTTCTTCGTCGCCGGCGTCCCAGGGAAGATCGGGCAGGCCGAGATCATCGCGCCACGCCAGATCCCAGAGCTCGCTCGGGAGGTCGATGTACGACCGGATGACCGCGTAGAGGTCTCCGTCGATGAGACGAGCATCCGCCAGCCGGCCTTCGATGTCGATGGTGCGCAGCACCGTCGGAGCGGACGGATCGCTCACGTCCAGCAGCTGGAGGCGGGTTCCTCCCGACGGATACGGAAAGTCGCCGTCCGGGTTCCATACCTGTGACGCGACCAGGACCCGGTTGTTGCGTAGAAAAAGCCCCTCCGAATATTCCGGGGTCGTGACTGTCGCCAGCTCGACGGTGGCTTCGGCCGGCCAGGATCTGAGAATGTGCAGGCGATCGCCCTCGACCGCATACAGATGGGTTCCGTTGGTCTTGACGATGTCGATCTCGTCGACGCCCTGCTCCTGCGTGTTGGTGGTTGTGTAGTCGCTCGGCACGTCAGCCACCTCGTCGCGGCCGTCCCCTCCGCCTGCCCACGGCACCATAATCCACCAATTGTAGCGATACTCGAGTACCTGCTCGACCGCAACCTCGATCAAGTAGGAACGCACCTCATCGCAGTCATTAAGGGCCCGAAGGGCGGTCGAGCGGGTTGCCGGTTCGACCGGACGGACCCGGCGATCCGGAGTTCGGGGCGCCGGTGTTTCCTTCGTCGGGCCGACGGCTGAGGCGGTCAATGAAAGCATCGCCATCGAGAGCGACAACAGCAAAGGGCCGAACGGAAACCCCCTCCCGGCGGCACATCGCGAACGAGGCGCATTCTGCGATGCCGAAAACCCTTGCAACAGAGGGACTATGCCTCGTCTCCTTGTCATGACCGGCCTCCTCAATCGATCGAGGTATCGAGCGGACATCCACAGTATATATCCTGGGCCTCTCCCGTGCCCGCCTCGGTGTCCTGCGTCTTGCGATCATTGATTCTCGATATTGATCTCAATTCTGCAACGACCAATGGCCTAATAGACCCTTGGAGGAGAGCGCTAAGTTGCTCTTGGGGAAACACTAATCTGTGAGTTGAATGTCGTTAGCAAATCCTTTCGCAATCGGATAAGATCCTCTCTCTGGAGGGTGCCGGCCCCGATGATGGCTCTCGATACTGTGGATGTGAAGCGTCAAGCCAAGGTGATCCAGATCGATGGTGGTCACCGGGTGCGGGCTCACCTCAATATTCTCGGCATCCACATCGGCGACTGGTTGACCGTCGTCGAGCGGGCGCCGTTTCATGGCCCGGTGCTGGTGGAGGTCAGCGGCTCCCGCCTTGCGCTCGGTCGAGGGATTGCCTCCAAGGTGAAGGTGGAGATCGACGGCCAGATCGAGACGCTCTCGGCGTCTGATGGGAGCTGCGAGACCGAGCGACAATGAAGTTTGTCCTCGCCGGACAGCCGAACTCCGGAAAGAGCACGATCTTCAACTCGGTGGCGGGCTACCGGGCGGCGACCGCGAACTTTCCGGGTTCGTCGGTTACCTTCACCGTTTCCCGCGCGCTGATTCTGGGCCGAGAGGTCTCGGTGATCGACCTCCCAGGCATCTACTCTCTGACGTCCTCTGAAGAAACTGCGGGAGAGGCGGAACGTTTCCTTCTCGAGGAGGCCTACGACCTCATCATCGACGTGATGGATGCCAGCCGGCTGGGGCGTTCGCTCGAGCTGACGCTACAGCTGCTCGAGCTCGAGCGGCCGATGATCGTTGCCCTCAACATGATGGATGAGGCAACCCGTCGAGGTATCGAGGTCGATCACGAGGCGCTCAAGATCGAGCTCGGAATCCCGGTGGTACCGACCATCGGCAGACAGGGGCGCGGTCTGCGCGAGCTCTTTCGGGGCGCCTTGCAGCAAGTCCATACGGGCCGACCGAGCCGGCCGCTCGCCCTCGATCGGCAAGTCGAGGACGCGATCGAGCTGGTGGCGGGATTGTTGACGAAGAGTGGACAGGAGGGTTCGACTTCGCGGCGCTTTACCGCCGAAAAGCTGATCGAGCGGGATCCTCACTTCGAAGCCGAAGTCTACGCCGCCCGACCGCAGCTCAAGACCAAGGTGTCGACGGTGGTGGCCGATCTCCAGAATGTTCACGGTTGGAGTGCGGACCAAGTGATATCCGGGAGCCGCCACGCGGTGGCTCATCGGCTGGAGGATCACGTGGTCACCATGCGCCGTCCGAAGATCGGATGGCGGGATTGGGTTGACCGGCTGCTCCTCCACCCGGTCACCGGGGGGCCGCTGATGGTGACAATCCTCGGCGCCCTGTTTTGGCTCGTCTTCATGGTGGGCCAGCGCCTGGAGGCGCCACTGAGGGTCCTGACCGAGAGGCTCGACTTGGCGCTGGCGTCACGGCTCCCGCCCGATTCGCTGGCCGGCGCGGTGGTCAGCGGAGCCCTCACCGGAATCGCCGGTGGGGTGGCGCTGGTGCTGCCCTATCTGATTCCCTTCCTGATCGGCCTGGCGATCCTCGAGGACACCGGTTATCTGCCCCGCATGGCGTACATCCTGGATAGCTTCATGCACCGCATCGGACTTCACGGCAAGTCGGTTCTGCCCCTGATTCTCGGCTATGGGTGCTCGGTTCCGGCCATCATGTCGGCCCGCATCCTCGAATCGCGTCGGGACCGCCGGATTACGGCGGTACTGGCGTCGTTCATTCCGTGCTCGGCGCGCACCATCGTCATTTTCGGGCTGGTGGCGGCCCTCATGGGCCCCTGGTGGGCGCTCTTTGTCTATCTGTTGAACATCGTTTTGGTGGTGCTACTCGGCAACATTCTGGCGCGCACAATGAAGGGACGATCGCCGGGCCTGATCTTGGAAATCCCGGAGCTTCGGCTTCCCCAACCGAAAACCATGGCGGCCAAGACATGGCTCACTCTGAAGGAGTTCATCACCATTGCGTGGCCGCTTCTGGTCGTGTCGTCGGTGGTCCTGGGTCTCCTCGAGTGGGCTGGCGCCGCCGATACCGTCAACCTGCTGCTTTCGCCGCTCACCGTGACCCTCCTCGGGTTGCCGGTTGCAGTCGGCATGACCCTGGTTTTCGGGATCCTGCGCAAGGAGCTCACCCTGGTGATGTTGGTTCAGGCCCTGGGAACCACCCAGCTGCAAACCGTGATGACCAACGGGCAGCTGTTCACGTTCACCCTCTTCGTCGTCTTCTACGTTCCGTGCGTGGCGACCATCGCCGTGATGGCGAAGGAGCTGGGATGGCGGGACACCGGGTGGATCGCCGCCTTCTCGATTTCGGTGGCGGTTGTCGTCGGCGTCATCGCCCGGATCGGATATGCCCTCTTCGCCTAGCCCGCACTTCTGTCGTAGCGAAGTCAAGGCAATGTTTCATGTAGGTGCAGCCTCCGTTTGGCACACGAAATCCAGGGCTCGTCGTCGTAGGGGCTGTGGGAGCTCACCAGATTTCGTCGCGAGGGCGGCGAGGCGCCGTGTACAGTTGGGTTTCCGACCCGAGGGGCGCGGAGCACAAGGATGCATCTGAAGACGGGAGCGGACGGGGCTCAAGGAGGGGCGTACTGGATGGGATCACGCATGCCCGCCTCCTCGAACCCGCGCCGGCGCAGGATGCAGGAGTCGCATCCGCCGCAGGCGAGGCCTTCGGGCGAAGGGTCATAACAGGACCAGGTCAGGGCGTAGTCGATCCCAATGGCGGTTCCGCGACGAACGATCTCACCCTTGCTCATGCGCAGCAGCGGTGCTCGGACTCGGAAACGCGTTCCGCCCTCCGCGCCGGCGACTGTAGCCTGACGGGCGAGCGCCTCGAAAGATTCAAGAAAGGCGGGCCTGCAGTCGGGGTATCCGGAGTAGTCGACCGCGGTGGCGCCGATGAAAAGTTCCTGCGCGCCCACCACTTCGGCAAGCCCGAGAAGCAGGGCGAGGAAAATCGTGTTGCGGGCAGGGACATAAGTTACCGGGATCCCTGCCGCACATGGGGCGCCCTCCTTGGGGACATCGATTTCGTCGGTCAGGGCGGAGCCGCCGATCGCGCGCAGGTTCACCTCCACCACTCTGTGGGATTCGGCGCCGAGGGCGTCGGCCACGCGGCGCGCCGCCTCCAGCTCCAGCCGATGGCGCTGGCCGTAGTCCACGGTCAGACAGTGGCACTCGAAACCCTCGGCACGGGCGATCGCCAGCACGGTCGCGGAATCCAGGCCACCGGAGAGAAGGACGACGGCAGGAGTCGGCTTGTTCACTGGTGCATTGTGCCAAGAAAATTAGGAATGAGGAATGAGGAATTCGGAATTTTCGGCGCGGGGAGGTGATCGTTGTACTGGGGCGGGTTACTCGCGTTGGGGCGCGCTGCTTCGAAAATTCCTGATTCCTAACTCGCCGCAGGGCGGCGTCAGCCCGCTTCGCGGCGGGCTTGCTCCCACAGTTGTTCGACAGTGGTGTCGTCGGGTGCGGGGATGGCGGCGCAGCGCTGACAGAGGTCGCGGCGGAGAGTCCCCATCCGCGCTGCCATCTCGAAAAGCCCGGCGCCGAGGTTTGAGTCCGTCGCCGACAGCTCGGTGAGGTGAGTCGCAATTTCTTCGAGCCGGTCGAAAGACGCGCACACAAGTACGCCGTGACTTCGGGCGCGAACCGCCGCCTCCACCCGTTGCGGCAGATCTCCAAAGCGTTCGAGAGCACCCATTTCGAGGTCGTCCGAGAGTACGACGGGCGCTCCCGGGAGGTTCGCTGCCCGCTCCACGATGGTTCGTGAGAGCGATGCAGGTCGCTCGGCATCGCCGAGTCCGGCAACAACCATGTGCGCCATCATCACCACCGGAATCTCCTGCGACAATGCCGAGAAAACCGCGAGGTGGGGTTCGAACTCATGCTCGTCGAGATCGAGCTGCGGCAGCTCTTGGTGGGTGTCCGTTGGGACCGCGCCGAGGCCGGGGAAGTGCTTGCTGCAACCCGTAACACCCCAGGTTGCCAGACCCTTATTGAAAATTCTCGCCATGATCGCAACGCGTTCGGGGTCGTCGCTGAAACAGCGGCCCTGATGCCCAAGAAGTCCGTCTGGGTGTCTCAAATCGACCACCGGTGCGAGGTCGAGGTGGATGCCGAGGTTTCGGCACGCAGCCCCGGCTGCTTCCCCCAGCGCATGGACCGCACGGCGCCCGGCGGCGCCGGCCGCTGCCGGAGTGGGAAGCTCTCCCCACAATCCCGAAAGCCGGTTGACGACTCCACCCTCGAGGTCGATCGCGAGGAAAGGGCGCGTCTCCATCTCCTGCAGGGACTCTGTCAACTCCCGGGTTTGTTCTTGCGACGCGATGTTGCGGGCGAAGAGAATCACCCCCGCGGGCTGAACCCGCTCCAGGACCGCCCGCTCCCCGGGCGTGAGCGTGATGCCGGGAAGGCCCACAACCATGGGCATGTTTTCAGTCTTCACGTTCGACCTTGGCGCGCAACTCAGCGAGGAAACTGAGTGCTTCGAGCGGAGTCATGGTGTCGGGTTGCAAACGTCGCAGGCGGTCCGCCACTTCCTCAACCGGAGAACGGAAAAGCGCAAGCTGCCGAATGCGCTCCGCATCGCTGTCGGGGGGCGCCTGCATGACTGGATCGCCGGTGACATTCAACTCGTGGCGTTCGAGGTTGGCCAGGATCTGCTCGGCTCGGTCGCACACTCCGTCAGGGACCCCGGCCAGACGGGCCACATGGATGCCGTAGGATCGATCCGCCCGTCCGTCGGTGACCCGATGGAGAAAGAGAATCGACCCGCGCCACTCCTTCACCGCCATCGAACGGTTGACGAGACGTGGCAACATTCCGCCGAGATCGGTGAGTTCGTGGTAGTGGGTGGCGAAGAGCACCAACGCAGCGTGATCCTCTCGATCATGGAGGAACTCGACAATCGCCCAGGCCAGGGAGAGGCCGTCGAAGGTGGCGGTGCCACGGCCGACCTCGTCGAGAATCACCAGAGAGCGCTGGTTTGCGTGGTTGAGGATATTTGCGGTCTCGGTCATTTCGACCATGAATGTGGACTCGCCACGGGCGAGCATGTCGGAAGCTCCCACACGGGTGAAGATCCTGTCGGTCAACCCGATGATCGCCTCCGCTGCCGGCACGAAAGACCCGGCATGAGCGAGTAGAGTGATCAAGGCGTTCTGTCGAAGATAGGTCGATTTGCCGCCCATGTTGGGCCCGGTGAGAAGAACAATCTGACTCGAATTCGGATCGAGGTTGCAGTCGTTGGGAATGAAAGGCGGGTCGCGCTGCAGTTCCTCGAGCACCGGGTGGCGCCCTTCGCGAATCGAGAGGCCGGGTTCTTCGACCATCACCGGGCGGCAGTAGTTCCACCGCCGGGCACGGTCAGCGAATGCGGCGAGTACGTCGAACCGTGCGACCGCCTCCGCGGCTGCGCTGACCCTCTGAGCGTGAGACGACAGCCCGTCGACCAACTCCTGGTACAACTCACGATCGCGGGAGGTGGCGCGCTCTTCGGCAGAGAGGATGCGCCCTTCGAGCTCTTTGAGCTCCGGGGTGACGAATCGTTCGGCGTTCGTCAGCGTCTGACGGCGCTCATAGTCCTCCGGCACCCGGTCGAGGTTGCTTTTGCTGATTTCGATGTAGTAACCGAATACTCTGTTGTATCGCACTTTGAGTGAGTTGATTCCGGTGCGCTCCCGCTCCCGACTCTCGATACCGGCCAGCAGCTCTTTGCCGCCGCGGGCAAGGCTACGTTGCTCGTCGAGCTCGGCGTCCCAACCCCCGGCGATCGTTCCTTGGCCGGCGACCTGGGCCGGTTCCGCAGCCAGCCGGGTGTGGAGGATCGAGGCAAGATCGGTCATGGGGTCAAGATCGTCGCCGAGACGCCGTAGCCTCGACGACGTGGCGTTGCGGACGACCTCCTTGACGCCGGGCAGCAGGTCGAGGCCGGCACGGAGGCTCTGCAATTCTCGCGGCGTGGCCAGGGCGAGCCCGACCCGGGCGGCGAGCCGTTCCAGATCAGGCGCCTTGGCCATTGCCTCGCGCAAACCCACGACCAACTCGGTGTCGTCCACCAACTCTGCGACGGCTCGATGGCGGTGGTCGATCTCTTCCAGATCCACACTCGGCCTCACCAGCCGGTCGCAAAGCAGGCGGGATCCCATGCGGGTCAGGGTGTGGTCGAGAACGTCGACCAGAGACCCGGACCGCCCGCCATCGACCGTTCGCTCAATCTCGAGGTTTCGGAGGCTGGCCCTGTCGATTTCGAGGGCGTCGCCTCCATCGCGGCAGACGAAGGCGCCGACGTGGTTGAGCGCGCCTCGCTGGGTATTCTCGACGTACCCGAGCAGAGCGCCGGCCATGCCGACCAACGCCTCGCCAGCTTCCAACCCGAAGCCTCGCAGAGAGCTCACCTCGAGGACTCGCCGCAGGCGAAGTTCGCCGGCTGAAGGAGAGAAGCTCTCAGCCGGGACCGGCGTCAGCACTGGTTTGGGGAGTTCGGGAGGCCAGAGACTCTGCCAGCCATCCCAGTCCTCGGCCACCAGGAGCTCGCGCGGGCGAAGGCGGGCCAGATGCTCGGTCAAGGACTGTTGGTTGCTGCATCGGATGCCCTCGAATGCTCCGGTGGAGACCTCGATCCAGGCGAGGGTAAAGGCGTCGTCGTAGCCGCCGCACGCGGCCAGGAAACAGTGCTCGGATCCGTCAAGGATCTCGGTGTCGGAGATTGTCCCCGGAGTGTGGGTGCGGATGATCTCTCGCCGGATCAAACCCTTCGCCTCCGCAGGGTCCTCGACCTGTTCGGCTACCGCAACTCGAAACCCCGCGCCCAGGAGCTTGGCCAGATACCCATCGAAGGCGTGGTGCGGAACGCCGCACATCGGTGCCTCGACCGAGTCGTTCTGACGTCTCCGGGTGAGGGTGATCCCGAGGACCGGAGCAGCGACCTGGGCATCCTCGAAAAAGAGCTCGTAGAAGTCCCCCATGCGGTAGAGGAGAAGCGCCGAGCCGGCCTGCTCCTTGAGTTTCAGGTACTGCCGGAGCATGGGGGTCATCTTCACCGGGGTCCCCTCCAACCGCCCACGTTCATGATCATTTGGTCAGCGGCGGGAACTCCGCCAGAACGCGCCACACCGCGTTGCGCAGCTTTTTTTCCGTGGTAATGGCGTTCATTTGAATATTCGAGATCTGTCCGGTCCACAGGACCTGACCCGACAATGGATCGAGCATCTTCACGATCAGGGTGCCGCTCGGGCGCCCGCCGGCATACGATTTGGCCTGTGGTTCGGCGCCGCTGGTTTGCGGAGTTACCTGCGGCTTCGAATCTCCTCGAAAAACCAGCTCGAAGGCGACTCGAAAATCCGGAGCCCCTTCCTCGATCCTGGTGTAGTCCCGCGCGGTGAGCTCTTCCTCGATCGCTGACCGGATTATCTGTTCGTACATCGGGTAGTGGCCCCGACCGGAACGCGAGGGTCCACTGGCGAAGCGGAAGGTCTTCCACTCGTTAAACGACGCAGTCCGGCTGTACTCGGCACGCACCTGGAGGTCCACCGTGGAGGTGCACGAGCCGAGCAATATGGCTGCGAAGAGCGCCAGTGGACTCGATCTTCTGATCACGACTGACCTCCGGGTCATCATGGACAATTTCCCCATGATGGCCGTCGCCTGCGGTTCGAACCGAGAAGTCGAGGATTGACGATCCCGGCTGGTGAGTCAAGGGTGCTCATCGCTTGCTGCCGCGAACCCACCAGTCGGAATCACGATCGAACCACCACGACGCCGAGTCCTGCTCGAGGATGTGTCGCGCAAGGTTGCGGGCGGTGTCGGTGCGGAGCCGGCGCTCCACGAAAGGTACCCAGCCGGCCGCGGCCGGGCAGCCGGAGTCGAGGCGTTCCTTGAGTTCGAGGAGCATCTCGATCTGGTCGGCGTCGTGGGCCAGGATGGCCTCGCGCGAGCATTCCTCGCGGTACTCTGACAACAGATTTCGGAGCTCGTCGGCAAATGGCAGGCCCTCCGTCATATCGTGCGCCACCCGTTTCTCGTCCGCCTCGACGTACCTCTGATTCACGTAGTTGAGGTCGCCCGTGCGGGTCTCAGGTAGATCGTGGAACAGGGCCAGGCGGAGTACTCTGTCGGCATCGACCGAGTCGTCCATTTGGGCGAGCACGAAGGCAACGAGAGTGGTACGGAACACGTGCTCTGCGACGCTCTCTGAACCAGCGCCGAGGAACTGCCAACCGCTGCGCGGCGTACGTTTGAGCATACCCGCCTCAAATAGAAAACCAACGATTCGATCCACGGTTCCTCCTTGAACGCCAGTGTATCGTTTTTCTGCGATAGTGCCCGCCGTCCGCGGGCCGCAGCCGGGTATCGCCGGCGAGCGGCCACCCGCTCACGGTGGTGTGGGTCACGGCGCCAGCGGGGCGCCAGGAGCGCGCCGATTCGCGGGCAGCAGGCGTCAAGCTATCCGATCGCTTCCCCGCGCCGGCAAATCCGAATTCCGAAAATTGCTTCACTTTCCACCCATCGCGCGCGAACGCGGGAAGCTCGCTTCAGATTTCTCGGCCGCCCCGGCGCGCCGGCAAATCCGAATTCCGAATTCCGAAATCTCATTCCTGATTCTCCCAACCACTCCCCCCGGCGTGGTTTCGAGAATCGTAGTTGGAGTGATGTGGTTGAGCAGATCCTCTTTGGGCGAGGTGGTTGCGGTGACCCGAATGTAGTTCGGTGTGTGTCCGCTCCACAGAACGTCCGGACCGAACTCCTCGCCGGCCTCCCACAGAACCTCGGCCTCGCGCCCGATGAACGCCGAGTTGAAACGGCGCTCGAGCTCGGTCCCGAGGAGACGCATGCGGCGGCTTCGGTCCTGAACCACCGGTCCGGGAACCTGGTTGGGCATCACGGCCGCCGGGGTGCCGTCGCGACGGGAGTATCGGAAGACGTGGAGGCGGGAGAAGGCTGTGCCTTCGACAAAAGCGAGAGATTCATCGAACTCGGAATCACTCTCCCCCGGGAAGCCGACGATGATGTCGGTGGACACAGAGAGGTCGGGAACAGCCGCTCGGGCGCTTGCAACCAGTTTCGAGAACGTCTCACGGGTTGTGCGCCGGACCATTCGGCGAAGGGTCTTATCGCAGCCGCTCTGCAGGGGGAGGTGCAGGTGGGGGAGCAGTCGGGAATTGCTGAAGATCTCGAAGAAGGCTGCGTCGAGGTCCCACGGCTCGACCGACGACAGACGAAGTCGCGGCACATCGGTTTCGGCCAGAATGCGCTGTACGAGACGTTCGAGTCCCCTGCTGTCGCCGAGATCTCGGCCATAGGATCCGAGATGCACCCCGCTGAGCACGATCTCCTGATAGCCCAGCCGGCAGAGAGCGTGGACTTCGTTGACGATGCTATCCGCGCCGAGGCTGCGGCCGGGCCCGCGAGCGATGGTGACTACACAGAAGGCGCATCGGTTGTCGCAACCGTCCTGGACCTTGAGGAAGGCGCGGGTTCTCGAGGAACCACCGGGCGCGAAGGGCGCCGAGTCTTCGGGCGCCGTCGTGGACTCGGGTAGCAGGCCGGCCTCTGCAGTGAGCTGGAGCAGGCGTTCCTTGTCTGTATTGCCCACAACCAGGTCCACGCCCGCGGCAAGAATTTCTCGCGGGGCGAGCTCGGCGTCGCAACCTGTGACCACTACCGAAGCTTCGGGGTGTGCGCACCGTAGCTGGCGGATGAGCTGGCGCGATTTTCGGGAGGCGATCGCGGTGACGGTGCAGGTGTTGAGGATGCACAGATCGGCATCCTCGCCGGGACCGACGACGCGGTGCCCGGCCGCGGCCAGGTCGCGCGCCATCGCTTCGATCTCACCGATGTTGAGGCGGCACCCGATAGATTCGAGCCGAACCCGCATATCTCACAACCTCACTTCGCGACGGGGTAAAAAGGATGGGCTGACGTGCAACTCGCAACGAAACCCGGTGAAATATGCGGTTTGAAAAAAGGGTCTCGATCCCTCCGGCGAGACGGTCAACCCCCGAGCAATTTCTCGATCCGTTTTCGGATCTTTTCTTTCTCTTCTTTGACATAGCGTTCGTAGCTCAGGACCTCGCCGTTCTTGATGATGAACATGATGGGGTTGCGGTGCACGTCGCCATAGTCGTTGAACTGAATAATGCCGGTGACTCCGGGGAACTCCTTGATCCCAAAGTTCAGGGTCTTCTTGATGCCGGAGGCGTTGAAGACCTGGGCCTCCTCCGAGACAAAGATCGCGATCCGCATCGCGTCGTAGGCGTGAGCGGCGTAAATGTCGGGGTCCCGCTTGAAACGTTCCCTGAAGCTGGTAACGAAGTTCTGGACGAGCTTTCGCTCGTCCTTGATATCGAAGGCGGGCTGGGGGAAGAAAACCCCCTCGACCAGTTCCGGGTACCGGTCGACAACCTCCCCGGTGTAGAAGGCCGAGCTGACGCAGATCGTGCCCTGGTAGCGTTTGGCCTTCAAGTGGCGCAACACCTCGATCGTTTTTTCTCCATAGGCGACGATGTAAACGGAGGCCGGATTGTGGGCTGCGAGAAGGTCGGCGGACTCCTCCTCCCAGTCAGGATCGCTGAGCAGGACCCGCCCCACGACCTCGCCTCCCATCGCCTGCTCGAAGACCTGACGGAAAGGAGGCTCGATGCCCCGCGCCTGGGCCGAGTCTTCGGCGTAAATGAGGACCGAGCTTTTGTCCTGGTCCTCATGGAGGAATCGTCCTGCCCTGCGTCCCTCGAGCTCGTCCGACGCAAAGACCCTGAAGAACAGCCTCGAGTCCTTGGTCAGGCTCGGCGCCGACGCCGACGGACTGATGCACACCGTCCGAGTCTCCTCGAGCACCGGCAGGAGGGCGCGGGCTGTGTCACTGGTCGTGCCTGCGAGGATGAGCTTGGCGCCTTTTCCGGCGAGGCGGCGGAGCTCGGCTGCACCCGTAGCGGGATCGCTGGCGGTGTCGCCCCATAGAACCTGAAAGCCATCGGGCAGGCTGCCCTGAGCCTCGTCGAGGGCCATGTCGAAGCCCTTTTTCATGGACTCGCCGTAGTTGCTGGCCGAACCGGTCATCGGCAGTAGAACGCCGACCACCGGTTTGTTATTGCAAGCGGAGAGTGCCGCGACCGCAGCCACGATCGGCAGCGTCCTGGCCAGATTTTTCAAAAATTTCACGGCAGACCTCCCGCTCACGATCCGTGTTCCGGGGACATCATACACCTAAAAGAGAATCGACTGGTTGGGTTGTACCTCCTGTCGCCAACCCAGCGGGTTCGGAGCCAAGAATGTGGCGCCCCCCCGGTTTGGCTCAGGTTGCACGTCACATGAGCTCGGATCGCAGGCAGAAAAATGGTGAGGAATGCGGGCTAGCCCGCGAATATCAACCGGCCGCCCATGACGATGACGGCGATGACAAAGACGATCCGTACCGCTCGTTCGCCTCCGGTGATCGTGACGTGGGTCCCGACCCACGCACCGGCCGCGTTGCCGGCCGCCAGGGCGAATCCGCCCAGCCACCACACCTTGCCCTGGGCGGCGAAGACCAACAACGCCGGAATGGTGTAGGCGCCGATGATGAAGGCCTTGTGCATGTTGACCCGCACGAGATCCAGCCGCAACAGGCGGTAGAGGATCGGCATGATGAGAAAACCCACCCCGCCTTGAAGGAATCCACCGTAGAAACCGACGCCGACCATTGCGAGATGGGCCTGGATTGCTCTTTCCTTCCCCTCGCGGTCCTGCTTCGGCGGTCGCTCGTTGCCCAGGATGAGGAACACCGCAAGAACGAGCACCAGCCCGAGGATGCGGTTGAAAACCACGGGGTCGATGGCGATCGCAGCGACCGCTCCGGCAATGGCCCCGGGAATTGTGCTTAGCGAGAGGCTGAGGCTGAGACGGGGCTCGGAAAAACCCTTGCTGCGGAAGCGGTTCACCGCCGTGATGTTCTGGACGAGGATGGCGATGCGGTTGGTTCCGTTGGCCGTCGCGGGATCGAGTCCGAGGAGAATTAGTACCGGCATCGATATCAAGGACCCGCCGGCGGCCATGACATTGATGAAACCGACAGCGACGCCGACCAGCGTGAGCAGGGGAAGAAACCATAGCTCCATCACCGACGGACTGTAGCAAAGAAGAACCTGGCTCCTCTCACTCTCCGTCGGCCGGTGGTTCCTGATCTCCAGGATCCTCGGGGTCCGGGGCCGGCGGCGTCGAACCTTGGCGCCCCTGCCTGCCGCCGGAGATGTGGACTGCCACCAGACCGGCGATCATCACCGCCAGGTAGAGTTGCCCTACCAGAGCCTCGAACCAGGCCAAGGTCCTCGCTGCTTCGCTGATCGGGGTGATGTCACCGTAGCCTAAGGTGGTGAGGGTGACAAAGCTGAAATAAGTGAAGAGAGAGAGTGGACGATCACCATGGACAGCGATCAGGTTCTCCGAGACGGAGAAGGCCCCGGGATCGACGAACTCGGCGTGGGCGAAAACGAGGGCGAAGAGCGCGCCGATGAAGAGGTAGGCGCAGATCGCGCCGAAGATCTGTTCGCCGGTGGATCGGTTGCCCTTCAGCAGGTCATGCAGGATCTGCCAGATGAGAAAGCCGAAAAACAGGCTGGTGATCCCGAGGACCACGTTGCCCACGGCCACCGAATCGGGAGTAAACGCGTTCACCAGCCGCGACGCGATGGCGGGCAGCCCGAGGATGACCCCAATCCACACATGACGGCGGGAGCGCGTGATCTCTAAGAGAGCGACGACGAGAATCGCAGTGAGGACGAGGTCGTCGAGCTTCGCGCCCACGAGTCGGTTGGGAACGATGGCGCGTCCGGTGATGATCACCGCCATCGTGATCAAGAGATCCCGGTACATGTGCTTACCGAAGAAGCGGAACTTTCCCCATTTCATCTGAATGAGAGCTTAACTCAGTCTGACTATTCCCCGGTCCATTCGAGAACACGCTCGCCGTTTTCCGCAAGGCGAGGAATCGCTCTTCAGTGTTTGCGGAAGATCTGCGAGAGCTGGTCCCGACTGTGGGAGGACGCCACTTTCTGGATCTCCTCGATGGTTGACGGGCGTTCGTGCTCGGATGTTTTGGTGAGACGATTGCCCCGGTCCTTGTCGATCGTCGACGCCCAGCGGTCGATGCCATTGAGCACCTCATGGCGAACCAGACGACCAACCAGCTTGTCGTCTTCGGTCACCGGCAGACACGCGAAGTTACATTCGAGAAAGGCACGCGCGGCCGTCAGCACATCCATCTCCGGAGTGACCGCAACCTCGAGCGGAGACATGTAGTCGCCGACCGTCCCTCCCGCGACCCGTTCGTACGCCCACTGAGTGATGGTGCGCAGGCAGTCCTTTTCGCTCAGCAGGCCGACCAGACGATCCTCGTTGTCGATCACCGGGATCGCAGCAAATGACGATCGCGCGAGGGTTCGCATCGCTTCGCCCATGGGTTCGTCCACGCGAAACGTGCGGGCGGCTTTGGTCATCAGTTGTCGGACAGTCGGTACATCGACCATGAGTAACGCCTCCCCCCGAACCAGAGTCTTGAATGGAGCTTAACCCGAATACGCCATGGCGTCACGTTTTCGGCCAGCGTCGAATCGTCGTCTCGGCCGCCGCGGAGGTTGCGGGTTCCCCGCGTCGAATGGGGGGTGGTGAACCGGTCGATTCGGTCCTGCTATGATTCGCGAGCCTGCTGAAACGGATCGTCACGCAGCAGGCAGAAAAGGGCTCGGCATGGCAACAAACGTCATCAAGAAGGGGCTCGATCTGCCGATCAGCGGCGGGCCGGTTCAACGCATCGAGCCGGGCGCGACCGTTTCCAGGATCGCTATCCTCGCCCGTGACTACCCTTTCATGAAACCAAGGATGCACGTCCAGGCCGGTGAGGCGGTGAAACGCGGCCAGGTTCTGTTCGAAGATCGGAAGACAGAAGGGGTCCGCTATACCTCTCCGGGGGCCGGAACGGTGGTCGCCATCCATCGGGGCGAGCGGCGGGCGCTGCGATCGGTTGTGGTGGAATTGACGCCGCCCGAGGCAAAGGGCCAGCCGGCCGACGCCGATCATCAGGAGTTCTCCAGTTTTTCCGGCCGTGATGTCCGTGATTTGGATGGACCCGCCGTTCGGGATCTGCTCGTTGAGTCGGGACTGTGGACGGCGATCAGGCGGCGGCCATTCTCGATTGTTCCCGCACCGACCGAAGCCTGTCACTCGATCTTCGTCACCGCCATCGACACCAACCCTAACGGCGCCGACCCATCGGTCGTCCTCGAGGGAAAGCAGGAGGACCTTCAGCGCGGCCTGTGGGCGCTGTCGATGCTAACCGAGGGACCGGTCTTCGTGTGCCGAACCGAGAATGCTCCGATTTCCGATCTCGGCGACGCCCCGAGGCTTCAAGTGGAGGAGTTTCGGGGCCCACATCCAGCGGGCCTGGCGGGAACTCATATCCATTTGCTCGATCCGGTCGACCGCGAGAAAAGCGTCTGGTATGTGGGTTGTCAGGACGTGGTGGCTATCGGACGTCTTGTCACCACAGGGAAGCTTGACGTCGAGAGGGTGGTTGCCCTCGGGGGACCCGTGGTCAAGAATCCTCGGCTGCTGGCAACTCGCCTCGGGGCCTCGATCGATGCTCTGGTCGATCGCGAGCTCACGGAGGGAGAGGTCCGAGTGATTTCGGGTTCGGTTCTCTACGGGCACCGCGCAATGGGTGAGGTCGAGGGCTATCTGGGTCGATATGCGACCCAGATCTCGTGCCTTGCCGAGGACAGCCGGCGCGAGTTTCTCGGGTGGATGCGGTTGGGATTCGGTAGTTACTCAACTGTGCGCGCCTTCGCGTCGAGCTTCGGTTTCTCCAGGCGCTTCGACCTCACAACCTCAGCCCACGGCGGCCATAGGGCGATGGTGCCGATCGGCATGTTCGAGAGGGTGATGCCGCTGGACATCATGCCGACTTTCCTCCTCCGCGCTTTGCTTTCCGGAGATCTCGAACGCGCGGAAGCCCTTGGTTGCCTCGAATTGGACGAGGAGGATCTGGCTCTGTGCTCCTTCGTCAGCCCGGGCAAAGAGGACTACGCCCCGGCTTTGCGCCGCAACCTGCTCGAAATCTGGAAGGAGGGCTGATGCGAATCCTGCGCACGCTCCTCGACAAGCAGGCGCCGGCCTTCGAGCCGGGAGGAAGGTTCGAGCGCCTCCACCCTCTCTACGAAGCGGTTGACACGCTTTTCTATAGCCCTGGCCACGTCACCACCGGAACCACTCACGTCCGCGATGCCCTCGACCTCAAGCGGATGATGGGGGTGGTGGTCGCGGCGCTGATGCCGATCGTCTTCATGTCAATTTACAACACCGGCTTGCAGGCCAACCGCGCAATAGAGGCTGGGGCCCAGCCGCTGCAGACCTGGCAGACGCGCGCCTTCGAGGCTCTCGGCCTCGGATTCACGACCGATGTGCTGGCTTGCTTTGTCCACGGCGCCCTCTACTTCGTGCCGATATTCGTCGTCGTGTTTGCGGCCGGCGGCGCCGTCGAGGTGCTCTTCGCCAGCGTCCGCAGACATGAGATCAACGAGGGGTTCTTCGTTACCGGGTTCTTGCTGCCGCTGATCCTGCCGCCGACGATTCCGCTGTGGCAAGTGGCGACCGGCGTCGTCTTTGGCGTGTTGATCGGCAAGGAAATCTTCGGCGGCACAGGCATGAACATCTTCAACCCGGCCCTCATCGCCCGCGCCTTCCTGTTCTTTGCCTACCCAGCCCAGATTTCGGGCGACCGGCCGTGGATTGCCTCCGACTTCATTGGAGTGGACGGATTCAGCGGAGCGACCCCTCTGGCCAGGGCTGTAGTTGAAGGGAAAGAGGCGCTGGGGGCGATTGGATCGCACCAGTGGATGGATGCGTTTCTCGGCTTGGTTCCGGGATCGATGGGCGAGACCTCGGCGGTCCTCTGTTTCCTCGGTGCGGCGGTGTTGATTATTTGTCAGATCGGATCGTGGCGGACCATGCTGGGGGTGACTCTCGGTACCGCCGGGATGGCGACCATTCTCAATTCCATCGGCTCGGTAACCAACCCTGCCTTCGGGATTTCTTTCGGATGGCACGTGGTGCTCGGAGGCTGGGCGCTGGGCGCGGTCTTCATGGCCACCGACCCCGTGTCGTCAGCCTTTACCGAAGGGGGCAAGCTGGTCTACGGCCTCGGCATCGGAATCATGGTCGTGCTGGTGCGAGTGGTCAACCCCGCCTATCCGGAGGGAATGATGCTGGCGATTCTATTCATGAACATGTTTGCCCCGTTCATCGACCATTTCTTCGTGCAGGCGAATATCAAACGGAGGGTGGCGCGCCATGCGGCAGTTCAGTAATACCTACATCATCGGCTTCGCCGTCGCGGTGTGCCTGGTGTGCTCGGTCGTGGTCTCGACCTCGGCGGTGGCTTTGAGAGAACGACAGGATCGCAACAAGGTGCTCGACCGCCAGACCAAAGTACTGGTGGTGGCCGGGCTCATCGAGGAAGACCAGTCGACGACCGCCGACGAGGTGCAGCGGCTTTTCGACCAGAATATCCGCACGCGGGTCGTCGATCTCCAGAGCGGAGAGTATGACGACACCGTGGATGCGGCCACCTATGACCAGCGCAGGGCCATCAAGGACCCGTCACTGAGTCGAAAGGCGCCGGCCAACCAGGCCGGCATCACCCGCCTGCCCTCGAAGGCGCTAATTTATCAGAGAGTGGCGGCGGACGAGATCGAGTTGCTGATCTTGCCCATCGAGGGCAAGGGGTTATGGTCGACGCTGTACGGGTTCCTCGCTCTGGCGCCGGACACGACCACCATCGAGGGCATCACTTTCTATGAGCACGGTGAGACTCCGGGTCTCGGTGGCGAAGTGGACAACCCGTCATGGAAGGCCCGCTGGGTCGGCCGCAAGGCGTATGACGCGGACGGCGAGCCGGCGATCACGGTGATCAAGGGAAGTGCCGGTCCCGCCGAGGAGGATCCCTACCGGGTCGACGGTTTGTCCGGCGCGACGCTCACAGCCCGTGGCGTGAGCCATCTGGTCCAGTTTTGGCTGGGCGAGAACGGGTTTGAACCCTACCTGGAGAAGTTTCGGGTCTCAGGGAGCGCGTCATGAACCAGAACCAGAAGAAGGCCCTCCTCGACCCCCTGTTCAACGACAACCCCATCGCCGCCCAGGTGCTCGGCATCTGCTCGGCTTTGGCGGTGACAACCAAGCTCGAAACCTCGGTGGTGATGTCGTTGGCGGTGATCGCGGTGCTGTCGTTGTCGAATCTGTCGATTTCATTGATTCGCGACCTCATCCCGCCGTCGATCCGTATCATCGTCCAGCTGGTGATCATCGCCTCGCTCGTGATTGTCACCGACCAGATCTTGCAGGCATTCGTCTATGACATTTCGAAGCAGCTCTCGGTCTTCGTCGGTTTGATCATCACGAACTGTATCGTGATGGGCCGTGCCGAGGCATTTGCCATGCAGAACCCGCCCCTCGACAGCCTGCTGGACGGCCTCGGCAACGGTCTCGGCTACAGTCTCATCCTGATCGTCGTCGGGTTCCTTCGCGAGTTGGTGGGAGCGGGCAAGCTCTTCGGCTACCAGGTGCTGCCGGTGATCACCGAGGGAGGCTGGTATCAGCCCAACGGTCTCTTCGTGCTTGCTCCGGGGGCGTTTTTTCTCATTGGCGCGGCGATCTGGGTGCTCCGGTCTTGGAAGCCGGAGCTGAGGGAGGACTGAGATGCTCGAGCACTACCTCAGCCTCGCCGTCAAGGCGATCTTCGTCGAAAACATGGCGCTTGCCTTCTTCTTGGGCATGTGTTCGTTCCTCGCGGTGTCGAAGAGGGTGGATACCGCGATCGGTCTCGGCGCGGCGGTCACATTCGTTCTCACCGTAACCACCCCGTTGAACAGTCTGATCTTCAACTTCCTCCTCAAGGAGGGCGCTCTCACCTGGATCAACCCCGAGTGGGCGAGCGTCGATCTCGGCTTCATCCGCTTCCTCGCCTTCATCGGATCGATCGCGGCGATGGTACAGGTCGTGGAGATGGTTCTGGATCGCTTCGCTCCCGGCCTGTACGCGGCGCTCGGCGTCTTCTTGCCACTCATCGCGGTGAACTGCGCCATTCTCGGCGCTTCGCTGTTCATGGTCGAGCGTGACTACACCGCCGCCGAAAGTACCGTCTACGGGTTCGGATCGGGGGTGGGGTTCTGGCTTGCCATTGTTGCCCTTGCTGCGATCCGCGAGAAGATGCACTACTCCAACGTTCCGCCGGCTCTGCGTGGGCTCGGAATCACCTTTCTCGTGACCGGGCTGATGGCCATCGCCTTCATGGCCTTCGCCGGCATCCAACTCTAGGTGGGCTCTTCGATGGTAACCATCACTCTCGGTGTCGCCGTATTCGTTTTCATCATCGTCGCCCTCGTGGTCGTGTTGATGCTCGCCAAGTCGAAGTTGGTGGCGTCGGCTGAGGTGGTCATTTCGATCAACGACGATCCCGACAAAGGCATGACAACACCCGCGGGCAACACCCTCCTCAACACCCTCGCAATGCACCGCATCTATATCCCCTCGGCCTGCGGCGGCAAGGGGACCTGCGGCGTGTGCAAGGTGGACGTGTTGGAGGGCGGCGGCGCCATCCTGCCCACCGAGACCTCCCACATCAGTCGTGGCGAGGCGCGCACGGGCGCACGGTTGTCCTGCCAGGTCAAGGTCAAGCAGGACATGAAGATCGAGATCGAGCCCGAGATCTTCGACGTCCGCAAGTGGCAGTGCCGGGTGCGCTCCAACCACAACGTCGCAACCTTCATCAAAGAGCTCGTGCTGGAGCTCCCCCAGGGGGAGGAGGTTCCCTTCCGCGCCGGCGGCTATATCCAAATCGAGTGCCCACCGCACGTGGTCAAGTACGCGGACTTCGAGATCGAAGACGAGTACCGGGAGGACTGGGACAAGTACGACATGTGGCGTTTCGTCTCCAAGGTCGACGAGGAGGTGAGCCGCGCCTACTCGATGGCGAGCTACCCGGAGGAGAAGGGCATCATCATGCTCAACGTGCGCATCGCTTCGCCCCCTCCGAACATGCCGAACCTCCCGCCCGGCAAGATGTCCTCGTTCATTTTCAACCTCAAGCCCGGTGACGAGGTCACGATATCCGGTCCATTCGGCGAGTTCTTTGCCAAGGAGACCGACAACGAGATGGTCTTCATCGGCGGCGGTGCCGGCATGGCGCCGATGCGCTCCCACATCTTTGACCAGTTCAAACGCCTCCATACAAAACGAAAGGTCTCCTTCTGGTACGGCGCCCGCAGCCTGCGTGAGGCCTTCTACGAGGACGACTTCGATTCGATCGCCGCGGAGTACCCGAATTTCGAGTGGCACTTGGCGCTCTCCGATCCGCTGCCGGAAGACAACTGGACCGGGGCCACGGGTTTCATCCACCAGGTCGTTTATGACAACCACCTCAAGGACCACCCGGCGCCCGAGGACGTGGAGTACTACATGTGCGGGCCGCCGATGATGAACCAGGCGGTGATCAGCATGCTCCTTGACCTCGGTGTGGAACCCGAGAATATTCTGCTCGACGATTTCGGCGGTTGATCGCCGGGGATCCGGAGAAGCGCATCGTGGGTGGACCACTGCCGCTTCGCCGCATGGTGGCGCCGGCAATCTTTGTTGTTGCACTTTTCATCACCGTCTTCACGCGCCAGCCGCAGCAATCGGCAAGGCTGCAGGAGTGGGTGGTGAGCGGGCCGACCATGGGCACGACCTTCACCGTCAAGGTGGTGGCGGATGATCTCGACGAAGCCGGACGCCGGCGGCTCGCCGCAAAGGTGCGGGAAGCTGTGGACGATGTCGACGGCGCCATGTCGACCTACAAGCCGGAGTCCGAGCTCAGTCGTTTCAACCGGCACGGCACAGAGCCGTTCGAGGCCTCTCGCGAGTTGGTGGAGGTGATGACTGAGGCCCTGGCCGTGGCCCGTCTCTCACGTGGCGCCTTCGATATCACGGTGGGTCCGCTGGTGGATGCGTGGGGTTTCGGTCCTGGGCCTTCGGCCGGATGGCCGAGTGAGGAACGTCTTGCCAAACTCATGGCGGTGATCGGATGGGAGAAGTTGAAGATCGATTCCGAGCAAGGTCTTCTGTACAAGACCCGCACCGATCTCCGCTGCGACCTCTCGGCGATCGCCAAGGGCTATGCGGTCGATCGGGTGGCGTCGAGTCTCGATGGAGCAGGTATCCGGGATTACATGGTCGAGATCGGTGGTGAGGTGCGGACGCGTGGCCGCAACGCCACCCGGCGCGTATGGCGCATCGGAGTTGAACGTCCGGATGAGAGTGGGCGAGAGGTCCGGGTAGCCGTCGCCCTGTCCGATGCTGCGATGGCGACCTCCGGGGACTACCGGAACTTCCGTGAACTCGACGGTGATCGAGTTTCCCACACCATCGATCCACGCACCGGACACCCCGTCACCCACGAGCTGGCATCCGTGTCGGTGATCAGCCAAAGCTGCATGAGGGCCGACGCGCTCGCGACCGCCCTGGACGTGCTTGGGCCGGACGAGGGCTGGGCGCTGGCGGAGGAGGCGGAACTTGCGGCCCTTTTCCTGGTGCGGACTTCGGACGGTGGTTTCGACGAGTTCAGGACGCCTATGTGGGCGGAGCTCACCCAATCCGCCGAGGAAATAGAATAGGATCATTCCATGCAGACTCTCCTGCTGACCTTTGGTCTCTTTCTCGTTGTCGTACTGGTGATGGCGGTTGGGGTGATCTTTACCGGACGCAGCCTGCGTGGTTCCTGCGGTGGGCCGAGTTGCACGTGCCGGGAGGAGGGCATTGATCTCGGGAGCTGTGAGTTCGAAGGCGGCCCCGAGCTGCCGACCCGACAACTCTAATTCTCAACTCTCAGTTCTGAATTACGTCTCGTCACCTTTGGCACCCGGTGGCATGGGAAGTAATTGAGAATTGAGAATTAAGAACTGGGAATTGATCACCCTCCGGAAGTGGGATCCTCGGCCGAAGAATCCGGCGGAGCGTCGTCATCGAGGCTGTCGAGGAAACCCTCCGGCAGCACGACCTTCTGGGTGCCGGATCGCTTGCCGCGCCGGATTTGATCTCCGCGAGCGGGCCAAGGTTCGGTCCGATCGATTCCGGCGAGAACCTCTTCCAGCTCGTCGAGGCTGGCGACTCGCATCAGTTTTTCGCGCAGGCGGGCGCTGGAACGAAAGCCCTTCGTATACCAGCCCCCGTGCTTGCGGAAGGCGAGGATGGCCGGGCGTTCGCCGAACCAGCCGACCAGGAGCCGGGCGTGCTCGAGCATGATATCGCTCACCTCGCCAAAGGCGGGAGGGGGGCGCAATTTTCGGCCCGCGAAGGCGTCCGCCAGATCCCGGAAAAGCCATGGGCGGCCCAGGCAGCCGCGTCCGATCGCAACGCCGTCGCACCCTGTCTCGCTCACCATCCGTAAGGCGTCCTCGGCTACCCAGATATCGCCGTTGCCGATGACCGGAATCGTCGCCACAGCGCACTTGAGGTCGGCGATGGCCTCCCACCGCGCCCGACCGTCGTAGAGCTGTGCGGCGGTTCGCGCATGGAGGGTCACCGCGGCACAGCCCTCCCCTTCGGCGATGCGCCCCGATTCGAGGTAGGTGAGGTGGCCCTCGTCGATGCCCATGCGGAACTTGATGGTCACCGGAACATTGCCGGCCGAACGTACCGCCGAACGGACGATGGCCGCGAGTAGGCGGGGCTTCGCAGGAATCGCCGCCCCACCTCCCTTGCGGGTCACCTTACGCACCGGACATCCAAAGTTGAGGTCGAGGTGATCGATGCGACCCTCACCGACCAGCCGGCGCACCGCCTCTCCCACATAGTGCGGATCGACACCATAAAGCTGCAGGCTGCGGGGGGTCTCGTCGGGGCCGAAATCGGCGAGTTTGAGGGTTCGCTCATGGCCGTCCACGAGCGGACGCGCCGTGATCATTTCGCTGACGAAGAGACCCGCTCCGAACCGGCGGCAGAGCGATCGAAACGGATAGTTGGTGACACCGGCCATGGGCGCCAGAATCACCGGAGGCGAGACCTCGATCGATCCGACCTGGAGAGTCGGAGAACGGCCTTCGGTCGAAGGAGTTCTGTTCAAGCCTCGTTGTTCCGACAAGAAAAGCGCTGCGTTGGCCGCGGCGCTTTGTATTCTCAGGTTTTCAGCAGATTCTCGAGGTACGCCACCGTGAGCACGACACCGAACCCCGAGGCGCCCGGGGGAAGCCCGCCGTGTTCCTTCTCGCTGTATCCGACGCCGGCGATGTCGAGGTGGGCCCACGAAACCTTTTCGGGCACGAACTGCTTGAGAAACGACCCCGCTGTCACCACGCCGCCCCAACGGCTGCCCGCATTCTTGAGGTCAGCCCATTCACTCTTGAGGTAATCCACGTACTCGTCGTACAGGGGAAGCGGCCACACCCGCTCACCAACCTCCTCGCCGAGCTTTTTGAGCGTATCGAGGAGCTCTTGATCATTGCCCATCATTCCTGCAGCCTCGTGCCCGAGGGCGACCACGCAGGCACCGGTGAGGGTGGCGTAGTCGAGAACGATATCCGGGTTGAAGCGGGCTGAGTAGTGGAGAGCGTCGGCGAGTATCAGCCGGCCTTCGGCGTCGGTGTTGTCGACCTCGACCGTCTTGCCGCTGGCCATACTGATGATATCGCCAGGCTTGATCGCGGTCCCCGAGGGCATGTTCTCGACGGTTGGGATCAGGCCGACGACCTTGATGGGGAGCTCGAGAGCGGCCACTGCGCGCATCACACCGACAACGGTGGCCGCGCCGCACATGTCGTACTTCATCCAGCCCATACCGGCGGATGGTTTGATGGAGATGCCTCCGGAATCGAAGGTCACGCCCTTGCCGACGAGAACGATCGATTTCTTGGGTTTCTTGGGGCGGTGCTCGATGACGATGAGCCGCGGCTCCTCCTGTGAGCCCTGTGCAACAGCGAGGATGCCACCCATTTTTTCCTTGAGGAGCTCCTTCATGCCGAGGACGGTGATGCGCAGTCCGCTCACCTCCTCGCCCATCTCGCGAGCAGAGGACGCCAGTGCCTCCGGAGTCAGATCGTTGCTCGGTCGGTTGGCGAGGTCCCGCGCCATCTGAACCGCGGTACGGAGCAATCGCACCCGTTCCAACCGTCCTTCAAGCTCCTCCTCGGTCTCTCCGGCGAGAGGCAGAATGTGTAGGCCGTCGATCTTGTCGAACTCGTTCTTCTTCGATTTGAAGTGATCGAAGGCGTAGTCGGCGATGGAAGCTTCCCGCAGCGCTATCAGGCGTGACTCCGCGTCCGAAAGTCCGTGCACCTTCACCGGGACCCCAAGACCGATCTGGTATTCGCGGTTCTTGGTTGCCTGGCGCATGACCCGTAAGAGGGCCTCGCGCAGCTTGGTGTGGGTCAGCTTGCGCTCCTCGCCGAGGCCGACAAAGGTCACTCGATGGGCAAGAGCCAGCGGACATTCCCCCGAAATGAGCTCACCCTCTTCGCCTCGTGGGGCGAGGGCTTTCGCCTTCTGCTTCAGCGCCCTTCGCTCTTTTGCAGAAAACTCGAGACCGTCGAGCGGATCGCTGCCGGAGCACTGGAGAACGTAGATGCAATCCAGGGGTTCCTCAGGAGCTGTTCTGAACTGGTAAAGATCAGCCATTGGGTGACTTAACCCTCCCTTTTACGCAACTCGGCCGCGAATTGTAGCACACTCCTTGAGAAAACGAGTAAATTCAATGTTTTCATTCATTTAGGCGGCGATCGAGAGTTGGCTTTGACTTCCGCCAGGAACGGAATCAACGCATCGTCGACCATTTCGGGAAGCTGGTGACCGCGGGGGACCGGGTCACCGGTACACTGGGGCGTGCGCGACTCCCTTCGCCTGATCAGGATGGCGCAGCGTCACGGAGCCTGGATGCTGCTGGCTCTGGCGAGCATGACAGTTGCCGCGGGGGCCACCGTCTTCGCGTTCAACCTGATTCGCCCCGTCTACGATCAGGTTCTGCGCCCGGTCTCCGAAGAGAACGCGATTCCTCCGGTCGAGGCGACCGGCTTGGTCGGCTTGCTCGATGACCTGACCTCCCGGGCCGAGGGCTTGGTGCAGACGCACCTGGGCGGCGGCCGCGGAATTGTCCTCGTCCTTGCATTGATAGCGGTCCTTGTCAAGAATCTGGCGACCTTCATTGCCCGGTTTGCCGCCGCCCGCTTTGGATTGGCGACGGTTAGGGACCTTCGTACGTTGTTGTTTGGCGCGCTTGTCGGCCAGAGCCCGGCGTATTTCCACGCGACGCCGACGGCCGTTCTGGTGTCGCGCGCCACCAACGACGTCCAGCTTGTTCGCGAGGCTCTCGCCGAGCGTTTCGGAGACCTCATACAGGACGTGCTGACGGTCATCGCCCTGTTGATCTATCTCCTTTCGCTTGACCTCAGGCTGGCTTTGGCCGCGGCTGTGCTGGCCCCGGTTTTGTTTGCTCCGGTCGTCCACTTCAGCCGCAGGCTGCGAATCCGGTCGCGACAGGCCCAGGAAAACACTGGAGAGTTGGCCACCATTCTCGATGAGGCGGTACGGGGGATCCGGATCGTACAGACGTACGGCATGAGCGACCTTCTGGCTGAACGCTTCCTTGGGGCGAATGACCGGCTGTATCGTGCGAGCCTGTCGGCGCACGCGATCCGGATTGCCAACGCGCCGGTGATGGAAGTCGTGGGCGCCGCTGCGGCGCTGGGGCTGATTGCATACGCGTCAACCCAAATTGCGGCCGGGCTCATGACTCTCGGTGATTTCTCAGCCTTCCTCCTCGCGGCGTACGGAGCATACAACCCGCTGAAGCGCCTCAACAAGTTCAATCTCGCCATGCAACAGGCGACGGTCGCCGCCGGCCGAATCTTCTCCGTTGTCGATGCTCCGGTGGCGATCCGCGACCGGGCGGGCGCGGTCGAAGCCCTCATATCTCACGAGCTTTCGGCGGCGGTCAGGCCACAAGAAGAGGGAATTGTCTTCGATGGTGTGGGTTTCACCTACGACGGGGGCAACTGGGTGCTCCGAGGTTTCGACCTCGAGCTGCCCCGTGGCTGGACGGTCGCTCTGGTGGGCCCCTCAGGCGCCGGCAAGAGCACGGTTGCGCAGCTGATCCCCCGTTTTTGGGACGTGTGTGAAGGGTCAATCAGACTTGCCGGCCACGACCTGCGCGACCTCCGACTTGCCTCGCTGAGGGCGCAGATCGGTCTCGTAACCCAAGAGACGATTCTCTTCAACGACTCCGTCCGCCGAAACATCGTATGTGGAACCCAGGGCATTTCGGATCGGGAAGTCGTGGAAGCTGCCCGGGCGGCCGACGCGCACGATTTCGTTTGCCGGCTCCCGCACGGTTATGAGACGGTGATCGGGGAGGCCGGGGTGACGCTGTCGGGCGGGCAACGCCAACGGTTGGCTATCGCGCGTGCGTTGCTAAAGGACCCCCCGATCCTCATTCTCGATGAGGCGACCTCCGCTCTCGATCCGGAGTCGGAGCTCGAGGTGCAGGCCGCCCTCGAACGGCTCATCTACCGGAGAACGTCGCTCGTGATCGCTCACCGGCTGGCGACCGTCCGCCGTGCCGACCGCATCGTGGTGCTCGCGGAAGGCCGCATAGTCGGCCAGGGAACGCACGACGAGCTGATCGCTGCGCAAGGAACCTATCGCCGGATGGTCGAGATGCAGGAGTTGACCTGATCGTGTTGAATTCGGCACGGCGATCGTTCATCTTAGGGATGAGAGACATGTGACCTTCGGTTCGAATAGGGGGCGCGATGACAGTGAGCAGTATGACCGGATTCGGACGGGCCCAGGGTCGATTGTCGGATCGTTTCGCTGCATCGGTAGTGGTGCGGTCGGTCAACCACCGATATCTCGATGTCCAGGTGCGCACCAATCTCCGCGAAGAGGCACCGGAACTTGAGGCTGTCCTGCGTGCGGCGGTGGCCAGACATCTTCGGCGCGGGCGGGTGACGACCCAGCTCAACCTCGAGCGCAGCGGCGCGGCTTCGGTGGATGTTGCGGTCAACGCGGAGGCCGTGGGCGATGTGCTCGAACAGCTGGCCGGGCTCGCCCTGCCCGACAATGTGTCCGGGTCGGTGGAACTACGGGATGTCCTGGTCGTGCCCGGTCTGATCTCGGTGAGGACGCCGGAAAACCTGCTCGACGAAATCGAATCCGTTGCGCTGGACTCGGTGGTGACCGAGGCGGTGGAAGCGGCGCTCACCATGCGGTGTGAAGAGGGCACGCGTTTGGGCCGGCAGATCGAGTCGGAGCTTGGGGAGGTGGTGGCTTTCATCGACTGGTTCGAGCCGCAGATGTCGGATTTTCGTCGGCGGATCCTGGAGCGGACTCGCGAGAGAGTGGCCGCCCTCCTGGAAGGACAGGTGGCGATGGAGCCCGAACGCGTTGTGCAGGAGGCAGCGCTGATGGCCGACCGCTCCGATGTATCCGAAGAGATCGTGCGACTCCGTGCTCATCTCGAGACTTTCGGCCAGCGTTTGGCGGACGGTGGTACGGTCGGGCGAACTCTGGATTTCATTTGTCAGGAGATCCACCGAGAACTCAATACGCTCGGGTCGAAGTGTCGCGAGCTGGGGGTAACAAACCGGTTGGTCGAAGCCAAGGCGGCCGCGGAACGGATTCGCGAGCAGGTGCAGAACCTGGAGTAGGTTACCTCGCCATCGATTCGGGTTTTCCG